>DFJU01000093.1 GCA_002373755.1 Bacteroidales bacterium UBA3663 | reverse complement strand
AGCAGTACATGCAGTAATCTTCATTCTTACTTCCGTCGGCGTTCGTGCCGAGGACTTCTTCGGAGAGCGGCATTCCGCAGCTCTGGCAAAATTTCAGTTCCATAATATCTTATTTGTTATAATGTTCTCGCTTAATCAGATTTTTCAAATTGTTCCTTGCATCTTCGTTTTTCGACGTTGCAAAGGTACGGTTCGTTGGCCGATGCCCCAATTTTCTGGGATATTTTGCGCCGTTTTGTGACGAATGGAGCACGTCATGTGATGGTCCGCGCGGTGCAGTGACGAATGGCTGCGGCCTATGTTAGGAACGATCCGGTTGCAGTGTGTCCCGCCCTTGATGGCGGCCAAGAAAAAAGAAAGGATGAGAGAAATTTTCCCCTCATCCCGTGAAGATCTCATAGCATCGTCCATCACTCGTGCGGCGTCTTCTTGTAGATCATTTCGCGCGTCACGTGGCTGAAGGCAGCAAAATAGCCGAGACAGGTTTTGCCCTCCACCGACGGCGTGAAGAACTGCGCCGGATTGCGCTGCGTGCTGTTGTATTCGCTCAGATAGTTATAGACGCCGAGGTCGATGTGGCGCACTTCGAGCAGCAGAGTGTCTCCGTCGTAGAGGATCATCTCTTCGTCCAACTCCATGTCGCTGTCGTAATAAAGGCCGATGTCGAACGGCGAATTGCCGGTGCATTTGCCAGCATCGCTGAAGTAGAGTTCGCCGTTGCGGTGCAGTCGGACCCAGCCGTAAGCCTCTTCGCCGTCAGCAATGTTTATCGTCTCGAATTCAAGCACTTGCATCCAGTCCATCAGTTCGGCCCAGACAAATTCCGGCTCGGTGATTTCGATTTTCGGCAACAGGGTCGATGCGCCGGTGTAGGTCACACCGTCGATGGTCACTTCGAGCGTGTAGGTCGCGTAGTCGGTCAGCGCGATGGGCGATGTCGGCCGATAGATGCCGTCGGCGTCGAACGCGAGCGTGGTTTCAGAACCGTCGGGCATGACGATTTTCACTGCATCAACACGGATGCCGGGCGCTGTGGCCGAGTCGTTCATGTTGCGCGTGCGAGTCACCTTGACCTGAGTCATGTCGGCCGACAAATATCCCTCGATGACCGGAATAGGCTCGATGTCTTTGTAGTCGATTTCAATCTCCTTCGTGCAGCTGCAAAGTGCTGCAAATAAAATTGTTATATAGAAAAATCTTTTCATATTGGAAAACAACTCTTAAATCTTACTTCTTATTTCCTAACTCACATCAGAACTTGACCGTGCACGTGGCCGACGGAATCAGTCCGAAGAGCGAAACCTGTTCGGTGCGTGTGCCAGACGGCTTGTCGTCGTCGTTATCGACCGTGATGAGATACGGGTTGTAGTGATTGTAGAGGTTGTAGATGCCGAACGACCAGATGCGCGTGTAGCGGCGGCGCTCCTTCGTGTTGTTCACGCCCACGTCGAGGCGGTGGTAGGCCGGCGCGCGGTAGCCGTTGCGTTCTGCGTAGTAGTAGTGCGTGAACTCGTCGAGATCGTATTTCGCGCTCGGTGCGGTGAGGGCCTGGCCGGAGGTGTAAACCCACGTAGCGGAGAGGTCCCAGCGGTTGTTCAGCTTGTACATCGTCACAATGTTGATGTCGTGGCGGCGGTCGTTCGATGCGGTGTACCAGCGGTTGTTGTTGATGCCGTCAACCTTGTTTTCTGACCACGACAGCGTGTAGGAAATCCAGCCGGAGAAGCGTCCGATGTCGCGTCTGGCGAACAGTTCGACGCCGTAGGCGCGGCCTTTGCCGTTCAGGATCAGGCTTTCCAGATCGACCGACGAGCCGAGGTTCTTGCCGTCCTTGTAGTCATACACGTTGTCGATGGCCTTGTAGTACGCCTCGACCGAAAATTCGTAGCCCTTATCGTCCAGATCGGCCGCGTAGCCGATGCTCATTTGGTCGGAAATCTGCGGTTTGACGTTCTTGCCCGACATGATCGAGCGGCCGATGGGCGACGACATTCCATCGTCGAGCAGCGTTTGGATGTGTTGCGACGTGCGGCAGTAGCCGGCCTTGATGCTCTGGTTGTCATTGAGCTGAAATTTCGCGCTGAAACGTGGCTCGACGGCCGTGTATTGCTCCTTGCGGTCGGCATCCAGAGCCTTGAAGAGCACTCCGCGCACTCCGGCCGACATCTCCAGTCCGAAGTCTGAGGTCCAGTCGTCGCCCGCCCAGACAGAGATTTCGTTGCCGCGACGCAACTCCCTCTCGGACATTCCGTTGCTGTAGGTGAAGTCGCCCGACTTGAGGTTGATGTGGTCGTACATCGCGCCGAGGTTGATTTTCTGGTTGTCCGACGGCGTGATCGTCACGTCCTCCTTGACGGTGTGGTGGCGCAGATAGCTGTCGAAGCTGACCTTCATCTTGAGCACGTTCATCGACTCGATGAAGTCATATTGGCTGAAGATGAGCGACATCTTGGCCGATGCCACAGAGCCGAAACGGTGGGCATAGTCGGCCGCAGCGGCGGTGTTGCCCCAATGGATTTCGGCAATCTTGTTGCCCATGTCCATGTTGTCGCGGCCACGGAAGAACATGACGTTCAGCACATCGCTCTCGGTCGGCTTCAACGTGATTTTCGAGTTGGTGTCGTAGAAGTTGAACACCTTGTCGCGGTACTTCTTGGTCGGTTTGAGGAAAATCTCGAAGTAGGTGCGGCGCGCTGCGATGAAGAACGATGCCTTGTCTTTCACAATTGGGCCGTCGATGGCAAATTTCGACGACAGCAGGCCGATGGAGACGTTGCCGTAGTACTCCTGCATGTCGCCGCTACGCGTCTTTATGTCGAACACCGACGATGATGCGTCGCCGAACTGCGCCGGAATCGCGCCCTTGTAGAGCGAGGCGTTGGTCAATGCGTCGTCGTTGAAGGTCGAGAAGACGCCCATCAGATGTCCTGCGTTGTAAATCACGGCATTGTCGATCATGATGAGGTTCTGAGTGGCCGTTCCGCCGCGCACCTGGAATCCGCATGAGCCGTCGCCCTCGCTCTTGATGCCGGGCAGCAGCTGTATGGACTTGATGATGTCGCGTTCGCCCATCAGGGCGGGCATTTTTGCCATCTCGGCCATCTGGATGTTCTCGACTCCGATGATGACGCTCTCCGTGCGGCTGTGGTGGTGCGACAGGACCTGCACCTCGTTGAGCACCGATGGCTCTTCCTCCATCAGCACGGTGAGGCGCTGCCCATTGGCCGAGGCGGTCTTTTCGGCCGAGTTGAACCCCACGCAGTTGAATGTCAGAGTGGCAGGCAGCGATTTGATGTCGATTTCAAATTTGCCGTCGGCATCGGAGATTGTGCCATTGGACGTGCCCTTTTCGCACACGGAAACGAATGGGATGGTGGCTCCGTACTTGTCGGTGGTTACGCCCGTAATTTTGACTGCCAGGGCGTTGTGGCATACCAAAAAGGCACACACAATCAGTGTTAGTTTTTTTCTCATTTGAGTGTCAAATAAAGTTTGGTCCAATGTAAATGGACAGGTTCGATGGATAAAGTTTTGTTTTTTCTTGTGTCGTCGTGCAACAATAATTGCTTACAAATTGTTTGCCCAAATTTGCGTGCAAAGATAGTGAAAAAAAACTTGCAACCAAGTTGCATCTTTGCACCATTTCACGTGCCGGAAGTCCGATGGTTTGTGGCGGAGATTGCGCCATCGGCCATGAATCATGCGTTGCTGATGCTCACGCCGCCCAAGATGTTGCTGGCCACGATGTGCAGGCAAGGGGCATCGGCCGCATCGCAGCTCTCGATCTCGTTGCCCACACCGCCGAAGAGGCTGCGGCTGTTCACCTGCACCTTCACCGAGCGTGGCACCAGAAGTTCGACGCCGCCCAGCATGGTGTGGATGTCGATTTCTTCGTCTTCGGTGATGGTGGCCTCGCGCAGGTCCAGACGGATGCCGCCGCAGAAGCAGTCGAGCCATGCGCCGTGGAAGGGTTCGCCGCGATAGATGTATTCGTCGCCGCCGAAGTCGGCCTTGCAGTGGATGCGTTTGCCGTCTTCGCCGAATGGGACGGGGCGTCGCAGCCATCGGTCGCGGTGCCGTCTGTAACTGCCGATGATAAAGTCAAAACCCACGTAGAGCAGCAGCGCGGGGCAGATGTAGGCCGTCCATGCCTGCTGCCACAGCCAGTCCAGTCGCACGATGTCCCACATGTCGGCAAGTTTGAGCAGGCCTGCCGCGATTAGGACGATTCCGATAAATGTGTTATTTTTCATAACCATTTTTTTGATTTCCGGCGGCAAAGGTATGGCGACGTTTCCGCGCGGACAACTTTCTGGGATATTCTGCTCCGTTTTGTGACGAGTGGCGGTGCCGTGTGTGACGAATGGCCGTTCCGGTGACGAACAGTATCGCCTTTTTATGCGGTCTGTTCCTCCCGTATGACGCACGTGGCGCGGAAATTCCCTATGGAAATTGTGAAAATCATACATCTTTGTGTGAAGATTTGCGTCCCTCATCTTTGCAAAAAATCGCGTAGTGAATTCTGCTACGTGATTTTTTGTGAATTTTGCCGAAAAAATCTTATCTTCGCGCCCGATTAATCCTTTCCATGAAAAAATATTTCAGCAGAAAGACAATTTTTTACCTAACAATATTTTTTATTCTACATGAAGAAGCAACTTAAGAAAGTGCTCGTGCTTGGTTCCGGCGCCCTCAAAATCGGGCAGGCCGGCGAGTTCGACTACTCAGGCAGTCAGGCCCTGAAGGCCTTGCGCGAAGAGGGCATCCGCTCTGTACTCATCAACCCTAACGTAGCTACCATCCAGACCAGCGAAGGCATTGCCGACAAGGTTTATTTCTTGCCCGTCAATACACACTTCGTTACGGAGGTCATCAAGAAAGAGCGTCCTGATGGCATCCTCCTGGCCTTCGGTGGTCAGACCGCATTGAACTGTGGTACAGAACTTTACCGTACGGGTGTGCTCAAGGAGTATGGTGTCGAAGTGTTGGGCACCAGCGTCGAGGCCATCATGAACACGGAGGATCGTGACCTCTTTGTCAAGGAGTTGAACAAGGTGGATCTCAAGGTGCCTGTCTCGCATGCCTGTGAGAACATGGACGAGGCGCTTGCCGCTGCCCGTCAGATAGGTTATCCTATCATGATCCGTTCGGCCTATGCCCTGGGTGGTCTGGGTTCGGGTGTCTGTCCCGACGAGAAGACCTTCATCGAGGTGGCAGAGTCGGCCTTCACCTTCGCGCCGCAAGTCTTGGTCGAGGAGTCGCTCAAAGGCTGGAAAGAGATTGAGTTTGAGGTCATTCGCGATGCCAGCGACCGTTGTTTTACGGTGGCATCCATGGAGAATTTCGACCCGCTGGGCATCCATACCGGCGAATCCATCGTCGTGGCTCCTACCTGTTCGTTGACCGACGAGCAAGTCAAGATGCTTCAGGATATCGCCGTCAAGTGTGTGCGCCACCTCAACATCGTGGGCGAGTGCAACATCCAATATGCCTTCAATGCCGAGACCAACGACTACCGCATCATCGAGGTGAACGCCCGTTTGAGCCGTTCGTCGGCCCTTGCCTCCAAGGCCACCGGCTATCCCCTTGCCTTTGTGGCCGCCAAGATAGCCCTGGGCTACACGCTCGACCAGATAGGTGAGATGGGCACGCCCAACTCAGCCTACGTAGCCCCTCAGCTCGATTACATGATTTGCAAGATACCCCGCTGGGACCTCACCAAGTTTGCCGGNNGGCCTCCAAGGCAACGGGTTATCCGCTCGCTTTCGTGGCAGCCAAGATTGCATTGGGCTACAACCTGGACCAAATCGGTGAGATGGGTACCACCAATTCGGCTTATGTCGCTCCGTCGCTCGACTACATGATTTGTAAGATTCCGCGTTGGGACCTCACCAAGTTTGTCGGTGTGAGCCGTAAGATTGGTTCGAGCATGAAGTCGGTAGG
>DFJU01000151.1:52515-56551 GCA_002373755.1 Bacteroidales bacterium UBA3663 | reverse complement strand
GCAAGGGCAACCGCTTCATCCGTTGTCGTGCATGGCACAATTCCGACGACGCGTGGGACCTCTACGAAACCGATTTCAGCGTCGTGCTCGTCGAATGTTGGGCGTGGGAGTCGGGCAAGGCGGCCGACCACACTTGGGTCAAGGACTACGTGACGAAGGGCGGTTCGATGTCCTTCTCGGGCAACGGCAACGGCATCANNGCTTTGCCTGCAAGATGCACAACGGGCGCGGCAACCGGTTCATACGCTGCCGCGCATGGCGTAACGCCGACGACGCCTGGGACCTCTACGAGACCGACTTCGACGTCATCCTGGCCGAGTGCTGGGCCTGGGAGTCGGGCAAGGCCGAGGACCACCTCTGGGTGAGGGACTTCATACAGAAGGGCGGCTCCATGTCGTTCTCGGGCAACGGCAACGGCATCAAGCTGGGCGGCAACGGCACGGGTGGCTCGTCGCGGGGCATCCACTACGCGATTAACTGCATCTCGTTCGGCAACAACAACGGCAGCTCGGTCAAGGGCTTCGACTGCAACAGCCACAAGGAGGGGCACGTGCTCATCGGATGCCTCGGCTTCGACAACAGTTACGACTTCATGTTCGAGAGCGGAGGTTCGTCGGCCGACACCTATTTCTGCAACAACATCTGTCTGGGCCGACAGGAAATCTGCGTGGGCGGCGACGACTGGAATGCCATCGCATCGCCCATGTCGAAGAACGGTTGGACGAACCACCTCGTGACGGGCATCGGCCGCGAAGATTTCATTTCGCTCGACGAGGAGGAGGCGCTCAAGCCGCGTGCCGTTGACGGTTCTCTGCCGCGACGTTTCGCCCGTCTGGCTGCCGACAGCAAGCTCATCGATTCGGGCGATGTGACATACGAATCGACCTGCGCCGTATATCAGCAGCTTGTGGCCGATTTCCCGTTCCTCGCTCGCACCGTCACCGGCCAGTCGCGCGACATCGGCCCTTACGAACGTCCGGCCAGCGACGACGTGAGCGAAATCCGCGTAGTGAAGTCGTCGGACAAGAAAAGGGCTGCAAAGGCTATCCGCAACGGGCAGTTCGTCATCGAGCGTGACGGACTGACAATGAACGCTATCGGCCAAAAACTAAAGTAGGGTGCATTGGCCATAAACAAAAGAAAAACAGTCACCGGTGTTTTGGGCATCGGTGACTGTTTTTTTGTCGGATTGCGGAGTCTTACTTCTTGATTTTTGCGATGATTTGGGCCACAGTGTCGGCATTCTTCTGGAATTCGGCATTCTTGGTGGTCTTGGCCAATGTCTCCCACAGCTGTTTGGCGACGTTCAGGTTGCGCACAGCATCGCCATAACGGCGGATTTTCGCATCGGCCTGAGCCTGACCGCACTTGGTGTGGATCATCGCCATGTCCTGGCAGAGCTGGCCGTCGAGGCGCATGTTGTTCAACACTACGAACTGGCGGATGACCTTCTCGTAGGTGCCGCACTCGGCCAGCAGACCGCCCGTGCTATGCTGCATCGCACCGAGTTCGAGGGCCGCGTTGATGGCGAAGTGGATGACGCGGCCGTCGCGCGGATATGCCTTGAAGCAGTCGAGCGCGAGATTCATATTGGCCGTAAGCACAACGGTGAGGTCGTGGTTCGACTTGTTCTGGCGACGGTAGTGCATGGCCAGCATGTGGTTCGTGACCGACAGCGCGAGGCGTTGCAGCAGACCCTGAGGCGACATCCGTTCGCCGTCCTGCTTCTGGAATTGGCCGACGAGCTTCATTTGCAGTATCTGGGCCTCGACCAGTGCGTCGTATGCCTTGTCGTGACGTTCAACGTGGTCGCACAGCTCGCCGAGCGACTGGTAGAAGCCGGCCATCTTGGCGAGGTCGGCGGTGTCGAGCGATGAATAATCGCCCTTCGGCTCATCCAGAAATGCGTCGAGCAGGCTGATGGCAGGCTCGGTGTAGTTGGTGAACTGCTCCTGCAACTCCTTCGGAAGCGCGTAGTAGAGTTTGGCCATGTCGATGTGCTGGTTGATGATGTCTTCGGCGATGCGGCCGCGCTCCTCTTCAGTGCGCTTTTCGTCTTGAGTCTGAGCGCGTTCGGCCTTGACGATGGCCTCAAAGAGGACGGCGATGGCCTTCGGCTGAGCCATCTCTTGACAGATTTTCAGTGCAATCCAATATTGGCGGATCTGCTCGCTGCTGATGGTGAGCGGGTCGGCCTGCTGGAGCGGCGTCATGAGGTAGTTCATGGCAGCGATGAATGCCTGCTGTGCCTCCTGTTCCTGGCGGCGCATACGGGCGTTCTGTGCGATGCGGAGTCGGCCGATGCCCAAGATGACGGAAATCTCCTGATGGCCTTGGCCGATGAGTTCCTCGACGACCTGAGTGAGGCGTTCGGCCGATGGCTTGATGAGTTCCGGATTGCCCACGATGTTCAGTGCGTCGTTGAGCAGAATCATGAGCAGCTTGGTCAGGTTGATTTTCTCGCCCTCGCAGCGCGGCATGTCATAGACGCAGTCCTTCACGGCCTGCGGCGCATCCTTCAACGCCTGTCCGAGTGTGTTTACGGCCAATCGCAATTGCTCGCCCTCGGCCTGGCTGACGTATTCGGCTACGGCAGCCGTCTCGCCGCCATCGAGCAGCAGGTGGGTAATCTGCACGTCGCGCACGATGTCGCCGGCCTCCTTGTGCTCAAGCAGGTAGTAGCCGAGGTCGCTCGCGCAGCTGCGGTGGTTGCCCTCGTCGAGCATCTTGTCCAATTTTTCGCGTAGCTGCGGCGTGAAGTCGTACAGCTTGCAGTTGGGCAGCTCGCGGTAGGCGAGGAAGGGCACGCCGAGCACGTTGTTCCACTCCTCGAAGGTGTCGGGATTGAATTCTTCGCCGATGACAGCCTGCAGGTCGGTGGCACGCAGTCCGCCGATCGATGTCAGGATGTAGCGCACGGGTTCGGCAATCTGGTCGTCGCCCAGAGCTTCGGCCGATGCCTTGATGTAGTCCTCGATGACCTGCGATTCGTCGTCGGTCAGCTTGTCGGTTTTGGCCAGAATGGCCTTGATATTCTCGATTTTCTCGTCGTTGAGTGTTTGTTTGAATTCGTTGATAGTCATATTATTTAAATTACAAATTACTGATTACATATTTTGGTTTTCTCCTTTGCGGAGGGCACTTCTGGACTCTCGCTAAAGCTCGTCTTCTCGCTGAACGATTATCAATCGTTCTATCCGCTGCGAGGATCTTGTCTTGACACAAGAAAGTAAGCAAAGAAAGTCAAGCCTTACGTTACGCGGCCTGCAAAAAGGTGGCCTCGCTCGCTTGTAAGCCGAACTCAGCCTGTCGGCCTCAAACAAGGCTTACCGCTTCGCAATCCTCACCTTTTTACGGTCGGCCGCTACACTATGGCAGCCCTAACCGCCGTTTCGTGGTCGTGAACCATTGTCCATAATCAAGATGGAAATCATTGGCCATAAAAATAAAAATGTTGGCAATGTTTCTGTCTTTCTTTTTGTATATACTCCCCCTCCCTATATAACGGGAGGGGGCTTGGGGGGTGGGTCTACTTCCACAAGGCAGAACTTGCGTCGCTCGGCATTCTCCAGTCGCCGCGTGGCGAGATGCTCACGGTGCCGACCTTCGGGCCATCGGGCAGGCATGAACGTTTGAACTGCTGCTGGAAGAAGCGACGCATGAAGGTCGAGAGCCATTTGCGGATGGTTTCGTCGTCGTAGGTCGCATCGCGTTCGCCGGCATATTCGTCGCTCTGGAATGCCTTCTTGGCCAACATGAAAATCTTGTCGGCCGATGCACCGAAGCGGAAGAAGTGGTAGAGGAAGAAGTCGTGCAGCTCGTAGGGGCCGACGAGGTCTTCGGTCTTCTGTGCGATGTTGCCCTGCTCGTCGGTCGGGATGAGTTCGGGACTGATGGGCGTGTCGATGATGTCGAGCAGATACTTGCGCGCCTCTTCGCTGCCGCTCATGGCCACGTAGCGCACGAGGTATTTGACTAGCGTCTTCGGGATGGAGACGTTGACGGCGTACATCGACATGTGGTCGCCGTTGTAGGT
>DFJU01000151.1:238-52433 GCA_002373755.1 Bacteroidales bacterium UBA3663 | reverse complement strand
GTCGCCCGTGCCGATGACGATGCCGCCCGTCTGGTTGGACGCATCCATCAGAATCTGTGTGCGTTCGCGCGCCTGGCAGTTCTCGTAGGTCACATCGTGCACGCTTGGGTCGATGCCGAGGTCCTTGAAATGCTGGTTGACGGCATCCTTGATGCTGATTTTCCGCGTAGTGATGCCCAATGCCTTCATTAGGCCGAGGCTGTTGCCGTGTGTGCGCTTGCTCGTGCCGAAACCGGGCATGGTGATGCCGACGATGCGGTCGCGCGACCAACCCAGCTTGTCGAAGGCGCGTATGGTGACGAGCAGAGCCAATGTCGAGTCCAATCCGCCCGAGATGCCCACCACGGCGGTCTTGGCCTGGATGTGTTGCAGGCGCGTCACAAGTCCCTGCACCTGGATGTTGAAGATTTCGGAGCATCGCGCCTCCATGTCATCGGCCGAAGCCGGCACGAACGGACGTGGAGCCACGTAGCGGTAGAGTTGCTGCTCGAAGTCGGGTGCCTTGAGCTTGCTCAGCTGGATTGTCTGGTAGCCGCCCGTGCGAGGCAGGCTGTGCGAGTAGTATTCGCTGTGGAAATCGCGTGTCGAGGCAGAGGCATCGGCCATGAGGTTGCAGAATGTGCTCTGCGTGCGTCGCAACACTTTCAGCTTTTCGACATCGACGTCGCGCACCAGAATGTGCGGCTCCATCTGGAAGCGTTCGCTCTCGCCGAGCATTGTCCCGTTTTCGGCGATGAGACCCTTGCCGGCAAAGACGAGGTCGGTCGATGACTCGCCGAATCCGGCCGAGGCATAGACGTAGGCGCACACCAGACGACCCGACTGGGCCTCGATCATGCGGCGCAGGTAGGCGTGCTTGCCCAACACCTCGTTCGAGCACGAGAGGTTTACGATGATCTGTGCGCCGGCCAATGCCATACGGTTCGACGGAGCCATCGGCACCCAAAGATCCTCGCAGATTTCGATGCCGACGGTCGTGCCCTCGAAGTCGAAAAGCAGGTCTTTGCCGATGCGGACGCGCTGTTGTACGCGCTTGCCCTTACGGTCGGTCATCGAAAGTTCGAGCCAGCTGCCATCGGCCACCTCGACACCCGACGCGAACCAGCGCGCCTCGTAGAATTCGTTGTAGGTCGGCAGATAGATTTTGGGCACGATGCCTGCGATGACACCGTCGCCCAGCAGCACGGCGCAGTTGTACAGACGGTTGCCCACGGCCAATGGCGCACCCACCACGACGGCCATGTCGATGCCGCGTGTAGCCTCGGCCAGATGCATCAGGGCTTCGCGCGCGGCCTCGAGCAGCGGCTGGTGATGGAAAAGGTCGGCACAGGTGTAGCCCGTGAGCGAAAGTTCGGGGAAGGCGAGCAGCTGGACTCCGTCGGCATGTGCCTGACGGATGAGCTCGATGTGCTGTTTCAGGTTATATTCGACATCGGCCACCTTGACAGTGGGGATGGCGGTAGCTACGCGAAAAAAGCCGTAGTCGGATGGTGTTTTTTCTTGCATTTTCTGTGTGTTTCTGAAAAAAATCGTGTAAATTTAGCTGAAATTTTCGAGACTTGCGGCAGGCGGGCGGAAAAATGTAGCGAAAAAAACGCATACAGCGCTGTCTCTGTATGCGTTTGGTGTTGTTCCAGCGGAAAAAGTCGCGTAGCGGGGGGGAGTCGGCCGAATTCTTCAGCTTTCCTTTCCAGAATTTTTGCGGGCGACCTCCTTTTGTCCGATACATTCCGCGTAGGCCGCATCGAAGCAGGCGCGCAGACGTTGCTTGTCGTGGATGATTTCGCGCAACCGGGCCAGACCGTCGGCATTGCGCGATTCGGGAACCCAGAGCTGCAGGTAGCCGCCAACGTCGTATTTCTCGGCCATGTGCTCGCACGTCCTCGCCCAATGTTCCTCCTTGTTGAGTGTCGGATAGTGCGCCAATCCGTATTGCACGGTGCGCCGGATGACGGTTTCGGGCACAATCTGGCGGTCGGCTTCGGCGATGATTTTCCCGTAGATGCTACGCGGTTCGTGGTCGGACGATGCGCGATGATCTTCGGCCGCCTGCGCTATCTGCTCGATCTGTGCCTCGGAAAACCACTGCCGCAGGTTGCCGTCCGCGCGGATAATGCGCCCCGACTCGATGTGATGCGTCTTGCGGTCGGCCCGCAGCCCCGTGTCGTGATATGCCGCCGCCGCATAGACCATATCCGCATCAACCGGATAGAAAGCAGCGAGCCGCAATGCCTCGGCAATGACGGCCAAAGCATGGTCGCGCCTGTGTCCGGCATCGAAATTGTCGTACTTGGGGAGGATTTCCCGTTCGACGTATTCCGTAAGAAATTTGTTCATGTTCAGTCCGTTTTTTTTGTTGTCCGATGAAAGTTCCCGCGAAAATAGACATTTTTCCCGTTTCCGTCGGACATCCACGAAAAAAAGATTTTACGGATTCCGGCAAAAGGGCGTGAAAAAAAATGACTATCTTTGTGGCCGATTGTCCGTATCCGGCTCAAGAATCTGGCGGCCGATGGGCATCGTTCAACGAAAAAACTATGGATTGTTTCAACGTCACGATATTGGGTTGCGGTAGCGCCAAACCCACATTGCGCCACAGCCCGTCGGCCCAGGTCGTCGATTTCCGCGGCAACCGCTTTCTGGTCGATTGCGGCGAGGGCGTTCAGGTCGGACTGTGCCGCAGCCGCGTGCCGATGGGGAAAATCGGCCACATCTTCCTGAGCCACCTGCACGGCGACCACTGTCTCGGCCTGACTGGTCTGATTTCGACGCTCGGTCTGGGCCAACGCACCGGCGAGGTCGTCATTCACGGGCCGGCTGACACGGAGCGGATCTTCAGCCCGCTGTTCAAGTTCTTCTGCCCGGACCTGAGCATGGAGGTGCGATTTGCGCCGTTCGACACGACACAGAGCAGCATCATCTACGAGGATCACGCCCTCATCGTCCGCACCGTTCCGCTGCACCACCGCGTGCCTTGCAGCGGCTTCCTGTTCGAAGAGAAGCAGCGCGACCGGCATCTGTTGCCCGACCGTTGCGAAGAGCTGGGCATCCCCGTCGCCTACTATCAGGGCATCAAGAAGGGAATGGACTGGACCGACCCCGAAAGCGGCAAGGTTGTGGCCAATGACCTCCTCACGACTCCCAGCGAACGCGGCCGCAAATACGCCTATTGCAGCGACACCATCTACGCCGAGAGCGTCGTGCCCATCATCGAGGGTGCAGACGTGCTCTACCACGAGGCGACCTACACGCACGACGAACTTGCCAAGGCGCGTCAGCGCGGCCACAGCACGGCATTACAGGCGGCGCAGATAGCGCAGAAAGCCCACGTCGGCAAATTGGTGCTCGGCCACTTCTCCGCGCAGTTCCTCACCGCCGAATCGGAACAGCCGTTGCTCGACGAGGCCCGTTCGCTGTTCCCCAATACGGTGTTGGCCAACGAGAAAATGACGATAGAAATCGGCCTTGAATGAACTACGCGAGTGAAAATCATTGGCCGAAACTCAAGTATCGACCTTTTCACTCCCGAGACGTTTCGTGAAACGTCTCTACAATGCCCTTTTACTCCCCTTAAAAGCCTTTAAACACAATGCACATCGCAATCGCAGGCAATATCGGCTCCGGCAAATCGACGCTCACGCGCATGTTGGCCAAGCACTACGGCTGGGAACCAAAGTTCGAAGCTGTGGCCGACAATCCATATCTGGAGGACTACTACGCGGATATTTTGCGCTGGTCGTTCAATCTGGAGGTCTATTTCCTGAAACACCGTTTCGAGGATTTGCTCGACATCGCCCGATGCGGCCACGATGTGATCCAGGACCGCACAATCTACGAGGGCGTCTATGTGTTTGTGGCCAACAACTACGCGCAGGGCAACCTCTCGCGGCGCGACTACGAAACCTTCATGGCACTGTTCGAGCAGATGATGGGACTTGTGCCCGAACCCGACCTGATGATTTATCTGCGCGCCTCGTTGCCCCACCTTTTCAGCAACATCCAGCGACGCGGCCGCGACTACGAACAGAGCATCAGCATCGACTATCTGCAAGGCTTGAACGAACGCTACGAGGATTTCATCGCCAACAAATATCATGGCCGCATGCTGATCATCGACAAGGATCCGCTCGACTTCGAACATAATCCGCTCGACTTCCGCTCGATTACCGACAAGATCGATTCGGCACTGTTCGGATTGTTCTGAGCAACCACCAGACCCACCCCCCATGCCCCCTCCCGTTGATAGGGAGGGGGAGTATATACCAAATGTGGACAGTTCCTTGCTCGATGATTTTTTTATTAAGGCAAATGGCACATGTCCTCGAATCGGCGGTTGGTGACTGCCATAGTGGAGCGGCCGACAGAGAAATCGGGAGCGGCAGGCAGAAAGTAAGCACTGTTTGAGGCGCAGCCGAGTTGTGCTTACTTTCAACTGAAGCCCGGATTTCACCGTCCGCGCAACGTAAGGCTTGACTTTCTTTGTTTACTTTCTTGGGTCAAGCCAAGAAAGTAAATGCCCTCCGCACAGGAGAATACGAGCTTTAGCGAGAGTTCAGAAGTGCCCTCCGCACAGGAGAAACAATAGCAACCATATAGCCAAAACTATAAAAACTATATGAAAACACATGGATTTTTTGCGACAATCTCGCTCGTTGCGGCACTCGTTTCGTGCGGGCAGAACCAAAAACAGGAAACTCCGTCGGCCAATGACGCAGCCGCGTCGGAGGATTCGGTCGTCTGCGAGATTGACAAGACCGACTGGCCGGCAGAATGGCGCAATGTGCAGTATGCCGCCGATGAGACATTGCCCGCAGCCAAAATCAACAAAGGTGTGGCCACGCTGCGTGTCCGGATGCTGGACTACAAGCCGGAAATGAAGATGACGCTTTTCGTGTTCGGTTTCACGCCTTTGGGTCGGCCGCAGCCTTTCGAAAAAGAGTTCCCATTGGCCGACGACGGCACACTCACGGTCGAAATCCCGCTTTGGATGACGCGCGAGGTCTGCATATTCTTCAGCGGTCTGCTCGGCACAAATATTCTCCTGTCGCCAGGCCAGGAAACCTCCATCCTGATGCGCGCCGACAAAGGGCGGCCGTACCTCGCTTTCGATGGCTTTATGGCCAAGACCAACCGCGACCTTCTGGCGGACTACGACTTCGATGCGAAACAGAAGCGGCTCGCGCAGTTGTGTGACGACATTGACCAATGCCCTGCGCCGGAAAAGCGACCCGCAGTCATGAAGGCGACTTTCGACAAGCGCGTGGCCGATGTCATGGCGTCGGACTACACATCGGCCGCAAAAGAAATGCTTTGCATGGAGGCCGAGGCCGATTATCTGGAGTGGATAAGCCAGTTCCCCTACAAATATCTGTTCTCGATGTTGGACATCAACCGCGTGACTATCAATAGCGCAGAGCAGAAGGACAGTCTTTTGTCTGCCTATGGGAAGATGCTGATCCGCACTATGCCGGACGATTACACTTATCAATATCTGAACAAGGCGGGCGCACCATGCAGCCAATTGTTCTGGCAGCAACATTATAAAATTTTCGAAAAGAAATCCCAAGGGAAAAGTCCATTCCTCTGCGACCTGTTGCGCACCCAGAAAATCATCGTCGGCAAAAATCAGGGCGAGGCCGTTCCTGCACCGCGAAGTGAGGAATGTAAGGCCGTCATCAGCGAATTTGAGGCCGAAAAACAACGTAGCGCTGCGGCATTGGCCAAAACGGAACACGTCTTCTATGGGAAATTCGACAATGTCAGGCCGGAAAAAATCCTCCAGACGATTCTTGACCGATATAGGGGCAAGGTGGTGTTCCTTGATATGTGGGAAACGTGGTGCGCCCCGTGTCGTATCGGCCATAAGGCCATGAAGCCGATGAAGGAGGAGCTGACGGGCAAGCCTGTGCAGTTTGTCTATCTCGCCTCGCCATCGTCGTCGTTGCCAATATGGCAGGAGTTGATTGCCGACATCGCAGGCGACCACTACTATCTCACGGCCGATCAGTACCGTTACCTCTTGTCGCATTTCGAGTCGAACACCATCCCGATTTATGCCATCTACGATACGCAAGGCAAACAGATCCAGCTGGGAGGCCACAATCTGGATACAATCAAGGCCACCATCGAGGGGGCACTGCCAAAAGTGCAAAAGTGAAGACTAACCCATCAACAATGAAAAAAATACTTTATCTCATCCTCGCCGGCCTGCTCATGGCATCGGCCACAAACCTGTCGGCCAAGCGACTCAAGTTCGGAGCGGCATCGGCCACAACACCGACGAAAGGCGAATTCCGTGGCACGTGGATCCAGACAGCGTTCCAGGACCGTTACATGCGGCTCAAGCCCGACGAGTGCAAGGCCTACATGAAGCAGATGATTGAGATGTTGGCCGATGCCGGGTTCAACGCCGTGCTGTTTCAGGTGCGGCCCGAGGGCGATGCCTTCTACCAGAGCGCGCTGGAACCTTGGAGCCGATTCCTGACCGGCAAACAGGGTGTCGCGCCCACGCCGTTGTGGGATCCATTGGCCTACCTCATCACGCTGTGCCACCAGCATCAGATGGAGTTCCACGCCTGGATCAACCCCTACCGCATGACGGCGAGCAAGTTCACCGTTGTGGCCGACAACCACCTCTACCGCCAGCATCCCGAGTGGTTCGTGCGCTACGAAGACCGCCTCTACCTCAACCCCGCGTTGCCCGAGTGCCGCACGCACGTCCGCGAGGTTGTGAAGGACATCGTGACGCGCTACGACGTTGACGCCATCCACATCGACGACTATTTCTATCCCTATCCCGTGCCCGGCAAGACGTTCGACGACCGTCAGGCATTCGAGACCTACGCCCCGGTGATGAAGATCGATATGGCCGATGCCGATGCGCTCGGGAACTTCCGCCGCCGCAGTGTGAGCATCCTGATGAAGTCGCTGCACGACGACATCCGCGACATCAAGCCGTGGGTGCGCTTCGGCATCAGCCCGTTCGGCATCTACCGCAACGCCTCGGCCGACTATCCCGAAGGCTCGGCCACGCAGGGCACACAGTGCTACAACGACCTCTATGCCGACATCCTGCAATGGGCACGCAACGGCTGGATCGACTACGTGATTCCGCAGCTCTATTGGGAAATCGGCCATCCTGTCGCCGACTATACGACGCTCGTCCGCTGGTGGAACGACCATGTGCCCGCCACCTGCCACCTCTACATCGGCCAAAGCATCGAACGCTCGCTCGACGACCCGAAGGAACATCGGCCGACCCCCGACCTCACCCTCAAGCATTCGCATTTCTCCAACAAGCTGAACCAGGCGGCCGAGGGGAAGAACATCCGCGGCAACTGCTTCTGGTATGCCTATCAGGTTGTTGAAAACCAGTATCATGTGCGCGATTTCCTTTTGGCCGATGCCTTTAGCCAACCCACCGTTGCGCCCGCCTTCACGCAGCTCGATGCCGTCGCGCCCGAGAAGGTGCAGCACCTCAACATCGGCATGACGCAACAGGGCCTGCGCGTCTCGTGGCAGTATGTCGTGACCGACGACCCGATGCAGCGTCCGCGCTACTTCTGCGTCTATAAGTTCCGCAAGGGTGAAAAGGTCGATGTCACAGACTGCTCGCACCTGCTCTTGCGCACGGCACACACCTCGTTCACCGATGCCGACTACACCCGCTCGCGTCAATATACCTACGTCGTCACTTCGGTCGATGCCGTCGGCAACGAATCGGTTCCGGTCAAGAAGTCGTTCAAGGTGAAGATAAGGTGATACTTCGCTTCGTGTTAAATGCAACCTGCGGTTGCGATAATATTCGCTTCGCTCATGTTAATGGCTTCGCTCTAAAAATGCGGCAAGTGCAAGTATCGTCCCTTTCACTCCTTTTTCACTCCCCTTTTACTCCTCTTAAAAGCCCTTAAGAATGAAAACATTGATTGCTGACAGTGGCAGCACCAAAACCACATGGTGTCTGGTCGAGAAGGTGGCCGATGAGCCTGCCTTCATCCGTCCCGTGCAGACACAGGGGCTGAATCCGCTCTATGCCTCGGCCGACGACATCGCCTCCGCCGCGCGCTACGTTGTCGAACAGACCGGCGAACGCTATCCCGACCTCGTCCAGTTCTATGGCGCTGGGTGCAGTGCAGGTCGCGTAGCACAGGTCGAAGAGGCCCTGCGGCGCGTCTTCATGCCAACTACGCGGATTGAGGTTGCGAGCGATGTGGTGGCCGCGTGCCGTGCATTGGGCGACGGCATCTGCTGCATCCTCGGCACGGGGGCTGTGGCGGCGCGTTTTTTGGCCGATGGCACTGTGCAGACCGCGCCGAGTCTGGGCTACATCCTGGGCGACGAGGGCAGCGGCGCGTGGTTGGGCCGACAGGTATTGGCCGACTATCTGAAGGGGCAGATGCCCGAGCGGACGCGCCGTATGTTTGAGGATGATTTCGGCGTGATTACGGCCGAGAGCGCCATCGGCCATGTCTATCAGCAACCGTTCCCGAACCGCTATCTGGCATCGTTTGCGGTATTCATCGGCCGTCACATCGACCAGAAATATTGCGAAAAGCTGGCCTACGATGGGGTAGAGGCGTTCTTCTGCCGCAACGTGATGCGCCTGAACCCGAAGCCGGGCGAGACGGTATCGTTCGTCGGCAGTGTGGCCTATCACTTGCAGCCGGTGTTGGCCGTCGTGGCCGCTATGCACGATTTGACCATCGGCCAAGTGCTGAAGGAGCCGATGGAGGGACTTGTGAGAGCCCCCCTCCCAGCCTCCCCGAGGGGAGGAGTGTATCCTGAGTGAAAAAAATAATTTGTAACTAAAAATCTCCTCCCCCTCGGGGAGGTCGGGAGGGGGCTTATTTTATTATGACAAGAGGTATTTTGACAGTAGTTCTGTTGGTCATATCGAACATTTTTATGACCTTCGCGTGGTACGGTAATTTCAAGTTGCGTGAGATGTATCCTTCGGTACGTGACTGGCCGCTGTTTGCCGTCATCCTGCTCTCGTGGGGCTTGGCTTTCTTCGAATATTGTGTGGCTGTTCCGGCCAACCGCATCGGCCATCACGACCTTGGCGGCCCGTATAACCTAATGCAACTCAAGGTGTTGCAGGAGTCGATTTCGCTCATCGTCTTCATCTGCATCGTGCGGCTTGTGTTCCAGAGTGAGCCGCTGCATTGGAACCACATCATTTCGCTGCTGTGCATCGTGCTGGCTGTGTTTTTCGCTTTTCTGAAGTGATGGGCATCGGCCAATGAAAATGAGCCAGACTGCTACCTCGGAAAGGATCAGGATGGTGGGAAAAAACTAAACCCACCGGCTTGACCAAAGTCAGGGGCACGGTGGGAATCAACGCAGCAAAGATAGACAAAATATTTGGAATATGCAAAAAAACAATGAATGTCTTTTTTGTTCGCATGGCCAACGCCATAGTGAAGCGGCCGCCCGCAAAAATGCGAGGATTGCGAAGCGGTAAGCCTTGTTTGAGGCCGATAGGCCGAGTTGGGCTTACAAGCGAGCGAGACGGCATTGTTGCAGGCCGCGAAACGCAAGGCTTGACTTTCTTTGCTTCGTTTCTTGGGTCAAGCCAAGAAATGAAGTGCCCTCCGCACAGGAGGAAAAATTGTTCCGCAATGAGAATCAATAATAAACAGCATAAATAAAAACTTAATCGACATGAAAAAACTAACACTTTTCCTGTGTGTGGCCGCGTTGGGCGTGAGTGCGCTGTCGGCCAAGAAAACAACACCCAAGGCCGTGCCCGGCAACCTGCAGATGGGCGACTACGGCTATCTGTATTGTCACATGAGTGATCGTGGCCAATGGACCGCCTTCGCCCTGTCGCGCGACGGACTGAACTACCACGACCTGTTCCACGGCGACAGCATCTTCTCGGCCCATGAGATGGCCAAGATCGAGGGCGGCACGCGCGATGCCTACATCTGCCGCAAGTTCGACGGAAGCGGCTACCTGATGGTCACGACCGACATGAACAATGCGGCGACCAAGCGTCTGGGCAAGCTCGAAACGTGGGACAACTACGGCATCGACCTGCTCACATCGGACGACCTGATGCACTGGCAGAGCACCTCGTTCGACTACCGCAAGGGCGCCGAGATTTTCTGCGACGGGGCATCGGCCAAAAGCCCGTATAAGGACTGGAGCACCATCAACCGCGTGTGGGCACCGCAGATTTTCTGGGATGCCGACTACCGTTGGCCATCGGGCGAGCGGGGCGGCTATTTCATCTACTACAGCATGTGGAACCGCGCCGAGGAGAAGTACGACCGCATGTATTACAGCTATGCCGACAAGTCGTTCACGCGGCTGACCATGCCGCAGCTGCTCTTCGACTGGGGCTACGCGACCATCGACGCCGACATCAACTACCTCACGACCGACGGCAAGTATCACATGATGATCAAGAAGGAGGGCGGCAAGCCGGGCCTCTTCACCGCGACTGCTCCGGCGCTGACAGGCCCGTGGGGCGAACCCGTCGAGGACGACTACGTGAATTTTGAGGGCAAGAAGAAGTGCGAGGGCGTATCGGCCTTCCAGATTGTCGGCGAGGAGGGCTGGCGCATCGCCTACATCGAATATTCGTCACGTCCGCGTCATTATAGAATTTGTAAGGCCGATGCCAATATGCGCAACTTCAGCGACCCGCAGGACATCGTCGGTGTGACCGGTCCGCAGCACGGCTCGTTCATGCGCCTCACCAAAGAGGAGTACGACCGATTGGAGGCTTGGGGCAATCCGGCTCCGCGTGCGAGCCAATGGAACGGCAAGCGTGTCGGCTTCCTGGGCGATTCGATGACCGATCCGCGTTACCGCCAGCGCAACCACTACTGCGACTATCTGCGCGACAGTCTGGGCATCGTGCCGCTCGTCTATGCCCGCAGCGGCAACCAGTGGCATCAGATTTACGACAGGGCCAATGAACTTATCAAGGCCGAGGGCGACAACCTCGATGCCATCATCATCTGGGCCGGCACGAACGACTATTTCCACGGTGCGCCGATGGGCCAGTTCTACACCGAGCGCGACACTGTTGTCAACTACAACGGCAAGATGGTGAAGCGCAAGTGCCGCGACTTTGTCATCAGCGACTCGACCTTCTGCGGCCGCATCAACAAGGTGCTGTCGATGTTGCGCCACCGCTATCCGACCAAGCAGATTATCCTTATGACGCCGCCGCATCGTGGCTACGCGAATTTCAACGAGACCAACGTGCAGCCCGATGAGAATGTGGCCAATGGTCAGGGCCTCTACATCGAGGATTACGTCCACGCCATCAAGCAGGCCGGCGAATATTGGTCAATGCCAGTCATCGACGTCTTCACCTTGTCGGGCCTCTATCCGTTGGAGCCGGAGCAGCGTATGTACTTCGCCGAGCCTGACGGTTATCCCGACCGCTCGCGCTACGACCGTCTGCACCCGAGCCGCGAGGGCCACATCCGCCTCGGCAAACTCCTGCAGTGGCAGTTGCTGTCGTTGCCGGCAGGGTTCTAAAGCAAAGTGTAATTATCTCTCGCAGAGTGTAAATGAGTGTAATGGAGTTTCCCAAGAATCGAAAACTCTTTTCCACTTCCTTACACTCTGCGAGCCAAAAACAAATTCGTCATGAAAATTTTTTCTCTCTCTTCTTCTCTCTTTATTTCGCTCTTTCTCTCCACGACGCCGATGTTCGCCAAGAGCAAGGCCAAGGCTCCTGCGGTTGCCGAAGTGGAGCGTTGGGGATGCTATGAAGTGGCTTTTACGGCCAATGTCCCAAGTGGACAAAACCCATTCGACGTGCGGCTGACTGCCACATTCTGCTCATCGGCCGACACGATGACCGTTGCCGGATTCTACGACGGCGGCGAGGCGTGGAAGGTGCGTTTCATGCCGTCGGTCGAGGGCGATTGGACCTACACGACAAGCTCTGAAATCGTCGCGTTGGACGGCCAATGCGGCACGTTCCGCTGTGTAGCACCATCGGCCAACAATCACGGCCCCGTCATGGTCGATAGCACAGGACTGCATTTCTGCTACGCGGACGGCACGCGCTATTGGCCCATCGGAACGACCTCCTACGACTGGATGCACGCTTCGAGCGACCCGTCGGTCAGCGTGGCCGATGCGGGCCTCACGATGCAGCAGCAGACGCTCAAGTCATTGGCCGAAAGCGGATTCACCAAGATCCGTTCGCTGCTGCTGCCGCAGAATTTCAATCCCAAATATCCCGAGCCCGACGAATATCCGTTCGAGCGCAAGGCCGACGGCACGTGGGACTGGACGCGCCTCAATCCGCGTTATTTCGACCACGTCGAGGCTTGTACGCGCGCATTGGCCGACATCGGCATCGAGCAGGACCTGATTCTCTTCCATCCCTACGATGGCGGCCGATGGGGTTTCAGCGCGATGCCCATCGAGGCCGGACGCTTGCTGTGCCGCTACGTGGGTGCGCGAATGTCGAGCCTGCGCAACGTGTGGTGGTCATTGGCCAATGAATACGACCTCGTCAAGGAGCAGCCCGCCGAGGCTTGGGATGCGTGGACCGATGCCATCATTGCGGCCGATCCGTATCGCCACCTCGTCTCGATACACAGCTACACGGCGCAATACTACAGCTACTGGGACGAGCGCTACACGCACTGCTCCATCCAGGATCAGGCTCCCGTCGAGGACTTTGGCCGCGCTGCCATCGTGCGCAACATCTACCGCAAGCCGGTCGTGTTCGACGAGGTGCTCTACGAGGGCGACCTGGATGTGCGCTGGGGCAACCTGAGCGGCCAGGAGGAGCTTTTCCGTATGTATCAGGCACTCATCGCCGGTACCTATTGCACCCACTCCGAGTGCTACCTGCTGGGCGACGTTGACGGACTGGGCTTCCGCTACAACTTCCTCGCCGTGGGCGGCAAGTGGCAGGGCACGATGTGGGCGCGCACGAAGTTCCTGAAGCAGCTGTTGGACGACCTGCCACAGCCGATGTATTTGGCCGATTCGTCGTGGGATCCGCACACGTCGGCCGCCGGTCCGGGCTACTATATGGTCTATCTGGGCAAGCAGGTGAGTGACCAATGGCGTTTCGACCTCCCGACGCGCAACGGACGCAATCCGGCCTATCCGAAAATCGCTGAGGGCGAGCGTTTCCAGGTCGAAATCATCGACACGTGGAACATGACCATCACGCCGTGCCCCACCATCTTCGAGGCCGTCGCGCAGGACAACTACCGCATGATTGACCGCAAGAACCGTTCGGTGCGTCTGCCGCAGTTGCCATACTTGCTGTTGCGAATCAAGCGCGTCGAATAAGGCGCATCGCGGACATAAAGTCACGTAGTAACATCATTCAAACGCCGTTCAAATGGCGTTTAAACACGAAAAACCTCAAGCATTGCCGCTTGAGGTTTTTAGTTGTTTACGTTCGGGTTATTCCCAGAAGTTGTATTTCTTCTCGCCTGTTTTTTCGTCCGTGCTCCAGTCGTCATCGTCGGTGAAGAAAGTTGAAATGCCGATTCTGGCTTTCACCTTGGTGCTGCCTTCAAGTATGCTGACAGGAGCCATGTCGTAGCCCTTCAAGGCTGGTTTGATGTATTGTTTCATAATCGTTATGGTTTTTTATTCGTTGTTTACGTTGATGTTTACTTCGCCCTCCACTTTTCCGTTCAGGAAGCAGCCGGGGAAGACTTGGACGTCGTCGGCCGCGCGGTTTTTGCTGTGCGTCAGATAGTCCGAAGTCGCGTAGCTCTCGTCCATGTTCATGTCCAATGCGGTGAAGGGGCATCGCACGTCGAGTTCGATGTCGGGTTTGCGGCCGATGCCGTCCCACAGGATTCCGCCCTCGCTGCAGATGCTCTTGCCCTGCTCGTTAAGTTCGATTCGGGCTTGGTCGGCGCCGCCCACAATCTTGTTGAAGATGTGCATCGTCTGTGGAAAAGTCAGTGCCAGTTCGCCGTGAGTCGCAATCGAGCCGCGTGCGCCGCCCATGTAGAACGAGCCGATGAAGCATTTGTTGTAGTTGCGTCGCAGCTGGAAGTCGCGTGGCAGTCCGTGCATCGTGACGGCATCCATGTGGTAGTCAAGCATCGTCCGTCCATTTTCGACCTTGGCCATGCTTTCGATGCCGTTGTACTGCTTCAGGTTGTTGATGTACGTCGTGTCGATGTGGTGTTGGCCGTTGCTGCCCAGATAGACGTTGTTGATGACGATGTAGTCGCCCAGATCGACGCGGATGTCGCCCGGTTGGCCGTCGGTGTCGAGTATGGTAGCGCAGTTGCCGCCCGCGTAGAGCGCGTCGGAGATATAGACTGTCTTGCGCTTGCCTGTTTTGGCGTCGATGCCGCCAGCCACTTCAATGTACGACTTGGCGATGTTTGGCCGTGCCTTCTCGATTTCCTTGATTTTTTGTGCGTCGGTGAGCGTTGACAGCGGACTGAAGGTCGGAATGCGGCAGACGTATTGCTGCAACTTCTTGTCGAACACGGCCTGCACTTGCTCGACTTCGTCGGTCACCTGATAGACATATTCGCCGTTGCCTGCGCCATAGACTTCGCCCACTTTGCCGCCCTCAATCTGGATGCGAGTGCCGCTCAACACCGAGCCGGAGATGTCGTTGCCGCCGAAGACGTGGCCGTATGTGCCGTCGGAGATGTGTATCGACGTGCCGTATTCGTAGTCCTTCAGCTTGATTGGCAGCGTGTGGATGTCGCCATTCTCGTCCCTGTAGATGTTGCAGGCCATCACGTTGCCCAGACGGCATCCGCCAAAGACGTTGTCGATGTGCAGTTTCGGATGGTTCAGCTCCAATGTGAGTCCGAGGTGCGGTGTGCTGATTACGGTCGTGTCGGATTCGATGATGGTGTCGGATTCGATATCGCCAACCGTGTCGGCAAGCTGGTCGATGGCATTGTCCGATGGCGCATAGCCAAGTTCGTCCGATGGCTCGTCGCTCGTCTTGTTGCCGCGATAGTAATAGACGTTGCCGAGGTTGCAGCCGCCATAGACGTTGTGGATTTTTGCCTGTCCGAGCAGCCATGTCGGCTGGTTGACGAGCGGAGCCTTTCGGCTGCCTCCGAAGACGCTGACGATGTTGTGTTCGGCGCGCACTAATGTGTCGTTCACGATGGCTCCGCCGTCGGCACTCATCGCGTTGTACATATATTTTCCGCGCGCGTAGCAGCCTTTCGACACTTTGCCGTCGAAGCGGCATCGCACATCGGCGTTCTCGTCATTGTAGTCAATCTTTATGACCGAGCCTTCAGTCACGTAGCTGCTGTTTGCGCCGCCGTACAGATACCAGATTGTGCCGCCGCGCACTTCGACGTAGGTCGAATCGACGTTCGGAAATTCCAGTCCGGTCAGGTCAACTTCCTGATTGTCGTAGGTCGGAACGGTTCCGCCGGTGTAGGTGATTTTTCCCGGCATGTGGGTGCCATATTCGCCGTTACCGCCGCCATAGACCTCGGCAATAAGCGGGAAGCCGTAGTATTTTCCATCCTTTTTCTTCTGTTCGCGCACAATGACATAGGTGTTGGTCGATACGGAGTCGTTGCCTGCAACCAATCCGGGGATTTTGCCTCGGCCGACGGTTCCACTCAGGTCGTTGCCGCCATACACCTGACGGATGATGGTGTGGAAGTGGTTCTCGGCCATGTCGTTGATGTCAACCATGCAGGCTCCTTCGATGTTGCCCAGACGCGAACCGCCGAACACGCGGTTGATCTGTCCGCTCCACACGCGCACGTGCGAACCTTTTTTTCTCGGTTCCTGCACGTCTGGTATCAGGCGGCTGTGGTTGACGATGTTCCCGAGGTGTCCGCCTCCATACACGTTTCCCCACACGCTGTGGAAGACGGCATCCATAGGCTCGGCAATGGGGCACTGGAAGTCGCAATAGACGTTGCTCCGGCCAACTACATTGCCCGACATGCCGCCACCGAAGGCGTGCATGACGTTCGGCACACATTTCTGCCCGTTGAAGACGGCACCTTTCAAATTCACGTGTGTGTTTCCGATTGATTCTGTGTTTTCTCCCTTCCCTCCGCCATAGATCTGGCCTCCGTCGCTCGTCCACTCATTTGCAACGCTTACGAGGATTTTCGGGTCGTCTGCACCGAAGCCACCCAAGAGGTCGGAATGCAGGTTGACGGCCGATGTGCCGACCGAAACGCCGGCGTTCAGGCATCCGCCATAGATTCTCGCCCCCGAGTGGCAGCTACGACCCAACGAGTCGGTGCCGGCCTGCAAAGGCGCAAATTGGCAGAAAATGTTAAGTTGTGTCCGATGTTCATGGATGGCTGCCTCGACGTTGCGGTATGGCTTCATGCCACCCACCAACCGGCGCACGGTTCCACGGTTCGGACCTTCAGTTTCAGTGTATTCGATGATTGAATTTTCGCAGCCGCCTACCACTAAGTCTCGGATCAACACGCCGGTAGGCAGGGTATATTGGTACAGGCTATCGCTGGTCATAGACCCGCGGTTGCCGCCTCCAAAAAAACTGTTGATCTCGATGTCGGTTGCGTCCATTTCGCCGGGTGTGCTGAACTCGGTCTTGCGGTTGTGGTGGTCGTCGATAGCATAGTCGTTATGGAACTCGCCGTCGCTGTTGAACGTGAGCACCGGCACGCAGCTCACATCGACCGAATGGCAGAATGTCTCGAAGTCGGCCTGGCTCTCAAATCCCTTGTGCCAGGTGGTGCCGTCGGTCGTGTACGATGGAATGTTTTCCAACAAGTGCTCTCCGTTGCTGCCCATCACGAGTTTGTTGATGCGCACGTGGTTGCCGATGTTGATGTGGATGCTGCCGGTGTTCGGACAGAGGTCTTCGCGAACCATCCCAAGTTCAGGTCGGTTGTTGGCCGCTGGTTTGAAAAATCCTACGGTGGCGTTGTTGCCGCCACCGTAGATAGAGTTGATAGAAGTAAGAGCTGAATCAGTGCCAGAGACACTGATCCAGGTTGAGTTTGTGTGTGGAAGTGGAACCGATGGAACTCCCGAGTTGTAGCTCTGAAGTCCGTCGCCAGCTCCGTAGAGGTTGATTACTGAGCCGCCGTTCACCTTGACGTGGGTGCCCTTGTTGGCATCGTTACCGCCTACAGAGCCGGATGCTTCGTTGCCGCCGTAGATGGTTTCAATGTCAATGTCGCTGTTCAGCTGGAGGCTGTCGCCCTCGACGCCGACTACGATGTAGGTCTCGCCCAAGACGTTGCCCGAGCGGCATCCGCCGTAGATGTTCGCTACGCGACCGCTGAAGACATCAATATGGGTGTTGCCGACATTGCCGTAGATGCCGCCGCCGTAAATTTTGTCGATGCGGTTCTCTACGTCCGATTTGATTTCGAGGTTCGATGTGCCTGTCACAACGCAGTCTTTGCCGTAGCCGCCTGCGCAGAGGATGAGGTCATTGTCGCCCGAAACCTTCGGGTTGGTCTTCAACTCCTCGGTGAATGGTGAGGTGTGCAGACGCAGGTAGGTGTTGCCACGCACGGAACTTGTTGCCAAGCCGCCGCCGATGTATCCGTAGATGCGTCGGCCGATGCCGTAGCGATCCTGCATTGCGTCGTAGTCAGAGTAGATGAACTTGCCGCCCGTCACCGTGATGTTGGCATCGCCTTGAACGCGGGTGTAGATGCTTGCTGCCTCCGAGTGCTCGTCGCGGTGGCCGTGGCCTGCTCCGATTACTGCTCCGTAGAGGTTGCCGCCCTTGATGTTCACGTTCGTGTTGCCCGAAAGCTCCGGCTTTTCTTCGTCGCCCGTGCGGAGGATGTGTGCGTAGTTGCCGGCACCGAAGATGTAGCTGTAGATGCTTGCATCGCCGCCGATGGTGACGTTGGTATTGCCGTAGATGGTGCCCAACAGATCAACTGCGTTGGTCGGGTCGGTCTCCGATACTGGACGGTAGTAAGGACCTTCGCCGCCGCCGTAAACCATACCGGTCACTACACCGCCTGTAATGGTGATGTTGGTATTGCCGTAGAGCTGTGCCATGCGGTTGAAGAACATTTTGTCAACCTTCTTGCCGTTGACGGTCGGGAATCCGCTGTTGTCGCTGTTCTCGAAGTATGTCAGGTTGCTCTGGCATCCGCCGTAAACGTATCCCTCTACGCGACCGCCGGTGATGTTGACATGGGTGTCGCCGAAGATACAGCCCGATTGGCTGCCGGCCTGACGTGTAGGCAGAAGCTCACTACTTGAGAGGCTGCCGCCATAGACTGAACCGAGAATCTTCGCGTCGCCGCTGATGTTGACGTAGATTTCGGTCTTGCTCAGGTCGAGTGCTCCGTTGCGCAACTGCACGATTGGCAGCTGGCCCTTTGCCTCTTCGTATGTGCCGAATGCAATCTTGCCGTCTTTCCAATATGGAACGTGCGGGTCGTTGGTGTGATGCTTGCTGTCGTAGGCGAAACCGACCACGTCGGCAGCACCGCCGCCATAGAGAGTGCTCTGTACGATGCCGCTCTTGACATCGAGGATGGTGCGGCCATAGAAGTAGGTTACGCAAGAGTCGTGGTCGGTCTCGTCCGGATAGAGGATGTGACCGTAACGACCGAAGTTCGTGCCGATGATTTCGGTGGTTGAACCGCCGTTGATGATGACGTTGGTCTGGCCGAAGAAGCTATCGGCTGGCCGACCCGGCATGGCACGACCGAATGCAATGTTGCCACCTACGATACGACCTACGCGACTGTTGCCCTTCACCTCAATCTGTGTGTCGGCGAAGAGCGTACCGTCGGCCTGTCCGCCGATGATAAGCGCTACGTCATATTGGCTGTGGTATGGATCAAAATAGTTGGCCGCATCGCAGACAATCTTGGTGCGGATTGGACGCTGTGGCGAACCCGACACGTTGCCCGTGCGCTCCATCTGGAGTGTGTAGCCGTCGCCTGCAATGAGACGACCGTATGTGCCCGACAGGATCGTAACGGTGTTCTCTGGTGCAACGTACTCTGGGTCGTTGTTGTTCAGCTGGCCACCGTAGATGGTGAGTGAAGGAACGAAAATGCCTTCAGGCATGCCCTGCGAGAAGTCGATGGTCTTGTAGCCGTTGATGCTGATGCCGTAGCCCATCGTCAGATTGTGGCCGCAAGAGAAGATCTTTGCCTGGTCTGTAATTTCGGTCGTTTCGAACGATGTGCCGTGCAGGTTGATCTGCTCGAAGCGCGTGTCGGCGTGGAGTTTGATACTCAAACCGGCCATCAGCATACGTCCGTTGCGGAAGTTGTCGGCACGTCCGGTGATCAATGCCGGCTTGTCGCGAAGGAAGTAGTTCGGGTTGCGGCTTGTGCAACGGTTGTCGTAGAACTCGGTGCAGTCGAAGTCGTCGTATGCACCCATGATGATGATGACGTTTGTGCCGATGCTGCCGCCTTCAGCCTCCGATTTGAGCAGTTGGTAGGCGCGCTTCAGCGTCTTTACTGCGGTGGCTGGGGTCAGACCGTCGTTTTCGTCGCGTCCCGGAGCGTAAGTCTTGTTGTTGGTCGTGTAGGTTGATGCCTCATACTCCGAAATGCCTCGGTTGCAGACGTAAATCGGCTTTGAATACGACTTGATGATCGAGAACTTGGCCGACGCGTGGTTGCGGTGGGTTGCCAGACAGAGGTAGGTGTGTCCCTCCTTTGCCTCGCGGTACATCGGTGATGTGCAGACCTCCTTGTAGTTGTCGGTGACATCCTGCCATGAGAACTGGAAGTCGTTTTCGCCGATGTTCAATCCACTCTCGGTTGACATGTTGACGCCGATGGTGTGTGTGCCGCGGCGTGCGCCAGGTCCGTCGATGGCGATGGCAAGGTCGTACTTGTCAGGCTCGATGAGGATTGCGCCAGAACCTGCCTCCAGACCATTGTCGAACAGGGTCAGACCCAGTCGCTGGATGTAGGGCTTCGGCTCTACAGTCACAACGGCCGATGTGTTGGTGCCGATGCGTTCGCCATCCAGAATCCAGCGGTAGGTGTAGGTGTGGCCGCGCTGACGAGTGAAGTAGCCTTCGTACTGGAACTCGGTGCCGCCCATTGCAGGGGTAACATCGACCGAGGTCATCGAGAACGAGCAGTCATCTTCGCCGAGTGCATACCAGACGTAGCCGTTGTAGCTGAAGCCGTCAAGCTGCTTCTTGCCCTGGATGTCGGTCGTGAACACCTGTCCCTCTACGCCGTGGAAGTGGCTGAGGTCGGCCGTGCCGCGTCCGTAGCAGGTCTCAAGCACGATGCCGCGCTCGCGGTGGAAGTGTGCGGTGTCGCCGAACTGGTGCTGGATTTCGCCGATGAGCGGGTTGGCCGAAATGCGCGATTTCGTACGCATGGTGACGTCTTCTGCATAGTCGGTCAGCTGGAATCCGTGCACGATGCAGTTGCTGATGCGTGAATGTGCATACATCTGGCCGACCAGTCCGCCGATACGCCAGTCGTAGGTGCCGTTGGCTGCGCCGGTGCTGCGCACAAAGTGGATGTTCTCGACCTCAAGGTTCTCGATTACCGATTCAAACTCTGGGTCGCCGCCCAACTGTGGGAAGAGACCGTAGTGAACCTCTCGTGGCGAGTCCTGCAAGCTGATTTCGATGTTTGAAATCTTGTGGCCGCCGCCGTCGAAGTGGGCACGGAAGCTTCTGCGGTCGTGGGTGGCTGAGCCGAAGGTCCACTGCGTACTCTTCATGTCCAGGTCGCGGGTCAACCTGTAATACTTGCGGTTGTAGATACCCATGTTGTAGTCGTAGTTCTGGAGCAAGTAGGCCATTTCTTCGGCCGTGTTGATCAAGAACGGATCCTCGACGGTTCCCGAGCCTTGCGTCAGACGGACCATCGAGCCGTCCCAAACCGCAGTCTCGGCCATCACAGACACGGGCAAACCTGCTCCTGCCGTTGCAAGCAGGAATAGGGCAAGTCCTTTTCCGATGGATTTGATTCTTTTCATCTCGTTGAAGTGTTAAGAGTTAGTGAATTTTTTATGGATTTTTTTCGTTTTTTTGTTTTGTTGATTGTTTTTGTGGTGGTTAAACATTATTTGGCCGCTACGTCGTTTTCGCGTTCGCGTAGTGACTGTTGGCTGATCTTGGATTTGAGTCCGATGGGGCAGATGTCTTCATTCTGCAAGTTTTCCGTTGTTTTGGTACGTCTTTCGGTCGTTCGTCAGGAGAGAAACTTTTTCGGTTTGGATGCTGTTTCTTCCGTAAAGTTTAACTTTGGTCTTGGCCGATGCCGTTTTTCTGTCTTGGCGTGCAACTTTGACCGTTTTTCCGATGCTGTCGGCCGTCGTCGATTGAATGTCGCATTGGCGTGCTTGCATCGTTGTTTTTGTGCCAAAATGACGCAGTCTATTTATCGCGACAAAAATAAGAAAAAAATAGTGCAAAAACTATAGTGTGGCACAAAAAGAACCCATTTGCTTTCAATTTTTCTTGAAAATTGCGCAAATGGGCACTGAAAATGTCAATAGTTTGTTGTTTTATAGTATAATCCAAGCCATTAGCGGAATGGACAACAAAGCTAAAAATGTGGTCAGGAAAGTGCCTTGGGCCATCACCGTTTCGTCCTTTCCGTACTTCAGACAGAAGATGGTTCCGAACGATGCAACGGGCATTGCGATCAGGAGCGTGTTGATTGCGATTGATGTCTCGTTGAAATGCACTCCGGGGATGAGATTGATTGCCTGGAATGCACCGAAAACGATGAGCGGCAGAATCAGCAGACGCAGCGGTGCCATCAGGAAAACGTCACGTCCGCCAGCCATGTGTTTGGCCGGAATCTGCGAAATCGAATAGCCGATGATGAGCAGTGAACCCGGCACCGTGATGTTGCCGATGAGCGTCAGCGGCCGCGACACGATTTCCGGCGCGTGCCATTGCAATGCAACCACAAGGATTGAGAGATAGGTGCCTATCAGTCCGGGCGAATAGAGCTGCTTCCAGATGCTGCCGATGGCCTCTCTGCCTGCAATGAATTGCGCGCCCCAGATGAACACGGTAATCGTGTTCGGTACGTTCAATACCGAGGCGTAGAAGACCGCTTCCGGTCCGAAAATCGATGCCACGACGGGGTAGCCGATGAAGCCTACGTTGCCATAGGCCAGCATGAAGCTGAACAGTCCCTGCTCGTCCCTCTTGATGCCCATCAGTTTCGGCAGATGGGTCGCGATGAACAGCAGTATGACGTAGGTTATTGTGCCTATCAGCAGCAGCGGCAGGATAAGTGAGCGGTCGGGCATCGTGTCGCCCATAGTTGAGGCCAATATCAGCGCCGGACAGGTCATCGTGACTATCAGTCCCGACAGTCCTTTGCTGAGCGGCTGTGTCATTATGTGAGTCTTTCCGCCTATATATCCTGCAATGACGATGAGGAAAAGCATCCCCATCGTCATCAGAATAACGTTAAAGTCCAAAATGAAAAAAATTTTTTCAAGTTAATAGTTATAAGTTAGTAGTTATTAGGTTGCTCCAATTCTGAGTCGGAAAGGTAATAACTACTATCTGATAACTAATAACTTGCAGATTTATCTGCAGATTGTCTGATCGCGGTCTGGTCCGACGCTCAGAATGGTGATCGGAGTTTCCAGTTCCTTCTCCAGGAATGCGATGTAGTCCTTGAATTCCTTCGGGAAGTCGGCCTCGCTCTTGCACTTCGAGAGGTCGCAGTTCCAACCCGGCAGTTCGACGTACTGTGGCTCGATGCCCTCGTCGATGCTGAACGGGAATTCGCGGGTCTCCACGCCGTTCACCTTGTACGATGTGCAGGCCTTGATGGTCGGGAACGTGTCGAGCACGTCGCTCTTCATCATGATGAGCTGGGTAACGCCGTTGAGCATGATGGTGTAGCGCAATGCAACGAGGTCAATCCAGCCGCAACGACGCTCGCGGCCTGTCACAGCGCCATATTCATGGCCGATGGCGCGGATCTTCGCACCGGTCTCGTCGAACAGCTCTGTCGGGAATGGACCTGAGCCGACGCGTGTGCAGTATGCCTTGAAGATGCCGAACACTTCGCCGATTTTGTTCGGTGCGATGCCAAGTCCGGTGCAGGCTCCGGCACATACGGTGTTGGACGATGTGACAAACGGATATGAACCGAAATCGACGTCGAGCAACGAGCCTTGAGCGCCCTCGCAGAGCAGGCTCTTGCCATCTTTGAGCATATTGTTGATGACGTGTTCGCTGTCGATGAACTTGAATTTCTTCAGGTATTCGACGCCCTGCATCCATTCCTTTTCGAGTTCGTCAAGTCCGTCGAACGGAACTGCCTCGCCGCCCTTCTTGAGAGCCAGCGCGTTGAGACTCTCAATCATCTCGATGTGACGCTGCTTGGCTGCTGCATATTTGGCATCGAAGTTGTCGAGGATGTCGCCCACGCGCAGGCCGTTGCGGCTGATCTTGTCGGTGTAGGTCGGGCCGATGCCCTTGCCGGTTGTGCCGATCTTGGCCTTGCCCTTGGCTGCTTCATTGGCCTTGTCCAACAAGCGGTGCGTTGGCAGGATGAGGTGAGCCTTCTTCGAGATGAAGAGTCGCTGGGTGAGGTCGTGGCCGCTCTGTGCCAGTTCGAGAGCCTCCTTCATGAAGAGGAGCGGGTCGAGCACGACGCCGTTGCCGATGATGTTCACCTTGCCGCCCTGGAAAATGCCCGACGGAATGCTGCGGAGCACATATTTCTGTCCGTCGAACTCAAGCGTGTGACCCGCGTTCGGGCCGCCCTGAAAACGTGTTACAATGTCATAGCGTGGGGTCAGTACGTCCACCACTTTGCCTTTGCCCTCGTCGCCCCATTGGAGGCCGAGCAGCACATCTACTTTTGCCATATTTTTGTTTTTAGGTTAAATTATTTTTTGTTCTTTTTCTCTTTCAGTGCCTGCAACTCTTGGTCGAGTTTCACGTCCTTGATCGATGTGTAACGCTTGCGACGGCGCACTTCGCTCTTCTGCTGCCTGTCCTTCGCACGTTTTTCGCGTTCCAGTTTCATGGCCATCTGGCGCAATCGCACGTCGTGACGTTCCTCCTTGAAACAGCTGTTGCACAGTCCGAGCACGTACATGCACACTTGCGACGTGTGGAAACTGCTTGCCACCTGATTGCTTATCGGCTCGATGATGTCGCTCATTTGCAGCACTTTGATGGCTCCGCATCGTCGGCACACCTGATAGCCGTGCGGTTTTTGTCCGATGCACTTCTCGAAGAATTGCGAACCGTTGACGAACGGCTGGAATCTGGCCACGATGCCGGCTTCGACGAAGAGCAGCAGGTTGTTGTAAACCGTTACGCGACAAATCATTGCCTTCTCTTCGCACACCAGTTTGTGCAGCGAATCGACATCGAACGGTACGTCCAAGTGGTAAATCACCCAAAGGATGTAGCTGCGTTCGGGTGTCTGGTTCATGCCGCGCTCCTTCAGATAGTCGTTCAGAATGTCTTGCGCCTGCCGGAGCCCTTGCCCCAGCTCGGGTTTGACCTTCAGGTTGCGCACTATCTTGTCGCGCCGTTGCTGTGTCTCTTCGTGTTTCTTCATTCGCAGGTGAGTGTCGTTGCGGCGCGGTGTGCGGCCGTGCGCAGCCAGAGCGGTTCGGAGCTGTCGCGTGCAATGGCATCGGCCAAATCCGCGTAGTTGGTCAGATCGAGCCTCATGGCAAGTTGCAGCGCTATGTATCGTTTCATGTCCGATGGCTCTTCAATCCATTTTGCAACCCATTCCGCAGCGTTCTGGCAGCGCGAAAACAGGTTCATGCAGGCCTGATCGGCGAGTTCGGTGTATTGGATGGCCGATGCCCATTCGTCGGCCAGTGACTCATCCATCGCGTCCGTGGGGTAGAGGCGTGTGGCCAACATCTTCGACTCGCGCACGTCTTCCGCCCACAATGCCGATGCCAGGTCGCGTAGCGCATCGACCGAGAGGGTCTCATCGGCCAAAAAGATTGCCGCAATCTCTTTCAGACGGTAACTTTCCAGCCCCCAGATGGTCTTGTATTCGACGCCTTGTGCGCGGAGGTTGTCGCCAACTTCGCCATTGCGCAGCTTGCGGAATTCGGCGTGCGCCTTACTCACCAATAGCGTATTCGCGTCCATAGCGCAACATTTGTTCGACGTAGCTCTCGCTGTTGTAGATGATTTTCACGTCTGTGATGTTGCCCTGAGCATCCTTGACGGCTTCGTAGCGTGGGTTGACGAATCCCTTGTAGGGCGCGATGTCCAACTTCTTGTAGCGCTCCAAGACCTCGGTATGCAGTGTCGGGTCAACCTTCACGCCGTAGGTCTCGACCAAGTTGCGTCCGGCCTCGTAGTCGCCTTCGCTCTTGATACGCTGCAGTTCGCCCAGCAGTTCGCCGAAATACTGACGCAATTTCGCGTAGTCGTTGATGCGCACGTAGCTCTTGCCGTCGCGTTTGACGATTTCGAGGGCTGGGGCCGATGGATTGTCCTTCTGCGCACGTTCCAGGGTCCAGTAGGCAATTAGGGCACGGTTGCGCATGTGTGCCTCCTCGAGGTTGTCGCCCGGCAGGATGCGGACGAGCTGCGTCATCAGGCCGTTCATCATCTGCTGGTAATATCCGGCCTTGTATGCCTCCATGTCGGGCATGATGCCAAGTCCGACGAGCTTCTCATCGGCCATATAATAGAGGGCAAAGATGTCTGCGCGGGCCTCTTCGAGCGTGCTGCCGTAGGCCTTGAGTGCATCGGGGTCGGTGCCGGGCAGTAGTCGGCCGCTGCCGTGACCCAGACATTCGTGCAGGTCGGTGTGGATGTTATCCACGTAGTGCGCATATTTCTTCGCGCGTTGCACCTCTTCGTCGCTCCACATGAACTCCTCGCGGAAACCGTTGCCGGCTGCTGCAGCGTCATAGGCGGCGGTGATGTTGTCGATGCTGACCGACTTGGATCCATGTTCGGCGCGGATCCAGTTCGAATTGGGCAGGTTGATGCCGATGGGCGTTGCCGGATAACTGTCGCCGGCCAGAATGGCTGCGGTGATGACCTTGGCCGTGACGCCTTTCACGACAGGCTTGCGGAAACGGTCGTCGATGGGCGAGTGGTCTTCGAACCACTGGGCATTGGCCGAAACGATCTCCGTGCGGGCGGTGTTGGCGCTGTCCTTGAAGTTGACCATGCCCTCCCACGAACCGCGCATTCCCAACGGGTCGCTGTAGCTTTCGATGAATCCGTTGATGAAATCGACCTTGCTGGCCAAGTCCTTGACCCACTCGATGCTGTAGGTGTCGAAATCCTTCAGGTCGCCCGAACGGTAGTATTTTATGAGCGATTCGATGACGATGCGCTGCTGGTCATTTTCAGCATATTGTGCGGCCTTTTCGAGGTTTTCAACAATGTGGCCGATGGTCTTGCCGTACATGCCGCCCTCGCACCAGACGTTCTCAGTGAGCTGGCCGTTCTCGTCTTTTTCAAGACGAGAATTGAGGCCCAGCATCGGGATGCGGTCGCCCAGTTTCTTGGCCAATGCCGCTTTCTTGTCGGCGTAGAATTTCTCCACTTCGGCCTGCGTCACGCCCTCGCCATAGAAGTTGCCGGCCGATGTCGTAATCAGATCGACGCCGTCGGCCTGATTGACCTTGATGGTCAGGTAGGTCGAGTCGAACATGGCACGCAGCACATCGTCGTTGGGCTTTTCATTGGCCAATGTCTCGGCTTGGGCAACAAACCACTCCTGCGTGAAGCCCGGTTTGAACTTGGCGTTGCTGTAGTGGTGATGGATGCCGTTGGCGAACCAAATCTGCTTCATGTACTGCTCGAAGGCTTTCCATTGGCCATCGTTCTTGTCGCCCTTATAGTTCTGATAGACGGCTTCGCACACCTTGCGGATGGATAGGTTGTACTTGCAGTTCTGGTCCCATAGAATGTCGCGGCCCCACAGCGCTGCCTCGGTCAGATAATAGACCAGCGTCTTCTGCTGGAGGCTGAGTTGCTCGAATCCGGGCACTTCGTAGCGGAGCACCTCGATGTCGGCGAAACGGTCAACGCTCCAGTCACTTGCTTTCACGGTGGCCTTTTCGGGGTTTGTGCTGCATGCGCTCGCCAAAATAGCGGTTGCCATCATAATTCCTGCGATTTTTTTCGTTGTCATAATCTTTGCCTCTGTCTTTTAATCTCGGTTTTCCGAACTTTTTTTCGCGTAGCGGCTTGTCGCTGCCGTCCGGACGTGCTGCATCGGCCATCTGTACCGAAACCTGTCGGCCTCGCCAATCGGCTCCGGTCATGTCTTTGATGACGAAGCGAGCATCTTTTTCCGGCACTTCAAAATAGCTGAAGTTGGTCAGCAGGTCGATGCGGCCCATTTCGATGCGGTGGTGTACCAGGCTGTTCATCAGGCCGATGAGCTGTTTCGGGAAGATGCCGTCGCGCTTGCCAAGGTTGATGAAGAGTCGCGAGTAGCCCGGCTCGGCCTGCGTGTCGCTGCCTTTGTATTCGCGGGCGTATGACGAGTTGCGTGCCTCGCCACGGTTCGGCTTTTCGCGCTTCGGACGCTCCTCGGGAATGTCGAGGTTTTCCGACCCCTTGTAGAACTCCAACATTCGGTTGAATTCGAGCGAGACGATGCGCTTCAGCAGGTCTTCGTTCGACAGCCAACCCAATTTCTTGGCCACGGGTTCGAGGAATTGTGCGATTTCGTCCTCCTTGACCTCAACCTTTTCAAGTCGGTCGGCCAGTCCGAAGAGCTGTTTTTCGATGATTTTTTCGGTTGTCGGCACCTGCCCCTTCTCGAATTTCTTGCCGATGATGCGTTCGATGTCGTTCAGGCGGCGGCGTTCCTTGACGTGGACGATAGCAATCGAGATGCCCTTCTTGCCGGCACGTCCCGTGCGTCCGGAGCGGTGCGTATAGACCTCCACGTCGTCGGGCAGGCCGTAGTTGATTACGTGGGTTAGGTCGTCAACATCCAGACCGCGTGCTGCTACGTCGGTGGCCACAAGCAGTTGCAGGTGGCGGGTGCGGAACTTGTGCATCACCATGTCGCGCTGTTCCTGGCTGAGGTCGCCGTGCAGTGCATCGGCATTGTAGCCCTCGTCCATCAGATTTTTGGCGATTTCCTGCGTTTCGGCCTTGGTGCGGCAGAATATGATGCCGTAGATGTTCGGATAGTAATCGACAATGCGCTTCAGTGCGGCGTACTTGTCTTTGGCGTGGACGAAATAATAGACGTGGCTCACGTTGGCCGAACCTTCGTTCTTGTTGCCTATCGTGATTTCGATAGGGTCGGTCATGTATTTCTTTGCGATGGCTGCAATCTGTTTCGGCATCGTCGCGCTGAAAAGCATCGTGCGGTGCTCGGTCGGAACCTTTTGCAGGATGGTCTCGATGTCGTCTTGGAATCCCATCGAGAGCATTTCGTCGGCCTCGTCCATCACAAGGGTCTTCACGTTGTCCAGACGGCAGGCGCCGCGTTCGATGAGGTCGATGAGTCGGCCTGGTGTGGCCACCACTACGTGAACGCCGCGTTTCAGCTGTCCGATTTGGCTGCTGATGCTTGAGCCGCCATATACTGGCAGGATGGCAATGCCGCGCAGATATTTCGCGTAGTCCTGTAGGTCGGAAGCTATTTGCAGACAAAGTTCGCGTGTCGGGGCCAGAATGAGTGCCTGTGGCTGTGGCGCGTCTTCTGGGTCGAGCCATTTGCCGGTCTTGCGGTCTTTCTTGATCTGATATTCGCTATACACGGGGACAATGTCCACGCTCTGCAACAACGGCAGGCCGAAAGCGGCAGTCTTGCCTGTGCCTGTCTGAGCCAGACCGACCAGGTCGCGTCCCTGTTGCAGAATCACGGGAATTGTTTCGGCCTGGATTGGCATCGGTTGCTCGTAGCCCAATTCTTCGATGGCACGCAGCAGTTCGGGCATCACGCCCAGTTCTTCAAAAGTCATTCAATAATGTGAGTTGATATTTACTTACTGGTTCTAAATTTTCGTTCCTCGCGGAGTCTTTTGTTTCTCGCAGAGTGTAAAGGAGTGGAATGGAGTGTCCATCTGGATAATTCAATCAAAATCAAAACTCATTTACACTTACTTACACTCTGCGAGAGAATATTAAAGCAGCTCGATTTCGTCCTGTTGCATCACTCTTTCGCAATACACGCAGCGGAGCGACTTCAGTTTCTCGTCGAACACCTCCATCTTCGTTGCGATGGGCTGGTGGTTGGTGACGCACTTCGGGTTGGAGCATTTCACAACGCCGACAATCAGTTTGGGGTATCGGACGTATTTCTTTTCGATGATTTGGTAGTCCTTGATGATGTTCAGGGTTACATTCGGGGCAACGACGCTCAGTCGGCCGATTTCTTCGTCGGTCAGGTAGCGGTCGGCAATCTTGATGATGCCCTTCTTGCCCAGCGTCTTGCTTTCGAGGTTCGTGCCGATTGTGATGGCGCCCGGATGGCTGTATAGGTCGAGGATCTGAACAATCTTGAACGTCACCTCTGCCGGTATGTGGTCGATCACCGTTCCGTTGGCGATGGCCGAAACTTCAAGTTCTGTCTTTGCCATGATTAAAGTTGGATGTTAAGCATTCGACAAATGATGGCCTCGCGGGTGTAGAGTCCGTTCTGGGCCTGTTGGAAGTAGTAAGCCTTGTCGCTCTCATCGACGTCGTAGGCAATCTCGTTGACGCGTGGCAGCGGATGCAGCACACGCAGGTTCGGCTTGGCATGGTCGAGCATCGCTTTGTGCAGACAGTAGATGTTCTTCACCTGCTCATATTCGCGCAGGTCGCTGAAGCGTTCGCGCTGGATGCGGGTCATGTAGAGGATGTCGGTGCGGTTGATGGCCTCTTCGTCAAATTTCTCCTGCTCGTCGTAGGCCAGGTTGTGGCGCTTGCAGAAGTCGCGGTAGCCGAGCGGCATACGCAGCAGGTCGGGTGCGATGAAGTGAAACTTCGGGTTGAAGAAGCTGAGGGCCTGCACCAGACTGTGCACCGTGCGGCCGTACTTCAGGTCGCCCACCATCGTGATGTCGATGTTGTCGAGCGTGCCCTGCGTCTTCCAGATGCTGTAGAGGTCGAGCATCGTCTGCGATGGATGCTGGTTCGCTCCGTCGCCGGCATTGATGATCGGCACGTCGGTCACTTCGCTCGCGTAGCGGGCTGCACCCTCCAGATAGTGGCGCATCACAATCACGTCGGCGTAGTTCGATACCATCTTGATGGTGTCCTTGAGCGTCTCGCCCTTGCTGGTCGATGATGAGTTCGGATCGCTGAAGCCGATGACGCGGGCACCCAGACGGTTCGCTGCCGTCTCGAAACTGAGGCGGGTGCGGGTCGATGGCTCGAAAAACAGGGTGGCGACCACTTTGCCCTCCAGTAGTCGTTGGTTGGGATTGGCTTCGAACTTGGCTGCGTCCAACAGAAGACTCAAGATGTCTTCCTTCGAAAGGTCGGACACGGAAATGAAGTTGTTTTGCATTGTTCTTTGAATTAGCGCGCCAAAGGTACTGCTTTTTGGGGGAACGGCCAATTTTTTTTGAAATCCTTTTTCAAACGGTGCCCAATCGGTCTCGAAGAGGTTTGAATTGAAAATCGGTGTGGGCAAACCGCCGTCGCTTTGTTGTGGCCGATGGCTCGTCGTGGGCCGTGTCGGGTGTCCGATGCGTCGGCTGTCGTGGCCGATGCTTATCCGTCAGTCAATTGCCGTGAACTGCATGTTTGTGCAATGTTTGTGCAAATCTGTTGATGTGTTACGCGACTATGCTGCTCCGTATATCTTCGCATTTTGTCTGTTCTTGTCCGATTTCCGATGATTGATTCTCACTATTTAATAAGGGCAGAATTTTGTTACAAAGAAATGAAATTATGTGCAACTTGTGCAATTATTTGCGGTTTGTTATTGGAATAACGAGTTTTGTTGGCCAATATCGAGAAAATTTATCGTAAATTTTAATTTTTTTTGAAAAATATTTGGACAACAATTTTATTGGTTGTACTTTTGCTGCGCAAAGAGAAAAAGACAATCCGAAGGCCAATCGGATTGGAGAGAAAAGAAACACCCAAATGTCAAATGTTCTAAATGTATCTGTTTTATGAAACGCTTTCTCAAATTCACGGTCTGCATGGCGACAGTGATGGGAGCATGGGTCGCCTGCAATGAAGAAGACAACCTCTTTTATGAGAACAATCGGGAGGAAAGGACCTTCGAGGTCGTTGTCGTTGCAGAGACTTCTCTGACAGATACGGATGCGGCCATGGTGGCCACAGTCCTTGCCGACAACAAGGTTGACACTTCAAGTATGCTCGTCACGACCAGCAATGTCGCGGAGCTCGCATCCACCATCGAGTTACAGCTCGAACCCGTGGAATCGGCTATGATGATTGGATTTAAGTTGGAAGGTCGTGACGAATCAGACGAAAGATACGCCGCAAGAGTGGTTTTAGGCGGTTTTCATAATTGAATAAGGGAATGTTAGTTACACTGTTCATGTGTGGGGGCGATCCGATTCGGGTCGCCCTTTTCTGTTCGTTGCGGTAAGGCTTGCATCGGCCGTGAAATGAGCCGCTGGGAGGCCGTTTTTTGCCATCTGTCACATTCCAAAATCGCGTAGCAAGGCGCGAAAAATGCGTCGAAAAGGCCCTTTTGCATTTGGCCTAAGTCGGACAAAACGCTACCTTTGTTGCCGCGTTAAGTTATGCTTTGCAATGAATGTTCTGGAGTTATCAAGACTCCTTTTTTTATGATATGAAGACGTTATTAAGGGGTTTCTTTTTCGTCTCCGCGCTTATGGCCGACGGTGCCGCGATGGCACAATCGCCGATGAGCCTGGAGCAGTTATTCAACTTGGCGGAAGAGCAGAGCCGGCAGTTGCAGTCCAGCAGGACGGCGCAGTCGGCGGCCGATGCTCGTGTCGCGGCGGCGCGTTCGCAACGTCTGCCCGACGTGAACGTGTCGCTCAGTGGCTCGTACATCGGCAATGCAACGTTGCTCAGCCGTTCGTTTTCGACCAATGGCACGGCCGATGTCTGCTACGCGATTGCGCCATACGTCGGTACGGCTCGGCACGGCAAGCAAGACACGCCGCACTGGGGCAACCAGTTCGCGGTCGAGGCATCGCAGGTGCTCTATGCCGGCGGTGCCATTTCGGCCGGCGTGCGCATGGCGGAACTTGGCCAGCAGATGGCTGCACTCGATGTCGAGAAGCAGCGGCAGGAGGTGCGCTTCCTGTTGGCCGGCTACTATCTCGACCTTTTCAAGCTGGGCAACCAGCAGCAAGTGATCCGGAAGAACATCGAACTCGTCGAACAGCAGTTGCAGAACATGCGCAGCCGTCTGGCCGAGGGCACGGTGCTGCAGAGCGACATCACCCGTTTTGAACTGTTGGCCGAGAACCTGCGGCTCGCGCAACGGCAGGTCGGCGATGCGGCACAGATTGTCGGACATCAGATCTGCACCACGCTGCACATCGACCATGAAATCGTGCCTGTGGCCGACGATGAAGTCCGCCTCTATGCCGACGGCGAGGCTTCGCTGACGCAGGGCGAGACCTATTGGCAGCAGGTGGCCGATGGCTCAAGCATCGCGCTGAAACAGGCTTCGCTGGCGTGCGACATCTCGCAGCAGCAGCTCCGTGTGGCCCGCAGCGGCAGTCGGCCGAAGGTGGCGCTTGTGGCCGAGGAGCATCTGTCCGGTCCCTACACCAACGACCTCATTCCGGTGGATGCCAACGTGAATGTGTGGTTCGTCGGTCTTGGCGTGCAGTACAATCTGGGCAGTCTGTGGCGCAACAATCACGAGGTGCGTCGGGCAAAACTCGATGCGCAGCGTTCGGCCGAGGAGCTCGAGGTGGCGCGCGAAGGCATCGGCAACGGCGTGCAGGCCTGCTACGTGAATTTCCGCACCTGTCAGACCGATGTGCAGACGCAACGGAAGAGTGTGGAGTTGGCCAACGAGAACTACGATGTGGTGAACCGCCGCTATGCTGAGGGCTTGGCGCTCCTGACCGACCTGCTCGATGCGTCGAGCGCAAAGCTGACGGCCGAAATGGCATTTGTCAACGCCCGTATCAACTTGATTTACAATTATTACAAACTGAAATATGTCACAGGAACGCTGTGATTGGAGAATAATAAATCTGAACAATTACTTATTATGAAACTATATCCAAAACGCCTTGTTTACGACGTCATCGTCATCGGCCTGCTTGTGGCCGGAATCATCTATATCTGTGCACGCTTCGTCCACTTGGGCAACGTCGAATATACCGACAACGCGCAGGTGCAGAAACACATCACGCCGGTCAGCACGCGTGTGCCGGGCTTCATCCGCGAAGTCAGGTTCGACGACTTCCAACACGTCCGCAAGGGCGACACGCTCGTCATCATCGAGGATGCCGAATTCCGCCTGGCGTTGGCTCAGGCTGAGGCTAATCTGGCCAATGCGCGTGCCGGAATGAAGGCAACGAGCGCAGGCATCGCCACGACGTCCAACAACCTGAGTGTCAGCGATGCAGGCATCGACGAGGTCGCCGCCCAACTCGACAACGCACGCCGCGAGATGGAGCGTTTCGAACGTCTTTACAGCCAGCAGGCGGTCACCAAACAGCAATACGACAACGTGGCCACGGCCTACAAGTCGATCAGCGCGCGCTATGAGCAGGTGAGCCGCGCGCGTCGCACAACGTCATTGGCCGTCAACGAACAGTCGCACCGCCTCAACCAGAGCGAGGCCGCCATCCAGCTGGCCGAGGCCGCCGTCAATCTGGCACGTCTCAACTTGTCGTACACCGTGATTGTGGCTACGGCCGATGGCACCCTCGGCGCAAAGTCGATCCACGTCGGCCAACTTGTCCAGCCCGGCATGACGATGGTTGACATTGTCGATGACTCGGAAACGTGGGTTGTGGCCAACTATCGCGAGTCGCAGCTGCACAACATCGCCATCGGCCATGAAGTCAAGATTACGGCCGATGCCGTGCCTGATGTGACCTTCGTCGGCCGCGTGGAACGTATTTCGGGAGCCACCGGTGCGGCCTATTCGCTGATGCCGAGCGACAATGCCACGGGCAACTTCGTCAAGGTCGAACAGCGCGTCCCGGTGCGAATCTCATTGGCCAACAACACGGCCGAAGACCTCGCGCGTCTGCGTGCCGGCCTGAATGTCGAATGTGAGGTGGAGTATTGAGAGCTAAGAAATAAGAAGTAAGAAATAAGAGTTGTTTCCGACGCTAAAGGAGTGGCTCGCGGAGTGTAAATGATAGACAAAACTTTCGTGTCTTTCGTGTTTTTCGTGGTTAACCCTCAAGAATTTGAGAATGTAGAGAATTTTTCTTTCTTCTTGAATTGTTGAGAATTTGAGAACTCCATTGCACTCATTTACACTCTGCGAGCCCAAAAAAATCGCGTAGCAGATGCTTGTGTCTGCCGATGGTATCGTCCTTTTTACTCCCCTTTCACTTCCTTTTCACTCCCCTTCAAATCCCTTTAAAAAACAATGTTTGAAGTTCCAGCATTCAAGCCCTGGTTTCCGCGCAAGGCGCAACCGTGGGTATATCTGTTCATAGCCGCCTGCTTTCAGTTGTCGGCCGCACGCTACATGGGCGCGCTCAACGGCATGATTGGCGACGAATCACTCATGCGCGAGGACGTCCTGATGTGCCTCTACGCGAATTTGGCCGGCATGGCGTGCTATTTCCCGCTGCTGTTCCGCATGAAGTTCCGCTTCACCAACAAGACGTTGCTGCGAGCCGCGATGTTGGGCGTCGCTGTCACCAATCTGCTCACGGCCTATGTGTCGTGGCTGCCGCTGCTCTGGCTGTGCTGCTTCATCGAGGGCGCGTGCAAGATTCAGGGCACGTTCGAGTGCATGTCCAACGTGCAGCTCTGGATGACGCCGACGCGCGATTTCCGCGTTTTCTTCCCCGTGCTGCATCTGTTCATCATGGGCGCACAGCAGATCAACGGCTGGGGCGCGGCCTGGTGCGAATTTTTCGGCGACTGGCGTCTGACGCATTGGATTATCTGCGGCCTGATGCTCTGCCTGCTGCTTTTCCAGCACGTCTGCCTGCGCCATTTCCGCATCTTTCCCAAGACGCCGTTGTGGGGCATCGACTGGCTCGGCATGGCGCAGTGGGTGGCATTGGTCATGCAGTTGGCCGCATTGCTCAACTATGGCGACTGGCTCGACTGGTACAACAGCCCGACTACGTGGATTCTGACGGGTACCATCTGCCTCACATCGGCCACGATTCTGCGCCGTATGCAGATGCTGCCGCACGCTTTCATCTCGCGTAAGGTGTTCAAGTTCAAGCACGTAGTGCCGATTCTTGTCTTGATCGCGCTGTGCGAGATGCTGCTCGGCACGGAGTATATGCTCGAAGAGATGTTCTGCGAAGAGACGTTGCACTACACCGACTATATGGGTGCGTGGCGCTATTGGCCTGCTTTGCTCGGCTGTTGGGCCGGCTGCGGATTCGCCTATTGGTGGATGAAGATGCACAATTTCACCTACATCCGTCTGGCGGTGGTCGGTCTGTTGGCCCTGCTGGCCTATCTGGTTCAGATGTATTTTCTGATTTCGCCCGACATCGCCCGCGGGATGTTCTTCTGGCCAGTCGTCTGCCGAGGTTTTGCCGCCACCGTGCTCGGCATCATGTTCATGATTTCGCTGCACGACTCGATGGATTTCCTGACCTTCTTTCAGGGCCTGTCGCTCTTCAACATGCTCCACATGGTGCTCGGCTCGCTGTTCGGCGTCGCGCTCTATGCCAAGCTGTTCGGCTGGTGTGTGGCCGATGCCTTTGCCCGCTATGCGCCGTCGGTCAACAGTGGCAGCGTGGCGCGTATTGCGCAGGGCGATGGCGGCGTCGCATCGTTCGTCGAACAGATGGTCGATGGCAATCTGGCGGTCGGCATCAAGACGGTCTATGGCGTGGCCATCTTCGGCTGTATTCTGGTGCTCGCCGGATTCCTGCTCTACGATGCCCCGATGCGCCGTCACACCCGCGCCATGCAGCCTTGGCGTGCGTTGGGCCGACGTTTCCTGCGGCCGTTGGTGCGACGCAAGGTCGCCGCTGTGTAAAAGTCGCATAGCCGATTTTTTCCGCTCAAAGACAATATTTTGCCGGTTTTGTGGTTAAGTAGGTGTTCAAAATTATTTGACTATATTTTTCAGAGATTGGGATGCAGATTTCGGTTTTGGCCGATGGCGCAATGTGACATTGTGCCTGAGAACAAGGCCGGAAGATGCGCCCAAGAATGAAAAAGATAGCTTTTGGACAGCCTACATGATATTATAAAATAATTTTGAACAACTACTTAAATATAAAGTTCGTAAGAAACCACTTAAAACTGAAAAAAGATGAAAGTATTGTTGATCAACGGAAGTCCGCGTGAAAAGGGAAATACCTTCACGGCATTGAGCGAAGTGGCCAAGACCTTGCACGAGGCTGGCATCGAGACCGAAATTGTGTCGATCGGGAGGGGCGCTGTGCAGGGTTGCATCGCCTGCGGAATGTGCGGTCGGACGGGCAAATGCACGTTCAACGACGACCTCTACTACAAGATCTGGCGCACGGTGAAGGATGGCATCGACGGTCTGGTTGTCGGTTCGCCCGTCTATTATGGCGGCCCGAACGGTTCGCTCTGTGCCCTGCTCGACCGCGTGTTCTACTCATTGGGCGCCGATTTGCAGTACAAGGTTGCGGCAAGCGTCGTGGTGTGCCGTCGTGGCGGCGCATCGGCCGCATTCGACCGTCTGAACAAGTACTACACGATGATGAACATGCCCGTGGCAAGCTCGCAATATTGGAATTTGGCCTACGGACAGACACCGGGTCAGGTTGCGGCCGATGAGGAGGGAATGCAGACCATGCGCACTCTGGCGCGCAACATGGCGTGGATGATGCGCAACCTGCGTTCGTCGGACTCTGGACTGCCGGAACAGGAACCAGTTGTGCGCACGAACTTCATCAGGTGAGGGAGACTTGAGCCGTAAATCGAAAAAAAGAGGATGTGACTATTTTGACACACCCTCTTTTTTCAGAATATAAAGGCGATTCCTGAAATTTGTTTAGGTGGTGGCTCTAATTCTCGGCGATTCTGGATGTCCAATGTCGGTCCACGGAATGTTCGCAATGTCCAACATTGCCTTTGCAGGTTTCTTGAAATTGGCAATATTGGACTTCTTCCATTTTTGGATTGTCTTTTTCCTTTATTCCGGGAACCTGTAGGGGAAGATCCAGTGCTGGTCTTGGAGCACATATTTTCCATTGATGGAGTAGGTCGTCCATGGCGCAGATTTGTTGATTTCCGTCAGCAATCTGGCGGTCAGCACTTTTTCCATTTCCGGACTAAGTGTAAGTTTTTTCGTATTTAAAATACTGATATCGGTTATGTTTCCAGATGAATCGCCTTTCAGGATTTTGATGGCTATTCGTTTCCCTTTCAGTTCGGGAAATTCATCGGGCGAGAATGTAAACCGGGATGTGAGTTCCTTTAGACGATCCTGATTTCCGTATTTGTCGGAAAAGGAAAAGCCATTGGCCACAATCCTGTTGTTGTATATTTCCGCGCTGATGACCTTGCCGTTTTCTACTTTCACGACCATTTCCCGCTTGCTGTGGCGATAACCGCCAGAGCCTTCTTCATGAGAAAGCATTTTGCCTTGTGTCGCATTGAATGTGCCGGAATACCATGTTGCGGCGCGTGTTGTGAGGCCGATGCTCCTGAATGCCGCGTCAATCGTGTCATGCCCGAGCGGTCGGGAGCCGATGCCGCCACTTTCGTCGTATATCAATACGTCGATGCTGTCGAGCACGAGCATTCCGTCCCGTATCGACCATGTCGAGGTGTAGCCGTCCCAACAGCAGGTGAGTGCCGGTCCGTCGTATATCTCGGTGTAGTTTCTGATGGCATTGTGCAGGGTTTGATTTATTGGCCAACAAAACATCGCCCAATGTTCTCCCTTTACAATAAGCTCATTGCAGATTTGGGGTGTCGCCCCAATCCGGTTCAGTCCGATTATGGCCAATGCTAAAAATGTCAGAATCCTTTTCATGATATTTCAGGTTGTCGTTCAGTAAAAAACTGAAAAGCGGACGATGCAAATTAAAACCGTTTTTATCCGTTTAATCAGCGTCATCCGCATTTATTGGAAAAGTGGAGCTGGAGGGGTTATTTTAACAAATCACCCGCTCCATTCAAGTGGAGCTGGAGGGGGTATTTTAACAAATCACCCGCTCCATCCAAGTGGAGCTGGAGGGGTTATTTTAGCAAATCACCCGCTCCATCTGTGGAGCTGGAGGGGTTCGAACCCTCGTCCAAACGGGGAACGTCTGCGCTTTCTACATGCTTATTCCGGCCTTCATTGTCGGGAGTGGCCAAGACCCGGACCACCAAGTCGCTCCGTATCCTCTAAGTTTTCACCTGCGGCACGAGGCTGCCGACAGACTATTCCCGATTTACCTGCACCGCCTGTTCCTCAGTCTCGGGATTACGACCTCGGGGCGATGTCTTGTCGCTGCTACCTTGAGCAGCGATTAAGCCAGTGATCTACTGTACTTCGATCAGGCAGCAAGAGCGTAGTTATTCTCGCCAATTATATTTCGCCATCGTGGATTATAGTGATAGGTGACGTCTCACTGCATGCTTACACAAAAGCTCATCTCGCTGTCAAAGCCAGTCAGCCCCTGTTTTGAGTGGCGCAAAGGTAGAAAATAAAAATCGAAATGCCAAACATAGTTTATAATTATGTGCGATTTGCATTGAAAATAAATGGGTTTTGTTTCTGCGTCGGATAAAAAAAAGGCAAAAACACTGAAATTCAAAAATAAATACTAACTTTGCGCCGAAATTTTGTACAAAGTTCACTATGAATAGCAATAAAAGAGTAGTTATCACGGGTATGGGTATTTGGTCCTGTCTGGGCACCAGTTTGGATGCTGTCAAGGACGCTCTCTACAACGGGAAATCTGGTATCGTGTTCGATCAGGCACGTAAGGATCTCGGTTTCCGCTCGGCTCTGACATCGTTTGTGGAAAAGCCGGATTTGAAGAAACTCATTCCGCGCAATCAACGTCAGTTCATGCCCGAAGAGGCTCAATATGCCTATATGTCAACATTGCAGGCATTGGAGCAGGCCGGCATCGACCAGACATATCTGGATGCCAACGAAGTTGGACTTCTGTTCGGTAATGATTCGGTGGCTCAGGCTACCTATCAGGCCGTTTCCAAAATATATGAATACAAGGACACTGCTGCTTGCGGTTCGGGAAGCATTTTCCAGTCGATGAATTCGACCGTGACGATGAACCTCGCAACATTGTTCCACCTGCGCGGCATCAACCTGACAACTTCTGGTGCCTGTGCATCGGGCAGCCACGCGCTGGGTCTGGCCTGGTTGCTCATCAAGGACGGCTTGCAGGACTGCATCGTGGCCGGTGGCGCACAGGAGGTCAATTTGGAGTGCGTCGGTTCGTTCGACGGCATTCAGGCATTCTCGACCCGCGAGGATGAGCCGACTAAGGCCAGCCGTCCGTTCGACCGCGACCGCGACGGCCTCGTGCCTGGTGGCGGTGCCGCTACGTTGATTATCGAGAGCCTCGACCACGCTTTGGCACGCGGCGCAAAACCAATCGCTGAAATCATCGGATGGGGCTTCTCGGGCAACGGCGACCATATCTCAACACCGAATGTGGCAGGCCCACAGCGTTCTTTGGAATTGGCCATCGAACATGCCGGCGTTGATATCCACGAAATCGGCTATGTCAATGCACACGCCACTTCGACTCATGCCGGTGACGGTCGCGAGGCTATGGCCATTGCCAATGTCTTTGGCGACTACAAGGTGCCTGTCACTTCGACCAAGGGCCAGACTGGCCATGAAATGTGGATGGCTGGTGCGAGCGAGGCAATCTACAGCATTCTGATGATGAAGAACAACTTCATTGCCGGTTCGCTCAACTTCGAGAATCCGGACGAGGAGACTGCCTGCATCAACATCATCGCCAAGACGCAGGAGGCACACTTCGACATGTTCCTGAGCAATTCATTCGGTTTCGGAGGTACAAATTCGACGCTGATTGTCAAGGACTACAAGGGATGAATGTCGTGAGACAAACACAATAATGAAAAAAACTTTTTAATCACTTTTTTAAAATGACGAAAGAAGAAATCATTGAGAAGGTAAATCCACTTCTCGCCGAAGAGTTTGAGGTTGAAGAGAGCGATATCACTCCAGATGCCGTCATCAAGGACGCTTTGGAGCTTGACAGCTTGAGTCTGGTCGATCTGGTCGCTGTTATCGAACACACTTTCAAGGTGAAGATTCCGGCTGCCGATCTGCCGACTGTAAAGACTTTCGAGGATCTTTACAACTACATCGAGAGCCATCAGGCTTAATCTGATTACGTTTTACCAATGGGCGATGCACAGCAGAAAGTGTGCATTGTCCATTGTCGTTATTTAAAGGTCGCCCGCAGCGACTAAACCGAAAAAAATATGCTCTACAAAAACGAAGAACTTTTCAAACTTATGCCGCAGCGCGCGCCTATCGTCATGGTGGACAAGATCATGGATGCTGAGGGCGATGTCGCTCACACCGGCCTGTCTGTCGGCGCGGATAACTACTTCATCGAGGAGGACGGCAGGATGGCCGAGCCGGGCCTCATCGAACATATCGCCCAATCGGCAAGCGCATTCAAGGGCCACAAGGCTCTGCTCGCCGGTGAACCGTTGCCCATCGGCTATATCGGCGAAGTGAAGAAGTTCCATTGCTACGTGCGTCCGGCTGTGGGCGATGAACTTACAACGACCATCACACTCGGAGCCGAGGTGAACGGTGTGACGCTGATGACGGGCGAGACCCGCTGTGGCGAAACGCTGGTGGCCGATACTCAAATGAAAATTTTCGTAGAATGACGGGACGTATCGAAATGCCCGCTACGCGATTTTCCAGCATGGCATTTCGTAGATTCAATAGAATCTGGTACGTTTCTGAAAGGGTGATTTCTAAAAAAAAATGGAGTGAGTCGCTAATTCTCAACAATTCAGGATATGAGAGAATTAAATTTCTCTTAATTCTTAAATTCTTGAAAATAAGAACTTCCCGGAAAAGAGTTCTCAAATTCTCAACAATTCAGGATATTAGAGAATTGAATTTCTCTTAATTCTCCAATTCTTGATAATTTGAACTTCCCAGAAAAGAGTTCTCGACAATTCTTAATAAATTAGAAATCCTCAAATTCTTGTTTTTGAACTTCCTCAATTGAACGGTATGTTGTTGAAAGATAAATTTTTCCAAGTCCTGCACGAAGAGAAGGTAAGCTCCAACGAGGCAGTGTATCTGTGCGAGCTGAAAGCCGACTGTGATGTGTATGCGGGACATTTCCCCGGAAAGCCGGTGTCGCCCGGCGTGTGCAACATAGAGATGATCCGCGAGTGCGCCGAGATGCTCGTCGGCCAGGATTTGCTTATCGACACAATCAAGCAGTGCCGGTTGACGGCTGTGGCATCGCCCGCAGTATGCCCGAAGGTCGATGTGCGCGTCATGGTGGCTCGCGTCGAAGGTACCGACAGTTACAATATCGTCGCCTCGATAGCCGATGCCTCAACGTCGTACATGGAGATGAAAGCAACTCTAAAAGTGAAAGAATAAGTTTCGTCCATGACCAACCTCTGCATTTCCATATATCATTTTTTCCGTCGGCATCGGTTCTTCTATTGGGCACTGATGCTGTCGCTGTTCGCGTTCTGTGGCTATTTCGCGTCGCAGATTCACCTCGAAGAGGACATCTCCAAGCTGCTGCCGTCGTCGAAGAACGAAGACGGTTCGACCAAGTTGGCTTTCGCCGACCTGCGCATCAAGGACAAGACGTTCCTCGTGTTCGAGGCATCGGCCGATATGCCTGCCGATGACCGCCGCGATTCGCTGATTGCTGTGTGCGACCGCTTTGTGACTGAATTGCAGACACGGTTGGACAGCCTGAATCAGCGCGGCGACACGTTGGTCAAGGACCTTTTCAGCAGCGTGAAGTTGGACGATGTGATGTTCGATGCCATCGACTACGCGCAATCGCAGCTGCCATGCTTCATCGACACGTCGTGCTACGCGACTTTCGACACGCTCCTGACGCAGGAACACGTTGACCGTCAGATGGCGGAGAACCGCGCGCAGGGCATGAGCCTTGTGGGTGAGATGTTCCCCGAACTGATTGCAATGGATCCGCTCGGGTTGCGCAACGTGATTGGCACCGACCTGAAATCGATGGCTGGCGGTTTGGGCGGCCAATATAAGGTTATTGACGGTCATTTCTTCGTGCCCGACACGACGGTGCTGCTCGTTTTCCTCACTCCGCACTTTGCCGCCACCAATACGGGTAAGGGCGCACGCCTGTTCACGATTCTGAACCAGATGCAACAGAAGTATTGGGGCTCGTCGGGCGACGTGCCTCAGACATCGCCCCGTGGCACTGAGGTCAAGGTCTGCTACCACGGCAGTCCGGCGCGCGGTGCCTACAACAGCTGGCAGACGAAGGCCGACCTGCGTAACACCATCGTCGGTTCGCTCATCGTGGTGCTCATCTTCATCTTCATCTGTTTCCGCAACTGGAACACCATTCCGCTGCTGCTGCTGCCCGTTGCTTTCGGCACGTTGTTCGGATTGGCCATGATGTATTTCATTAAGGGCCAATTCTCTTTGCTCGCATTGGGTATCGGCGCGATTGTGCTCGGCGTGGCGTTGAGCTACGTGCTGCACGTCATCACGCACTACAAGTATGTGAGCGACCCCGAACAGGTGCTACGCGACCAGGTGACGCCTGTCTTCCTGGGTTGTCTGACAACCATCGGCTCGTTCATGGGCCTTATTTTCATCAACACTGAACTTTTGCAGGATTTCGGCCTGTTCGCATCGTTCGCAATCGTCGGTACGACCGTCTTCAGCCTGATTTTCCTGCCGCAGTTCTTCAATCCTGTCAAGAACAAGCGCAACCGTCGCGCATTCGCCATCATCGACCGTATCAATGCCTATCCGTTTGAGCGGAAGACGGCTCTCCAGATTGTCATCGGCATCGCTGTAGTGGTGTGCGTGGCTTTCTATCTGAAGGGAGGTATCGACTTCGACGCCGATATGCGCAACATCGGCTATTTCTCGGACAACATCACCTATTCGGAGGAACTGGTGCGTGCCAAGACCCATACGGGCGACAAGCAGCAGTATTTCGCCTCGTCGGGCAGTACGATGGAGGAGGCGCTCGACAATTTCTCCGCATTAGCCGAAAAACTCGATTCGCTGCACGACGAAGGCCTCGTCAAGAGCTACACGCCGACTGGGACGATCTTTGTGCCGCAGCGTGTCCAACAGGAGCGCATCGACGCATGGCACAACTATTGGACGGAGGATCGTCTGGCTCTGGTGCGCGAACTGATTCGCAAGGGTGCGCCGAAACAGGACATCGTTCCATCGTTCTTCGACCCGTTCTTCGAGGCTGCTACGCGAGAATATGAGCCGTCGCCGCTCTACGAACAGGGCATCATCCCCTACGGTCTGCAATCGACCATGATGGAGCAGTCGGCCGATGGTTCATACCTCTGTTTCACATCCGTGCGATGCACCAACGATTCCGTTCGCAGCGATTCGACAGCCTATCAGCGCATCTGCCGCGCCATCGGTTCACAGCCTAATCTGATGGTGCTCGACACCTACTTCTACACGCAGGACACGTTGCTCGAACTGAACGATGACTTCAATGTGCTGCAATGGGTCAGCATGGCCTTCGTCTTCGTCGTGCTGCTACTGTCGTTCCATTTCAACTTGAAACACACGATTCTCGGTTTCCTGCCGATTCTGGTCAGCTGGGTGATTGTGTTGGGTGCGATGGTCATGTTCGACCGTCAGTTCAACCTGATCAACATCATCATCTCGACATTCATCTTCGGCATCGGCGTCGATTATTCAATTTTCGTCATGAACGGACTTTTGGCCGGACAGTCGGACACTTGCGCCGAAACCGACCGCGCAAAGCGCGACCTGCAACTGCTTTCGTACCACAAGACGGCGATTCTGTTCTCGGCCGTGGTGCTCATCGTCACCGTTTCGTCGATGCTTTTCGCCAAGCACCCGTCAATCACGAGCGTCGGATTCGCTACGTTGGTCGGCATGGTGAGTGCGGTCGTCTTGAGCTATGTCGTCCAGCCGTTCCTGTTCCGCCTTTTGTCGCGAAAGAAGAACTGATTCAAGAGTTTGTGCGAAAGGCTCAAGAATTGGAGAATCTTAAGAAGCTCTGGAGTGGAACTTTAAGAGGAGAGTAATTCTCCTAATTCTTAAATTCTTGAGATAAAAAATTGTAGATTGTCAATTCTCCCAATTCCCAAATTCTTGAGATAAAAAGAAAACTTGATAATGAGTAAATACGATATTATAATCATCGGCTCCGGCCTCGGAGGTTTGCAGTGCGGTTACATCTTGGGCAAGCGCGGCTACAAAGTGTTGCTGCTCGAACGGCAGGCGCAGCCCGGCGGATGTATGCAGAGTTACCGTCGTCATGGCGAGTCGCTCGACACCGGAATGCACTACGTGGGCGGCCTCGGCGAGGGAAACTGCCTGCATTCGACGTTCAAGTACATGGGGTTGACCGACCTGCCTTGGGTCGAACTGGATCCGACCGGTTTCGACCGCGTTACCATCGGCCAGAAGACATTCCGTTACGCGAAGGGACATGAGGCTTTCGTTGAGACGTTGGCCAATGAATTTCCCGCCGAACGCAAGGGTCTGGAGGACTATGCCAAGACGATGCGCGAGGTGGGCAATCACCTGTTCGATGCCATCAAGCCGCGCGACGAGGTCGATTTCTTCACTACGTCGCTTTTCGCGTCGAGCACCTACGATTATCTGCACGAGACGTTCAAGGACGAGATGCTCATCAACGCATTGTGCGGATCGTCGTTGAAGATGGAATTGGCCAAGGAGACCCTGCCGCTCTACAATTTCGCACAGGCCAACAACAGCTTCGTGCAGGGCAGCTACCGCTTGCAGGGCGATGGAAATCTCATCGTCAACCATCTGCTGAATGCCATCCGTTCGTTCGGCGGTGAACTTGTCTGCAATGCCGAGGTCGAGGAACTCATCGAAAAGGACGGCAAACAGGTCGCTGCACGCTGCTCGAACGGCGAGACTTACGAGGGCGACATCTTCATCAGCAATGCGCATCCGGCCGTGACGTGCGACCTCGTGAAGGAGAGCACCAAGCTCAAGAAGGTCTATCGCAACCGCATCGGCCGACTGGAGAATACCTACGGAATGTTCACCGTGAGCCTCGTCATCAAGCCCGGCCAGCTCAAATATTTCAACTGGAACCAGTACATCTACAAGCAACCGAACGTGTGGGACTACTACAAGTCCGAGGGCGCCGTCTCGGGCATCCTGATTTCGTGCCGCGTGCCGGAAGGTGTTTCGTTGGCCAATGACCCCGACGCACGCATCCTCGACATCCTGACGCCGCTGCCGTGGGAGCGCATCAGCCGGTGGGCCGACACGACCGTCGGACATCGCGGCGACGACTACCGCGCCTTCAAGGAGCAGCTGGCCGACGAGTGTATCGCATTGGCCGAGACCTTCATCCCGAACCTACATTCGATGGTCGAGGCGCGCTACAGCAGCACTCCGCTCACCTACCGCGACTACACGCTTACGCCCAACGGCTCGGCCTACGGTGTGCGCAAGGACTACCATAACCCGATGATGACGCTGCTGTCGGCCAAGACTCCGATTCCGAACCTGCTCCTGACCGGTCAGAGCCTCACCCTGCATGGTCTGCTCGGTGTGACTATGACGTCGCTCTTCACCGTGGCCGAAATCATCGGCAAGGATGAGGCGTGGAAGATTACGCAGACGGTTTAAACTCCATTGGCCGACATCACGTCTAAATGGTAATTTGGTATCTCGTAATTTGTAATTAGTAATTTGTAATTTTATTTATAAAATAATGAAGTACGCATTAGTAACAGGTGGTAGCCGTGGCATCGGCCGCGCAGTGAGCATCAAATTGGCTCAGATGGGCTACCGCATCATCATCAACTACGTGAATAACACCACAGCTGCCGAAGAGACGCTTGCACTCATCCGCGAGGCCGGTTCGGACGGCGAAATGCTGAAGTTCGATGTGGCCAATGCCGCTCAGGTCAAGGAGGCCATCGAGGGGTGGCAGGCTGCACACGCCGACAACGACGAATACATCGAGGTCGTTGTGAACAACGCCGGCATCCGCCGCGACAACCTGATGGCACTCATGCCGGGCGAGGACTGGGCATCGGTCATAAACACCACGCTCAACGGATTCTTCAACGTCACGGCTCCGCTCATCTCGCAGATGCAGTTCCACAAGTTCGGCCGCATCGTCAATATGGCCAGCGTGAGCGGCATCATGGGCATGCAGGGCCAGACCAACTACTCGGCTGCCAAGGGCGGACTGATTGCCGCAACCAAGGCATTGGCCAAAGAGGTCGCACGCAAGAACATCACCGTCAACGCCGTCGCTCCGGGCTTCATCAAGACCGATATGGTTGAGGGCCTCGACGAGAAGGAACTGAAGAAGACCATCCCCGCCAACCGTTTCGGCCAGCCGGAAGAGGTCGCCGCATTGGTCGGATTCCTTGCATCGCCCGAGGCCGGCTACATCACCGGCAATGTCATCAGTATCAATGGCGGACTTTACACTTGATTGATTATGAAGAAGTTCCTTTATATATTCGCTACGTGGGCTTGTGTCCAATTTTCGTCGGTCGATGGCTCATCGTCGCTCGTTCCGTGTGCAATGGCTCAGGATGCCGAAGCAATGCAGAAGGCGCAGGAGCGGTTCAAGTCGATGCAGACGCTCGAGGCCGATGTCGTCGTCACCAAACACAACACGATGGTCACGAAGGATGTCGTCACAAAGGGCAAATTCTACTTCAAGAAGCCGTCGAAGATGTGTCTGCGCGCAGGTGCCGACGTGCTGCTGATGGACGGACAGAACTTCACGATGGTGAAGGACGGCAAGGCTCAGACGATGAATGGCAGCGGCAATTCGCAGATCGAGGCTCTCAAAACCCTCATGCAGAATTTCAGCGCAGGGCAGGAGAGCGACATCGACCTGTCGGAAATCGCCGATGTGGATGTTGAAAACGACGGCAGCCGAATGACGTTGACCATCACTCCAATCGTTACCGACCCGAAGCAGAAGCGCAAGCAGATGTTCTCGTCGTTCGTGGTGGTCATCGACAAGCAGAAGGCCGAATTGAAGTCGGTCCGCATGAACGAAAGGGGTCAGAACTACACGCAGTACGACTTCTCGAACTTCAAGCAGAACGGCGCAGTGGACGATGCAGTCTTCGTCGCAAAATAAAAAATCACGTAGCGCACAATGAAGGCAGAACAGAAGGTAATCTTGGAAGATTTCGTCGAAATCCGTGTGAAATTCAGTGAGATAGACACCATGCGACGTGCTTGGCATGGCAGCTACGTCACCTATATGGAAGACGGGCGCGAGTCGTTCGGACTGCATTATCCAGGCATCGGATATGCCGACATCACGGCTTCGGGAATCTATGCGCCGATTGTCGATATCCACGTCAAATATTACGGTCCGCTCGAACTCAACGATGTCGTCGTCATCCGCACACGCTACGTCTATCATCCGGGCGCCCGCCTCGACTATAACTATGAGATGCGCCGCAAGAGTGACAACGCGCTCTGCTGTCGGGCAACCACCACGCAGCTCTTCATCGACCCCGAAGGCAAGCTCCTCATCGACAAGCCGAAATACTACGAAGATTGGCAAAAGAAGTACGGGGTGATAGAATAGCCTTTTGTCATCGACGCATAAGCAGCAAATTCCGTTGAAAAATGGCATTTGCTGCTTTTTTTCGCAATATAATCACTATATTTGCGGCCGACGATACTTAAACTTAAACCATATAGCTTATGAAAAAGATTTTACTTATGGCTGCCGCCGCAATGATGGGCGTTGCAGCACAGGCACAAGAGACCTTCAGCCGCGAGATGCCATGCAAGAACGATTTGAATCAGGTGATTGCAACAAAGATGGGCACAATCTGCCTGCCATACGACGCACAGCCGCAGGATTGCTCCGTCTATCGCCTCATTTCGGCTTCGTCGGACGAATGGGTGTTCCAGGAGGTGAAGTCGATGAAGGCAAACACGCCGTACGTCTTTGTTGTGGACAACAACACGACATTGCAGGCCAATTTCATCCAGACGGGCGATGCCGTTGAGTGCGATGCTCCGACAGGCGATGCCGCAGGTGTTGCTGGCGCATTTGTCGGCACTTACAAGCAAAAGGTGATTCGTGGCGAGAAGATGTACTTCCTGTCGTACGACAAGGTTAATTTCAACAACGGCCGCCCAATCATGGCAACTCCGAACCGTGCCTATTTTACGGCCGATGTGATGCCTGAAGGCCAGTCTTTGGCCGACAACGTGAAGCTGACTTTCCTGCCCGCATCCGAGCGCACACAGAGCAATGGAAAGGCTGCGGTCGATGCCGACGCCAACGTGAACCGGCTGTACATCGGTTTGCAGCAGGGTCAGTACAGAATCAATGGCCAGAAGACTAACGTGAAGTGATTAAAGTCGCGTAGTGCCGAATTCCTCTCGCAGGATTTCGTTCACTTGCTCAATTACAGAGTGGGTGCTGTCGTTCCAGATGACAGCATCCGCTTTTTTTATTTTCTCCTCCTGCGGCATTTGGCTGCCGATGCGTGCCAGAATCTTTTCGCGTGTGCTGTGGTCGCGGGCAATGGCTCGTTCGATGCGAAGTTCAAGCGGTGCGGCGATGCACCAGACGTGGTCGGTCGGAATCAGTCGGCTGAAACCCGACTCAAAGTAGATTGCGGTTTCGACGAAAAGCGGTTTATGTCCGATGGCATTGCGGCGCACAATGTCGCGTGCCACGGCAGGATGCACCAGCGCATTCATCTGCGCCAGACGTTCCGCATCGCCAAAAATTCGCGTAGCAAGGTAAGGTTTGTTCAGTGTGCCGTTGGACAGGAAAGTCTCGGCTCCGAAGGCATCGCACAAGGCCTGGCGCAACTCCGGGTCGTCGGACATCAGACGGCGTGCCTCTCGGTCGCAGTCATAGACGGGATAGCCTATCACGCGGAGCAATTGGCTCACCACGGACTTTCCGCAGCCGATGCCGCCTGTAATGATTGTCATTCTTCGAGTGTGAATTCAACGTCGCTCACCGAAAGCCGTATGTTATAGACGACTGTGCTGTTGAGCGGCGTGTAGATGGAAATCGGGATGAACTGGCGGTCTGGATTGGCCGCAATGCTGTCGTACGAAACGAAAAGCTCGAAGTCCTCGCGTGTGACTTGATGGTAGTGGCTGTAGTTGGCCAGGCATTGCAGGTTGACCTGCCGGGGAAAGAGTATCAGTCGTTTGCCGGCCGGCACGCCGCGCGTCTGGATGTCAACGTCTTTGATGTCGCGGCGCACGTAGTGGATGACTGGGATGAGTACTTTGAGCGAATCGGGCGTTGCCTTGACGCCGACTCCGAGTTCCATGCCGACGGTCGCGTACAGCGAGTCTTTCAGATCGTGGACCCGCAAAGTGTTGGCGTTGACGTAGCGCAGGGTGTCGAGTATGCTGCTCGGCGCGTGTATGAGCACCGAATCGGGGTACAGTTCCGGCGCAAAATCGCGGTAGTCGCCGGCTGTGGTGATGTCGGTTTGCAGCCGGACGGGAACCTTTTTGCCTTCGGTCAGTGCATATCGTGCGTCGATGAGCGCCGGCGACATGGCGGTGATTTGTGTGGTCGATGACAATTCGTTGAGCAACAACGACTGCAATTCTGCGCCTGAGATGCGGAAGTTGCCTGCCAAATCCGCGTAGCGGTTGAAATCGACCGTGAGGCTGCGGAAGCTGCTTCCCTTGCCGTAGTCGATCAGGTGTATGTTGTTGTCGTAGAGCGTCACTTTGAGCGTCGTCGGAACGTGGGTCGTGAAGACGGCTCCGGTTGGCATATTTTCGATGTGCAATGCGACTTCGTAGGTCGCGTCGTGTTGCTCTTGCGCGCTTCGTACAACCCAGAATATTGCCGAAACCACAAGAAAGACAGAGAAGGTCACTACATCCCGCCTATGCAATATAAGCGAGTGTGCAGTGGCCTTCCTTATGATTTCGGGTAATCTCATTTCATTCGATGTTTTGAGATTTGAACGCCGATTCTCACTTCTGTACAGAGGCGTTCATGCTGTTCAGATCCTTGAAGACGCAGTCTTTGCTGATTTCGATGCGGGTCTGATAGTCAGGCTTCAGCTTGATGACAAAGCTGGTGACGACGGTCTTGCCCTTCTTGTCGGTTGCGGTGTTGACACTTTCGATTTTGCCGAACATGCCGCCATTGGTGATGACGTTGTCGCCAACTTTCATGTTGTTGCGCTCCTCTTCGATTTTTTGCTGCTGCTTCTTCTGTGGACGAATCATGAAGAAGTAGAAAACGACGATGATGCCGATGATGAAAAGCAGGTTCATTGCACCCATTGGGTTTTCGGCTGCGGCAGCCTCTTCCTGCAAGAAAATTGTGTTGAACATAATCTGATAGGTTAAAATGTGAATGATGTTTTATTTAAAGATGACACCCTCTTCCTTCCAGCCCTTAACGATTTTGTCAACGATGCTGTTGATGAAGCGGGGACTGTCGGGGGCACAATAGTGTTTGGCCAGTTCGATGTATTCGTTCATCGAGATGTTGACCGGAATGTCGGGGAAATTGCGGATTTCCGACAAGGCACAGACCATAAGCACCTTGTCCATCATTGGCATACGTTCCAGGTTCCAGTTCCAGGCCTGACGGTCAACAAGATCCAGATATTCGTGGGCGTGTTCGAGTGTGACGTGGAACAGGTCGCGTGCGAAGTTCTGGTCTTCGTTGCGGTCGAACATTTTTGCCAACTTGATTGTCTCGTCTTCAGGATTCATCTGGTTGATTGCCTTGATTACGAACTGCGTCACTGTTGACATGTCGTCGTTCCAATAGAGGCACTTCTCTTCGAGTGTGGCGTCGAGTTTCTCGTTGCGCGTAATCACTTCGGCGAAGATTGTCTTCCAGAGCTCTTTTTCCTGCTTGAACGTCGGCAGGTCGCGCTGTGTCATGAACTCCTGATAGGCTGGGAGTTTTTCGATTTGTTCGAGCAGGTTGCGGTAGGTCTCGGTGTCGAAGTCGCTCATCAGCTCGTGCTCGGCCACGTAGTCCATCACGTTGCTCTTTTCGGCGATGCACTTGGCCAGTTGGCTGTTTGCAAAACGTGAATTCGGAAATTTCTCTGCTTGCGTCGGGAGGAACTTGTTACGGGCGTTCTCCAATTGCGTCCTGCGGTAGTCGGTCAATTTGACAATGAGGGCCAACAAGTAATTGTAGAGTTTGTAGGACGCTTCGATGGACTGTGCCATCTCTTCATCGCTGTTCAGCTGGTTCAGGCTGCCTTGCATGTAGGCATACACTAACTGCACTGTTTTGATGCGAATCAGTAGTCTGTTGATCATATTTTTTTACACAAAATTTTGCGCGAAGTTAGCGATAATTTCCCATTTCACCAAATTTGCGCGTCAAATGCAACGGCCGTTTTTGCTGTGGTTGTCCATTTGTTATGCGCGATGTCTATTTCCGATGTTTCATCACCAAAAAAATCGCGTAGCATACGTCGTACAGAACAATTTCCAGTTAGAAAAAGAATTGCGGACGATTATACTGTCGAGCATAACCGTCCGCAAGATTGGCTTTTGTCGGCCGATGAATTACATCATACCGCCCATACCTGGATTGCCGGCTGGCATGGCTGGTTCTGGTGCTGGCTTGTCGGCAATGACGCACTCGGTGGTGAGGAACATGCCTGCGATTGAAGCGGCATTCTCCAAGGCTACACGAGCGACCTTGGCTGGGTCGATGACGCCTGCCTTGAGGAAGTTCTCGTAAGAGTCGGTGCGGGCATTGTAGCCGAAGTCGCCCTTGCCTTCCTTGACCTTCTGGACGATGACAGCACCTTCTTTGCCAGCGTTGGCAACGATCTGGCGCATAGGCTCCTCGATGGCACGCTTGACAATCTCGATACCGAGTTGCTCGTCGTCGTTCTCGCCCTTGAGACCCTCCAGTTCGGCAGTTGCGCGGATGTAAGCAACACCGCCACCAGGGATGATGCCCTCGGCCATAGCAGCACGGGTAGCGCAGAGTGCGTCATCGACGCGATCCTTCTTTTCCTTCATCTCGACCTCGCTGGCTGCACCTACGTGGAGCACAGCTACGCCGCCTGCCAACTTGGCCAGACGCTCCT
>DFJU01000151.1:0-178 GCA_002373755.1 Bacteroidales bacterium UBA3663 | reverse complement strand
CCTGCAGCTTCTCGCGGTCATAGTCAGAAGTGGTCTTCTCGATCTGAGCCTTGATGGTCTGAACGCGCTGTGCGATAGCCTCCTTGTCGCCGGCACCATCGACGATAGTTGTGTTCTCCTTGCTGACAACAACCTTGTCGGCATGACCGAGCATCTCGACGGTAGCGTTCTCCAACTT
>DFJU01000089.1 GCA_002373755.1 Bacteroidales bacterium UBA3663 | reverse complement strand
CGCAGATCATGTGCTGGACGTTCATTATCCAATACGGCACACGTCTGCTCCTGAACGAGGGCGACTACACTGCGCTTGAGCATACCATCGGCGGCCTGTTGGGCATCGACACGTCGGGCGCAATGACCGAGAAGAATGCCGAAGTGCTCAGTCAGGGCTACAACATCATCGCTATGGGCGGACACTGCATCGGACGTTTTGTAGGCACCTACCTGCTGAAGTTCATCAAGCCGGGCAACCTGCTGCGCATCCTTGGCATTTTGTCGGCCGTGCTCGTCTGCGGCGTGATTGCTTTCCAGGACCGCACCGGACTGTATTGCCTCGTCGGTGTGTCGGTCACGATGTGTGTCATGTTCCCGACCATCTACGGCATTGCACTCAACCGCATGGGCGAGGATGCCAAGTTCGGAGCCGCCGGCCTCATCATGTCCATTCTGGGCGGTTCTGTGCTGCCTCCGGTGCAGGCAAAAATCATCGACCAAGTCACCGTTTGTGGAATGCCTGCGACGAACGCATCGTTCATCCTACCGCTCATCTGTTTCATCGTGATTGCTATCTACGGATGGCGCACATATAACCGTCAGAACAATGTCAATTATTGATGCACATGCGCATCTGTGGATGCGTCAGAACACTGTGGTCGATGGCCAATGCATCCGCACGCTGTCGCCCAACGGAAGCCGTTCGGAATTCTTCGGACAGGAGGTCCAGATGCTGCCCCCGTTCATGATCGATGGCTGCAATTCGGCCGAGGTTTTCCTGAGCAATATGGACTATGCCCGCGTTGGCGGCGCTGTCATCGTGCAGGAGATCATCGACGGCCTGCAGAATGACTATCTGCGCGAGGTGCAGCAGAAATACGCTACGCGATTTTTCTGCTACGCGATGCCGGAATTGCGCACAGAGATGCAACGCAAACTCGGTCTGGGCACGCCTTTGGAACAGGCCACACAATTGCTCGACAGCGGGTTCCGTGGACTTGCATTCCCCGGACATCGGTTGTTCGCGCCAGACTCGGGCATCGCACTCAACAGCCCCGAGATGATGGACATCTACAAGCTGATGGAGCAGCGCGGCGCATTCCTCTCGATGTGTCTGTACGACGGCGACTACCACGTGCAGCAGATGAAGGAGGTCATTGCCGAATGTCCCGATCTGACCATCGTCATTGGCCATTTCGGCATGGTGACAGTGCCCGGCTGGATGGAGCAGATCAAGCTTGCGCACAACCGCAACGTCTATGTCGAGAGCGGTGGCATCACATGGCTCTTCAACAGCGAATTCTATCCCTACCCGTCGGCCATCAGGGCAATCCGGGCTGCGGCCGATGAGGTCGGAATCCGCAAGCTGATGTGGGGTTCAGACTATCCTCGAACAATCACGGCCATCACCTACAAGATGAGCTACGACTTTGTGCTGAAAGACCCCGAAAATCTGCTTTCGGAGGCCGACAAACGGGCATTCCTCGGCGAAAATGCCGAACGCCTGTACGGATTCTACGACGTGCCGCTGCTGCCGTACATCAAGAACATGAGCGAGTGATTGGCATCGGCCAAAACCGAATACGGACGGACTGATTTGAATTGCATTTGAGGCAGAATGAGATTTTTTTCGGTTGCGAGAATGGTAAAAATCGGTCCAAATATGTTTCAATCGGTGAAAACCTCGTTCCAACTAATTTTTTTTCGTTAAATTTGCGCTTGTTTTCAAGCTGAAAGTAAAATCAAATCGGCCGGAAATGAAAACCGGCCTTTTTTGCTTTCATTACAACCGCCAACAAGATGATTAAGAAACTACAAGGAATCGAACCAAAAATCGGGATAAACTGCTTCATCGCCGAGACGGCCGCCGTCATCGGAAAGGTCGAGATGGGCGAGGGGTGCAGCATCTGGTACAGTGCCGTGTTGCGTGGTGACGTGAACAATATCCGTTTGGGCAACCGCGTGAACGTGCAGGACTGTTCGTGCCTCCACACGTCGCTGGGCGACTGCGACATCCGCATCGGCGATGATGTGACCATCGGCCACAATGCCTGCGTGCATGGCGCTCACATCGACAACCACGTGCTGATCGGCATGGGTGCGACGGTGCTCGACGGCGTGCACATCGCGTCCGATTCGGTAGTTGCGGCGGGTGCGCTCGTCTTGGGCAACACGGAAATCGGCCCCGGAGAACTGTGGGGCGGCTGTCCGGCGAAGTTCATCAAGAAGCTGTCGCCCGAGGCCATCGACCGCATCATTACGCAGGGACTTCTGCACTACGACTATTGGCGCGACGAATATCTGAAGGAGAAATGAGGTTCGTCGGCGCATAGAATCAAAAAAAATACCATGTTGAACAATTAAATTGAAGACAGCCTATGTTAGTCATCATTGAACTGTTGGTCGTCCTGTTGGCCCTCTACGTCGGGTCGCGTTATGGAAGTTTGGCACTTGGTGCCATTTCGGGTATCGGCTTGGCCATTCTGGTGTTCGGATTCCAGTTGAAGCCGGGCAATCCGCCCACCGATGTAATCTACATCATAATCGCCGCCGTGACGTGTGCCGGCATCATGCAGGCAGCCGGCGGTATGGATTGGCTGATTCAGATTG
>DFJU01000051.1 GCA_002373755.1 Bacteroidales bacterium UBA3663 | reverse complement strand
CGTGATAGCGGATTGACGGTGCCCAGACGTAGTTGCCGTGCTGGATCCGCTTGTGCCAGTCGAGTTCGCCGCCGGCAAATTCCGGCAGCACGTCATATTCGTTGGTCAATGCGTGGCCGATGATTTTCCAGTTGACCAAATCGGTGGAATGCAGAATCTGAAGACCGGGGAAACAGGCGAACGACGACGATGTCATGTAGTAGTCGTTGCCCACGCGGCACACGTCGGGGTCCGAGTAGTCGGCATCGATTACGGGATTCTGATAATAGCCGTTCTTTAGGTTAGGATTCCAGGTTTTCGAGGTCTGGGCGGGCAACATTGTAGCCACGGCCGACAACATCAGTGAGAATGCAAAAATCTTCATGAGTTAAGAATTGGATAGTAATATGGGGACATCGAAAAAAATCCCCGTTCATATTAAATTAAACACGGCGGCAAAGATAGACGATGCGGACGAGGCGGGCAAAAAATCGCACATGAATTATTGGCATTGTGAAAAAAATGCCCTACTTTTGCGCCAATTTTAACCTTTTCTCCGAATTATGGCAAAGCAAAAAACAGCCTACTTCTGCAATTCATGCGGTTGCGAAGAACCTAAATGGTTCGGCCGATGCCCCTCGTGCGGCGAGTGGGGAACGTGCGTCGAAGAGGTGGTTTCGGCCGACGGAGCCATCGGACGTAAGCCCAAAAGCAGCGGCGGCGTGCGATGGAGCCATGCCGGCGTGCTCAACCTGCCCGGCCAGAAAGAAAAGGCCCACCGGCTGAGCGAAATCGAGGCCACCGAGGAGAGCCGCTACGATATGCACGATGCGGAACTGAACCGCGTGCTTGGCGGCGGATTGGTAAAAGGTTCGATGGTGCTGTTGGGCGGCGACCCGGGCATCGGCAAATCGACATTGCTGCTACAGACGGTGCTCCAGCTCAACGACCGCAAGGTGCTCTATTGCAGCGGCGAAGAGAGTGCCTACCAACTCAAGCTGCGCGCCAACCGTCTGAAGCCGCAAGACCAGCAGGAGAATGCGCTGTTCGTGGCCTGCGAAACCGATTTGGACACAATTTTTGCCCACGTAGCGGAGTTGCAGCCCGACATCCTCATCGTCGATTCAATACAGACCATCGCGACCGACGACCTCGAATCGTCGGCAGGAAGCGTCGGCCAGATACGCGAATGTGCCGCGCGGCTGCTGAAGTTCGCCAAGGAGAGCGGTACGCCGGTCATCCTCGTCGGCCACATCACCAAGGAGGGCAGTCTGGCCGGACCGAAAGTGCTGGAACACATCGTCGATACGGTGCTCCAGTTCGAGGGCGACCAACATTATATGTACCGCATCCTGCGCGCCACCAAAAACCGCTTTGGCAGCACGTCGGAACTGGGAATCTACGAAATGCTCGGCACCGGATTGAGGCAAGTGAGCAACCCGTCGGAACTGCTCTTGTCGGGTTGCCAGCAGGGCTTGAGCGGCGTGACGATTGCCGCTGCCATCGAGGGTCTGCGCCCCTTCCTCATCGAGACGCAGAGCCTTGTCTCCTCATCGGCCTATGCCACGCCGATGCGCTCCACGACGGGTTTTGACGGCCGACGTCTCAATATGCTGTTGGCCGTGCTCGAAAAGAAGGTGGGCTTCAAGCTGGGTCAGAAGGACGTCTTCCTGAACATTGCCGGCGGCCTGCGCGTGAGTGACCCTGCGATGGATCTGGCAGTCATCAGCGCCGTGCTGTCGAGCAACATGGACATTGCCGTCGATGGCCGCACCTGCCTGACGGGCGAAGTCGGCCTGTCGGGCGAAATCCGGCCAGTGTCGCGGTTGGAGCAGCGCATCCTCGAAGCCGAAAAATTGGGCTTCCAACGCATTCTCATACCCGATTTCAGTCTGAAAAGCATCGACCATAAAAAACTGAACATCGAGGTATGTCCCGTCAGGCGCGTAGAAGACGCTTTCCGCATCGTGTTGAAATAGGTTGCACATCTGCCATTCCCAACGAAATTGCCCCCGAAACGTACAAATTGCCCCATTTTTTCAACAAAACCATACAGACAATCACAAAATCATCTATCTTTGCCCCATGCTTTCAAAGTCAGAAATTACTAAGATACTCGAATTGTTGCGTTCTGAAGCGAAAGCTGCAGTAGGTGGAACAGAGCCGATGGCCATTGCACTTGCTGTGGCAAAAGCAACCGAGTTGTTGGGATGCTGCCCAGAGAAGGTAGTTGCAAAGTTAAGCCCAAAAATCATTAAGAATTCTGTTGGTGTCAACGTGAACGGCATGGACGGTGCCGTCGGAATTCCCTATGCCATCGCACTTGGAGCCTGCTACGGAAAGCCCGAGGCCGAACTTGACGTGCTCAACCACGTTACGCCCGACATGCTTCCCGCTGCAAGGAAATTCATCAGCGAGCGACGCTACGTGCTCAAACAGGCACACACCTTCGAACTCATCTACGTCGAAATCGAGGCTACCGGCGGCGGCCACGAAGCCAAAGTCATCATAGCCAAATCGCCGACGCACTTCATGTTCCTCAAGGTCGACGACAAAATCCTGCTCGACGAACGGTGGGATCTGGCCAAAGAGTACAACCGCACCCACGAGAGCTGGCTGAACATGAAGATGATCTACGACTTCGCCGTGGAAGTCCCCATCGACCAGCTGCAGTTCCTGCTCGACGGCGCACGCCTCAACAAGGAGATCGCCCACATGGCCTTCAACGGCCAATACGGACTCGGCCTCGGCAAGATGATGAAGGGCAGCTTCGAGGAGCGCATGGTCGGACAGAACACCATGCCGCGCATGATCAGCTACGCGTGTGCCGCATGCGACGTGCGAATGAGCGGAGCCAGAATCAAGGTGTTCTGCAATTCAGGTAGCGGCAACCAGGGCATCGTCGGCACATTGCCATTGCTGATTTTCGCCGAAGAGACCTGCGTACCGGAATCGAAACTGCTACGCGGATTGGCGATGAGCATGTTGACCATCATCTACATCAAGCACCTGCTGGGCAACATGTCGGCACATTGCAGCTGCGTGCTCGCCTCGGCTGGCAGCGCCTGCGGCTTGGCATATATGCTGGGCGGCGACTACGATGCCGTCGTTGCAGCCGTCAAGAACAACATCGCATCATTGACGGGCATGGTGTGCGACGGAGCAAAACCAAGTTGCGCACTACGCATCTCGGGAGCAGTGAACGGCGCATTCCAGTCGGCCATGATGGCCATCGAGGGCATCTGCGTGCCATCGACCGACGGCATCATCGAAGACAGCGTTGACCGTAGCCTCGACAACATTGCGAACATTGGCCGCGATGCCATGCTGGAAAACGACAGCATGATCTTGCGCATCATCACCGAAAAGGAGGGCAAGGAGGCCGACAATTGAGCCACCCCTTCCCCATCGGCAAAAAAAAATATAAATCAATGAACATGAGGTCGAAATAAACTGCCACGGTGAATTTTGACCTCCTTATTTTTTGTCCATTCATGTCAACGATGTACGAACGGATGTTGCAACTGCCAATTTTTCAAGGACTTGGCTACGAGCAACTGACCGAAATCATCGAAAAAATCCCATTCAGTTTTCATCGCTACGCGGCTGGCGAAACGATTCACATGGCCGGAGAGCTGTGCGATTGCGTTCTGTTCGTGTTGAATGGCATCGTACAACAGGAAACCCCCACCTTTGGTGGACGCATCAACATCGTACAAGAGTTCAGCGGGCCGCACACACTTTCATTCTACTACCTGTTCGGCGCAGAGACTCGTTCAATAAGCACGCTGAAAGCCGTCGACCGCGTCGGAATCATGCAGGTCGAGAAGACACACTTCCTGAAAATGCTGCAAAAAAACAGCGTAATGCTCGTCAACGTGATGAACATGCTGTCAACGCACGCGCAAAAGCAGCACGTAGCAATGGAATTTACCGGCCAGAACGACCCGACGCTGCGATTGGCATCGTGGCTGCTCGCCTTCACCGACCGCAAGGCATTGCACACAACAATCGTCACCAGCTGCGAAGCGTGGCAGAGCCTTCTGCGCGTCAACGAAAGCAGTTTTTGGCGATGCGTATCGGTATTGGAGGGGCGCGGCTGCATAGAGTCGTCTGGCAACGGCATCCTGAAAATGACAGACAGATATGCCTTACGTCGCTACGTGGGCGAGAAAACCCTGCCAAAGTGGTGATATTTTGCAGAAAACACTTTGCACTATAGATTATTTTGTGTAAATTTGCACTTACTTTTTCCGTAAACAACAAATTAAAAATCAATCGTTTATGTCTATTCTCGACCTGTCAGAGCAGGAGATTATCCGACGCAATTCGTTAGAGGAACTGCGTCGGATGGGTATTGAACCATACCCCGCAGCTGAATATGTTGTGGATGCCTATTCCACAGAAATCCGTAATAGTTTTGTTGATCTCCCAACCGTAAAGAACGAATCGGGGGAAGAGGTGCCAGGTACTGCCAATGCCCAGAACAGCCGTAATGTGAGCATCGCCGGCCGTATCATGAGCCGCCGCATCATGGGCAAAGCCGCATTTATGGAGTTGCAGGACTCAAAAGGCCGTATCCAGGTCTATGTGAGCCGCGACAGCCTTTGCCCAGATCCAGAAAATACAGACTTATACAACGTCGTCTTCAAGAAGTTGCTCGACATCGGTGACTTCGTAGGCGTCACGGGTTATGTGTTCCGCACCCAGACAGGCGAAATCTCCGTCCATGCAGCCACCCTCACCGTGCTCTCGAAGTCTATCCGCCCATTGCCTATCGTCAAGTATAAGGACGGTGTGGCCTA
>DFJU01000049.1:12122-33238 GCA_002373755.1 Bacteroidales bacterium UBA3663 | reverse complement strand
TGAGCATCTGGTATTTGTCCATCCAATCGTCGAAGGCACTGAAATCGTCGATGATTTGGTCTTGAATCTCGTTGATAGTCATATTTTTATTGATTTTTTGTTTTCGGAGTTAATGGGAGTTAACTGGAGTTATCGCTTCGCTTCGGGAGTTAACGGACGATACTTGAAGTAAAAACAGACGGCATTCGACAAACGTCCGTTAACTCCACTGGCGTGAGCCAGTTATCTACTGTTAACTCCGTGAAACTAACTCCCTTGTCAATAGATGACGTTCATAAGCACATTGCCGACCTTGCCGAGCGTCTCGCGCGAGATCTTGTCGAGTGTGTCGTCGGTGGTGTGCCAATGCGGGTAGAAAGTGCCGCCGCCCGTCATGCGCGTGTCGATGATGTCGATGGTCGGGATGTTGCGCATCCGGTTGACGAACGTGTGGTCGTCGGTGATTCCGGCTCCGCTGCGGTCGATGAAAAGCTTGTCGTAGCCCAATTTGGCCGCCGTCCGCCACACCAGATTGACCACATCACTCGCGTAGCGGTCGGAGTAGTACTCGCGGTAGAAAGTGGCATCGGCCGCGCCCACCATGTCGAGCAGGATGCCGAAGTCGGCCTTGTAGCCCTCGACGTGAGGCGCGTTGCACCACTCCTGCGTGCCCAGCGCCCAGAATTTTTCGTTGCGGTCGCCCTCCCAGTCATCGGGTGCGCCGTAGTCTTCGGCATCGGTCAGGAAGATGTCGATGCCGACGCTGGGCTGCTTTTGTCCGAGTTGGCGAGCAATTTCGAGCAGGACGGCCACACCCGATGCGCCGTCGTTGGCCGCAGGAACAGGCTGCTTGCGCTTGCTCGGGTCGGGGTCGTTGTCGGCCACATGTCGGCTGTCCCAATGCGCCATGAGCAGGATGCGGCGTTCGGCCGACGGGTTGTAGCTGCCCACGATGTTGATGCATGGCAGGCGCGTTCCGTCGTAGGCCGTGACGGTGCTTTCGCATCGTTTCACTGCGGCTCCGTGGCGCTTGAGTTCGTTGCTCATCCAGTCGGCGCAAGCCCGTTGTGCATCGGTGCCCGGCACGCGCGGACCGAACTCCATCTGGCGCACCACATACTGATATGCAGAGTCGGCCGAGAAGTCGAAAATCGCGTTCTCAGCTACTTGTGCGTTGCTTTCTTGTGAGGGGGATGAGGCTCCGCTGCATCCGAAAAAAAGAGCGGATGCGGCCAGTAAAATGAGGTATTTTGCCATGATGCTCTCAATTTTGACGGCCGCAAAGGTAGTGAAAAAACAAGGAGTTCTTGAACAAAAAAAACTTTTTTTTATGTTAAACAACATATTTCTCCAAATTTTGCAGCTCGGCAAAGCATCGTGTGAATAAATTTCATTACTTTCGCGCTACGAAACCGACACGAGAACCCAAATCAGAAATGAATAATAACGTTACTCACGACGGGATAATCACCAAAATTGAGGGCAGGCAGGTCACTGTACAATTTGTGCAGCAATCTGCTTGTGCTGGTTGTCATGCCAAGTCGCTTTGCTCGAGTTCCGACGCGAAGATGCGCAGCATTGTGGCCGACAGCTATGGATTCCCGTTCAAGATAGGCGAGCCGGTGCAGGTCGAGGTGACCAGCCAGTTGGCGCGCACGGCAATGCTTGCCGCTTTCGGAGTGCCCACGGTGCTTGCCTTGTCTGTGCTTTTCCCGATGAATGCCTGGTGTGGCGAGATGGTGGCTTGCGCTGCCACATTGGCCATAATCGGGCTTTACTACGCGATTTTATATATGTTTCGCGCGCGTTTGGATCGCAAGGTCGTTTTCGTTTTGCATCGCAAGAACAATTAAATCTAAAATCTAAATCAAAATAATATTATTAGTATCACTATGAATGTAATTCTGATTGCCCTTATTGCGCTCGGTGCAATAGGACTCATAGGCTCTTTGCTGCTTTGTCTGGTGGCGAAGAAGTTCTATGTTTACGAAGACCCACGTGTGGGTCAGGTGGAGGAAGTGCTGCCTGGTGCCAACTGCGGTGGCTGCGGATTCCCTGGTTGTCACGGTATGGCCGATGCCTGCGTGAAGGCCAAAGATTCCAGCAACTCGTTGGGTTCGCTGCTTTGCCCTGTGGGCGGCAACGAAGTGATGGCCAAGGTAGCCGACATTTTAGGACTTGAGGCAGGTGCTGCCGAACCGAAAGTTGCAGTTGTGCGATGCAACGGCAATATCTGTGCACGTCCGAAGGTCGCCGTGTTCGATGGCGCTAAGTCGTGTGCAATCGAATCGGCCACATTCTCGGGCGAGACGGGCTGCGTGTTCGGATGTCTGGGTCTGGGCGACTGCGTCAAGGCTTGCCAGTTCGACGCCATCCGCATGAATGCCGAAACCGGCCTGCCGGAGGTTGACGAAGAGAAGTGCGTGGCCTGCGGTGCATGTGCCAAGGCTTGTCCGAAGTTCGTCATCGAGGTGCGCAAGAAGAGTGCGATGAAGAGCCCGATGCCGAAACGCGTCTGGGTCGATTGCGTCAACAAAGACAAGGGCGCCGTGGCCCGCAAGGCTTGTTCAAATGCCTGCATCGGATGCGGCAAGTGCCAGAAGGTCTGCAAGTTCGACGCCATCACGGTCGAGAACAATGTGGCATTCATCGACAGCGAAAAGTGCAAGGCTTGCGGCATGTGCGTGAGCGAGTGCCCGACGGGTGCAATCCACGCCACCGAGCCGGTCATGATCGTGGTCGAGAAGCTGAAGGCCAAGAAGGCCGAGGCCGCTGCCAAGGCAAAGGAGGAGGCCGCCAAGAAGGCTGCCGAGGCCAAAGCCGCTGCTGATGCTGCCGCCGCAACGCCCGCAGAACCGGCAAGTGAAAATAAGCAAGAGGCTCCAAAGTCTGGAGAGCAGTAATGTCAATTTGTAAATTGTGAAATTGTCAGATATGAAGACTTTCAAATTAGGCGGCGTTCATCCCGCTGCAAACAAACTTTCTGCTGGAGCCCCCATACAGGTGGCAGCCGTGCCGGCCATGGTGGCTATCCCTATGGCTCAGAACCTCGGTGCTCCATCGAAGGCCATCGTCGCTAAGGGCGACAAGGTAAAGGTCGGAACCGTCATCGGCGAACCGGGCGGATTCCTTTCATCATTTGTTCATTCATCCGTTTCCGGAACAGTCGATAAGGTCGATGTCGTTGAAGATGCAACCGGCAAGAAAGTTCCGGCTGTATTTATCAAGGTTGAGGGCGACGAGTGGGAAGAAACCATCGACCGCAGTCAGACCATCGACCGCAACATCAAGCTCGACAAGCAGCAGATCATCGACAAGGTGAAGGAGATGGGCATCGTCGGTATGGGCGGCGCTACGTTCCCCACACAGGTCAAGCTGACTCCTCCGCCAACAGCCAAGCCGGAGTGCGTCATCATCAATGCCGTCGAGTGTGAACCCTATCTGACCAGCGACCACTCGCTGATGCTGGCTCATCCAGAGGAAATCTGCATCGGTGTGCAGATTCTTGAAAAGGCGATGGGTGTGAACAAGGCATACATAGGCATCGAGGCCAACAAGCCGGACGCCATCGAACTCATGAAGAAGACTGCCGCTGCCGGTTTCCCCGAAATCGAAATCGTGCCGTTGCAGCTCAAATATCCGCAGGGCGGCGAAAAGCAGCTCATCAATGCCGTCATCGGCAAGGAGGTTCCTTCGGGCGGTCTGCCAATCGCAACCGGCGCACTCGTGCAGAACGTCGGCACCGCATTTGCCGTCTATGAGGCCGTTCAGAAGAACAAGCCGCTCATCGAACGCATCGTCACAGTGACTGGCAAGAGTGTTGCCAAGCCGGGCAATTTCCTGACACGTCTGGGCGTTCCGGTGGCCGATTTGATTCAGGCCGCAGGTGGTGTGCCGGAAGATACGGGCAAGATCATTTCCGGTGGCCCGATGATGGGCAAGGCTATGCCCGACACCAACAGCTACGTTGTCAAGGGCTGTTCAGGCATCCTGATTATGAAGAATGCCGAGGCACGTCGCAAGGAGGCAGGTCCATGTATCCGTTGCGGCAAGTGTGTTCAGGCTTGTCCGATGGGATTGCAGCCGAATTTCCTGGCACGTTACAGCGAACTCAACCTGCTCGACGAGGCCGAAGAGGAGCGCGTATATGACTGCATCGAGTGCGGTTCGTGCCAGTTCTCTTGTCCGGCCAACCGTCCGTTGCTCGACTGGATCCGACAAGGCAAGCCGAAGGTTATGGGCATTCTGCGCCAGCGTGCTGCCGATGCCAAGGCCAAGGCCGATGCCGAAAAGGCTGCCAAGGAAGCTGCAGCGGCCAAGTAATTTGTAATCAGTAATTTGTAATTTTTTATACAAAGAATATTATGTTAAACGTATCTTTGTCGCCTCATGTGCACAGTGGCAACAGCACGCAGAAGTGTATGCTTCAGGTGCTGATTGGCCTCACGCCGGCGCTGCTCTGGTCGTTCTACCAGTTCGGTTTGGGTGCTGTGATCATCACCTTGGCCTCGGTGGCATTCTGTCTGTTGTTTGAGTTCCTGATCACTCGCTTTATGCTCAAGGCACCGTCGTCGCTCGGCGATTTGTCGGCCGTCGTGACCGGTGTGCTGCTTGCATTCAATGTTCCGTCCAACCTGCCAATCTGGATCATCGCAATCGGTGCCTTGGTTGCAATCGGCGTCGGCAAGATGGTGTATGGCGGATTGGGTTCCAACATCTTCAACCCTGCATTGGTCGGCCGCGTTTTCCTTTTGGTGGCCTATCCGGTTCAGATGACTTCGTGGCCAACGCAGGCCGGTTATGCCGATGTAGAGACAGGTGCAACGCCACTCTCTATCATCAAGCGCATTGCCAATGGCGAAACCGGACTTGACGTTCCAGCCTTCATGGACAGCCTGCTCGGTGTGACCGGCGGTTCGCTCGGTGAGGTGTCGGCCATCGCCCTTCTGTTGGGCGGAATCTACATGATTGTCCGCAAGACCATCACCTGGCACATTCCGGTCAGCATCCTGCTCAGCGCATTGGTGTTCGGCTTCCTCTTCTACGGCTTCGACGTCCAGTTGGCACTTGACCAGCTCGTCTGTGGCGGTATGATGTTGGGCGCAATCTTCATGGCAACCGACTATGTTTCGTCGCCGATGAACAGCCGTGGCCAGCTCCTCTATGGTTGCTGCATTGGCTTCCTGACCATCGTCATCCGTCGCTACGGAGCATATCCGGAGGGCATGTCGTTCGCAATCCTGATTATGAACGCTTTCACTCCGCTCATCAACAAATATGTGAAACCTCAGCGTTTCGGCGTTGTTAAAAAGTAATCACCTATGGCAAAATTGGAAAATTCAACAAAGAATATGGTCCTGTCGCTGACAGTGATCACGGTTGTGGTGGGTGCATTGCTCGGCTATGTATCGTCGATTACAGCCGAACCTATCGCGCAGGCCGCTGCCAACAAGCAGTCTGCCGCCATTGCCGCCGTAGTACCCGGCGATGGCAATGAAATCAGTGAGCCGGAAACCGTAACGACGGCCAACGGCGAACCGGCAGAAATCTTCACTGTGATGAACGGTGGAAAGTTCGTCGGCAAGGCAGTCAAGGCAGTGAGCAAGAACGGTTTCGGCGGCAAGATCGTCGTGATGTTTGGCTTCGATGCTGAGGGCAACATCTTGGGCTACAGTGTGCTCGACTGCTCGAACGAGACTCCGGGCTTGGGTGCTAAGATGCCCGATTGGTTCCAGAAGGGCCAGAAGGGCGACGTCATCGGCAAGAACCCCGGCAAGAACAATCTGACCGTCAGCAAGGACGGCGGCGAGGTCGATGCCATCACGGCTGCAACCATTTCGTCGCGCGCATTCCTCGATGCGTTGGCTCAGGCTTACGGCGTGTATAGCGGCTCGGATGTCGCAACATCGGCTTCAAAGCAGAACAAGGAGGCTGAGGCATCGGCCAATGAGACTTGCGAGGCAGACAGCTGCGCGCAGAAGTGCCTCACGGAGTAATAACTTAAATGTAAGGAGATTTTAATTATGTCAAAACTTGGTATCATTATCAATGGTCTGATTAAGGAGAACCCTACATTTGTGTTGCTCCTTGGTATGTGTCCGACGTTGGGCACCACGTCATCGGCCATCAACGGCATGAGCATGGGTTTGGCCACAATGGCGGTGCTCATCTGCTCGAACTTTGTGATTTCGTGCATCAAGAATCTGATTCCGGACAAAGTGCATATTCCGTGCTACATCGTCGTCATTGCAGGCTTCGTCACGGTAGTGCAGTTGCTCATCAAGGCTTATGCTCCTGCGGTCGATGAAAAACTCGGCCTGTTCATTCCGCTCATCGTGGTGAACTGCATCGTGCTGGGTCGTGCGGAATCGTTTGCGGCCAAAAACACCCCGATTGACTCGGCCTGCGACGGCATCGGCATCGGCCTTGGCTTCACCTGCGCCCTGACTTTGATTGGCCTTTGCCGCGAGTTGCTCGGTGCAGGCACAGCCTTCGGCTTTGCAGTCTATCCAGAGCAGTTCGGTGCGCTGACCTTCGTGTTGGCTCCAGGCGCATTCATCACCTTGGGCTTCCTGGTTGCCATCTTCAACAAGTTGACCGCAAAGAAGTAAGAATAAGGTTGTGAGGTTGTAAGGTCGCTTCGCTTGTAAGGTCTTATTGCGAAACTTACCTCAAGACCTCAAAACCTGATCACCTAATAACCTAAAATTAGAAAGTTATGAGTTACATAATAATGATTATCACTGCGATATTTGTCAACAATATCGTATTGGCTCAGTTCTTGGGCATTTGCCCGTTCCTGGGCGTTTCCAAAAAGGTCGATACCGCCGGCTGGATGGGTATGGCAGTGCTTTTCGTCATGCTTATCGCTACATTGGTGACCTATCCGATCTACTACGGACTGCTGGTTCCCTACGGCTTGGGCTTCATGCAGACAATCATCTACATTCTGGTCATCGCCGCATTGGTCCAGATGGTCGAGATCATCTTGAAGAAGACCATGCCTGCGCTCTACAGCGCATTGGGCGTGTTCCTGCCGCTCATCACAACGAACTGTACGATTCTTGGCGTTGCCATCAACGTCATCAACTTCGAGTACAATCTGGCCGAGTCGGTCGTCTATTCGATTGCAACGGCTTTGGGCTTCACGTTGGCCATGATTCTGTTTGCCGGCATCCGCGAGCAGTTGGCCATCACCGACAAGCCAAAGGCAATGGAGGGCACTCCAATCGCACTGATTACGGCTGGTCTGTTGGCCATGGCCTTCATGGGCTTCTCTGGCGTTGACAAGGGCTTGAGCACCGCATTCGGACTTTAAAGACGGTCGCGCTACGTGAAAAAAATCGCGTAGCACGTCGCAAAAATGCTAAATCCACAATAAGAGCTGTCGGTTTTGTCCGACGGCTCTTTTTTTCTTGTCCGATGTTTCAAGGTTTGTGTGTTTTGTTACAATATCCAATGCCGAAGTTGCCGAATAGTCGTACTTTTGCATCGTTTAAAATCGAGAAATATGCAAATCAAGAGTATTACGTGTATGGTCATCCTTTTGGCATCGGCAGTGCAGGCATTGCAGGCGCGCAAGGTGGTGCTGGAGGACTTCGAGAGTTACGAAATCGGACAGGAACTTACAATGTGGAACCGTTGGGGATTGGCCCACACCTCACGCTGCGTGGTGGAAGCTGATCCGGCCAACGCTAACAACAAGGTGCTGCACGTCTATCTGAACGACTGGAACACATACGTCGCACTGACTTTGCCCGACGATCTGGCCGGCACGTTGTGGCACGAAACCAAAGACTACATCGCACTCGACCTGCGCCGTTCGGCATCGGACGTGAACGACAACAAGAAATTCTTCATCTGCCAGGGCGACCAGACGCTGTGGAGCGATGGCGACGATTCAAGCTATCCACATCAGGGTGCCAAGGACGTCTGGCAGTCGCGCCGCTACGTGCTCAACAAGGATGTCGCATCAAGTTCCAACCAGCTGGCGCTCGGCCTGCACTCCGACAAGTCGGACTACTATATCGACAATGTGACATTCTGCGGCGAGTACGACGAATATCTCTACATCGCCAACGACACGACAATCGACTTCAGCGGCCAGAACACCTCGTCGGACTACAAGACATTCGCCACGCCGCTCAACGTGCCGTCGGGCAAGTCGGTCAGCCTGCTCACTGCGCGCTACGCGTATTTCAACTCGGCAGTGACGGGCAACGGCACAATAAACATCTACGGCGGCGGCGAACGTGCCTATCTCGGCGCATCGGACAAGTCATTTCCCGACTGGAAATCGTTCAGCGGCGATGTTCACGTCTATCCCTACAAGAAATTTTCGACGAGCAACGGCTTCTACGGCCTCGTGCTGATGCACAAGGGCAAGGTGATGACGCCCGAGACGGCGCAGGCCGATGCCGACGACGGCAAGCTGAACACCTGTCTGGCCAATTCGACCTTGGTGCTGCACGACGGCGCAACATTGGCCATCGAGGGCAGCGACAAGAACCGCGGCGCACGCATCGGCCGTTTGCAGATGGAGGCCGGCTCGACGCTGATGGGATATTACAAGAGCAAGGCGTCGGCCAACAGCTACTACCTGATTGGTGGCACGAACGACGACGCTGTGCTGGCAGGCCGCATCGCACCGGCATCGGACAACAAGCAGATGCTTCTGGGCCTCATCAAGGAGGGCGCGGGCACGTACCGCATCACGGGCAACACGAATCTCATCACGGGCGGAATCCGCGTAGTGGCGGGTCGTGTGCTGTTCAACAACGATGCGGTATCGGCCAAGAGCAAGAAATTGTCGGGCAGCATCGGCACTCCGGCATCGGCATCGACCGCATCGCTCGTCGTGCTGCAACAGGCCACGGCAGGCGGAACGGGTCACATCGCCGCGAGCACCAACCTCTACGGCATCCTTCAGCCGGGCGACGACGGCATCGGACAACTGGCCATCGCCGACTACGTTGGCGGACAGAAGCTGACGCTCATTGTGCGTCCGTCGGCCAGAATCGAGTGCCAGATTGCATCGGCCGAGAGCTACGACAAGGTGGAGGTGCAGGGCACGGTGTCGTACTACAACATCATGCAGGACTTCTCTGAATCGGACATGATGCCGCGTCTGCGCATCCAGTTGGCCAACGACGCCGTCATCAACGTGGGCGACGAGTTCACACTGTTCACGGCCGATGGCAAAGCCGCCTACAACGACGTGCCGTGGCAGTTCGACGTGCGCTTCCCGAAGGCATACACGTGGGCGGTCGAGCAGATTGAGGACGACGGCGGATTCCGCGTAGTGGCGCGTGTCACATCGCTCGACTACAGCGGTCAGGGTGAGGACGACGACAGCGACCTGATGCCTGGCGACGAAGAGGCCGACGACATCACGCTCGACCTCGCCGCCGAGCAGAAGGAATCGACCACGCTGCGTTCGTTCGCCGATGCGATGGGCAAGTATGTCGGCACCTGCGTCCCCGTCTGGAAAATCAACGTCGATAACGACAACGACGCCCGCACAAGCTTGATTGCCAAGCAGTTCAATGCCGTTGTGTGCGAAAACGAGATGAAGTTCGACGCCACCGAACCCAACCGAGGCGAATTCTCGTTCGGCTCGGGCGACCAGCTCATCAACTTGGCCAAACGCCACAACCTCTATGTGCGCGGTCACGCTCTGGCATGGCATTCGCAGGTGCCCGGCTGGCTGACGTCCGACGGCACGAAGAACAGCTACAACCTGTCGCGCACCGAGCTGCTGGCCATCCTCAAGAACCACATTTTCAACGTAGTGGGCCACTGGAAGGGCAAAATCGACGAGTGGGACGTGGCCAACGAGGTGCTCGACGACAACCAGACCAGCATCAACAGCAACCCGAAGGCATACGACCTGCGGCCGTCGGTGTGGGCGACGGGCATCGGCGAAGACTTCCTCGACTCGGCATTCGTCTGGGCGCATCAGGCCGATCCGGAAGCCAGGCTCATCCTCAACGACTACGACGTGGAGGGCAAGGGCCGCGGCAAGAGTGAGGCTCTCTACAACCTCGCTACGCGACTTCGCAACAGCGGAATCCCGATTGACGGCGTCGGCCTGCAATGCCATCTGGATGCCGGACAGAACATCATCGGCAGCATCGAACAGAACATCGCACGCTACCAGAAGGCCGGCCTTCTGTGCCGCATCACGGAGCTTGACCTCGGCATCGACAACAACACGGAGACTACCCTCCAGCAGCAGGCCAAGGATTTCTACAGGCTGGCACGCATCGCCATGAACTACGACAATTGCGGAATGCTCCTGATTTGGGGCTTGACCGACGACCTCACATGGCGTCCAGGCCGTCGTCCGTTGCTCTACGATGCCGCCAATCAGCCGAAACCCGCCTATTGGGGCGTACATGCCGCTCTACGCGAGTCTGATGGCAAGGAACTGCTTGGCATTGAGTCGTTGCCCGATGGTGCGGCCGATGCTTCTGCTGTCATCTTCAACCTGCAAGGCATCCGCATCGGCCAACCTCAGCGCGGCCAGCTCTATTTGCAGGGCGGTCGGCGTCTTCTTGTACGATAATTGCCGGGTCGCAACAAATGACATCCCCCGAAAATCGCGTAGCATGCGGTTTTCGGGGGATAGATTTTGTCTCTTCATCCCTTCTCGTTGGCCTATTCTCCCAGCGCATTGAAGCGGCAGAGCATAAGCCGACCGCCCTCGCCGCGCTGGTGCATTCCGCCGCCCTCGCAGTATCGCCACATCTTGCAGTCCGCACATGGTTCGAGGCGGCGCATCCACGTGTGGTCGCGGTATGGCTTGAAGCCGTTCTGCCAGACCGTCCAGAGGTCATCGCGGTAGATGTTGCCCTGATGGTAGTCGGCGCGTATGCTGCTGCATGCCGAGATTGAGCCGTCGATGAGCACCGATGCCACGCTGATGCCCGCGTCGCAGTGGAAGAAGTGGTTGCGCGTCTTGCCCTCGTATGCGCCCAGAAATCCCTCACATCCGTAGTAGCAGAGCATCGAGGTGCGTCCGTTGCGGAAATCGTCGCGTTGGCGGTCGATGTAGTCCATCAGGGCGCGGAACTCGTCGTCGGTGACAATCATGTCGGGATCGGAAGCCGCGCGACCCATCGGGAAGATGGTGAGCAGACGCCATCGGCCGACACCAGCCGCCTCCAGAGCCTGCCGCATATCATCAAGGTGCGGAAAGTTGCGGCGGTTCACACAAGTATCGACATCCCACGTCAGGCCACGGGTGCGGCAGAGCAGCTTGATGGCGCGCCATGTGCGGTCGAAGCAGCCCCGACGGCCGCGCATCCAGTCGTGGTCGTCGCGCAGGCCGTCCAGACTGATGGTGAGGCTGGTCATTCCTGCGGCCAACAACTCGCGTAGCCGTGCCTCGTCGAGCAGCCAGCCGTTGGTCACGATGCCCCAGCTGAATCCGCGATCGTGCAGGGTGCGTCCCACATCGGCCAGGTCGTCGCGCATGAGCGGTTCGCCGCCGGTGATGACAATCATCACCTCGTGCGGATTGACGTGCGGACGGATGGAATCGACCGCGTGCAGGAAGTCGTCGGCCGGCATGTCGGGGTGAAGTGCGGTGGCCTTGCAGTCGCTGCCGCAGTGCCGGCAATGCAGGTTGCATCGCATCGTACACTCCCAAAAAAGCTGCCGCAGCGGATGCAGCCGTGCCTGGTTGTGGCGCATCTGGCGGAACACCTCAAGCTGGAGGCGTTGGCGCAGGCCGATATGTCCGATGTCCATTGTCAGTCCCTCTTTTTCAGTTTGAAGTCTGCCTTGCCCACATACGTCCCGCTGCACCACGTTTCGTCGCTGTGTAGGCCGGTGTGGATGAGGCGGACGTCGGCCGAATCGGGAGCGAAAGTGCCGTGCTGAGGGTCATCGACCACGACGTGGACCGAATCGCTGTAGCCATCCTGCGTAAAGAAGATGTAGCGGCCGTCGGCATCGGTGAATGTGGTGTCGGTCTTGCTGAAATTGTCATCGGCCGAGAATATCCATTTTGTCGCTACGCGGATATTTACGATGGGTTTTTCCTCTTCGTCGAGCACTGCGCCCTCAAGCTGATAGTAGCTGTAGGGGCAGCCGTACAGGTCTTCGGAGTTGAACACCTCATCGCAGCCGCTCCAGCCGAGCATCGAGAGCACTGCCCCCAACATGATGTTGATCTTGTTGAGCAATAGATTTTTGAATTTTCCCATGTCTTCGTCTTGTTAAATTAGAGTTTTGTTGTCAATCCTGTTGAAACGGAGGCATCACTGGTTTGTGGTGCTTCTGAACACTAAATGCGGACTTTGCGGGAATACTGCATCGACGGGCAAAAAAAAATTACGATGCCGTGCCAAGTGGAGGGGTGCAGCATCGTGCAAGTTTACAAAACTTTCGCCAGACATTGCCAAATGGGGCATTTCTTTGTCTTGTCCGATGCTTATTTCAACAATTTCTTCAATGTCGGTTCGTCAATACGCAATTCTTGTGTAAATTTGCCGCGCAATCCGGAAAGGACTGCAAGACATATTTGCTCTATAGCCACTCATTCACCACCACGAGAAAAAGAGCGAACAAATATTATTGGAGCTGCTCCCACATGGGTGCAGATTTCTCCCATATATATTTGTGGTTTGTGGTGAACCGAGTGGCGTATGGCGAAAGTCTGCGCCTTTTTTGTTGCACTATGTTTAACCTTAAAAAATGCAGTATGTTTTGGGCATTTATTCTCATAGGTGCTGTTTTCGGCCTTGCAATGGCGTTTGCGCGAATTCAGACGAACTCTGAGGAAATCGACGATCAAAAACGTAAAACAAATCGAACATTTGCTAATATTGAGAATTTTATCCCTACAAAAAAAATTGTGGGGTTAAAAAATTTTTACATCTTCGCCGTAGATGAAAAAAGAAAGAAAGTGGTTTACGTAAAAGGTCTGTATAAGGAAATTATCCCTTTTGATCAAATCATTAATATTGAGTTTCTCGAAGACAGTTCTGTCCTTATGCAAAAATCATCATTGCGAACCGTCAGCGGCGCAGTCGTTGGTGGGGCTATTGCTGGTGGTGCAGGAATGATTGTTGGTGGTCTTTCTGGCAATACGACACAAAACAAAAAGATATCAAAAATTCAGGTAAAAGTGAAATTGCGAGACATAAACCATCCTTCGTTGGTAATTGACTGTTTCGATTGTAAGACAATGACAGTAGAAGGCAATCCTATAAAGCCAGACAGCATGGAAGGTTATATATACAAACAAGGAGTTAAAGATGCCCAACGCATTGCAGATACTTTGAGTGTAATCATCGATGCCTGTGACCAAGAGAAAAGCAAGGTATCACCCGCGAAGCCATTAATGATAAATAATATTGGCATTGGGAGTGTAGCTGATGAATTAACCAAGCTTGCAGACTTAAAAGAAAGAGGGTTCTTGACGGAAGACGAATTTATTGCTCAAAAGAAAGTCATTTTGGGAGCGACGAGTTCCGAGACGACATCCATATTGCCAGAACAAGAAAAAAGTACCATCGAATGTAATATGCCTCCAGAGGTTCGAGATGCTCTTGCTGAAGGGCAAGATGTTTTGGCAATCAAATTATATATGGATTCAACAGGATGCAGTTTTGAAGATGCAAAAAAATTTATTGACAGTTTTAGTTAATCTAAATCTGATTACAAAAAGTCCATGTTTATTAATTACCTAATTTTTACGAATATGAAAAAGACTTTTTCTATGACACTTTTTTCAAAAATGATGTCAACTCTTTGTATGATTATAATTTTTTCCGCTTGTGGCTCCAGTTATGATGTTGGAGACAAGATTCGGCTTGTTGAGGATTGTCCCGCAGCGGACAGTCCGTCGAATGCACAATTACTCAGACGCTATATCAGGAAAGGGGACAATGAATCCGCCATGAGAATGTTTTATCTCGGAAATGCGGGAAGAATGGAAAAAGGTAGCATTATAACGATAAAGCAAAAACAGGGAGATTACTATCAAGTTGATTATAATTATGATATTCCGTTTGTTCATTGGACTTATAAAACGGCATTAGACCAAAATGGGAAGAAAGTTCGATAAACATTCTATGTTCATTTCCCCGAAAGTCACTCACCACGCGACTTTCGGGGATATTTCTTGCCGATAACGGCATAGAATGGGGGAGAGGTTGGGAATTTATTTTCAACTATACTTTATCAAAATCGTGAAATATTTTCAAGTATACTTTATAATTTTGCAAGAAATGTGATTTTCCTGCATTTATTTCGCCCCATCCCACTCCATTCATTTATGTCCAAAAACAAAAAAGCCTCCCTAAACAGGGAGACATTGATAGACTTCACTCCACCTTTAGCCTTACTACGCGGATTCCGCTGCAGGCATCGATGCTCTGGGCATATTCGGCCAATGGGATGCCGCTGATGGTGACGCGGCCAGCGGTGCTCGATGCATGTAGCAGGGTCGGTTCGCTGTACTCGCGGTCGGGCCACCAGACGAAGCCCATGTGGAAGATGTCGAGCCCCTTCTTCTTGTAGGTGAACATCACGATGTCGCCCGCCTGGAGCATGTCGTAGGTCTTACGAATCTGGTCTTTGGGCACGTACCATGTGGATGTGGCCGACAGCTCCGCCTCAATCGCCTCGATTTCGCGCACGAGCGAGTCGGAGGCTGCCAACTGCGGATAGGCGTCGCGGTGCGTGCTCATGTAGTCGATTTTCTTGGTCTGCTTCTTGGCCGATGGCAACGTCGCGGTGATCTCGGTGAGCAGGCCCTGGGCCTCGTTGTCTCGGATCCAGTCGGACGCATAATGCTTGCGGGTCGCGTAGTTGCCACGTCGGCCGCCGCGATAGCGCAGAGCCTGCACGAAACGCTTCATGATCGAGTCGTTCGGGTCGGTCGGATCATAGACGCGGCCAAGCATTGCGGCCGACATATATTCGACGAACGTCGTGCAATCGACCTCCTTGAAGTTCATCACGAGCGGTTCTGTGGCCGATGTGACATCGTCGGGCAACGTCTTGGGTTCGAGTGTGCCGCCGACGTATGGCGTGCCCTTCTCCAGATGCTCGTCGCAGAAGGCAAAATGCAGGTCGTAGAAGTTGGCGGGCAGGAAGTTCGAGTTCCACCGTTCGCCCGGACGGGTCAGCACCTTGCGCGCCTTCAGTTCGTTCGATTCGTGCTGTGTGAGCTGTCGCATCCAGCCGACGCGCTTCGAGAGGTCGGCACCTGGGCCGGTGCACTTGCTTTCGTAATATCGGGCCGTCTTTTCGCGTGCGGGGTCGCTCCAGTTGTGCCAGCCTTCGGGGGCGATGGCTGCCGGCAGTTCACATTCGCGCCAGATGACCGACGCCCAGTTGCGCCACGGGCGGCCGAGGTATTCGCGTGTCACATGCGGGTCGGCCGTCACCTTGCAGCGGTAGAAGACGTAGCCAAACGGATGGTTGGCCGGAGTGGAGGCGGCGGTCAGGTAGCCGTTGCTGATGGCGTGGATCTCGCACTCCTCGAACCAGCATGTGGCGGGGCCGAACAGGAAATCGACCGTGCCCTCGATGTAGCATTTGTAGAAGACCTGTCGGCTGTCCTCGTTGCCGTTGAAGACGGTGTCCTGGAAGCCCAGCAGACGGCAGTTGCGGAACACCGTCTGGTCGGCCTCGATGTGTACGGCGACGGCCTGCGCCACGCCGTTGGCATTGCTACGCGACTCCCACCAGCCCTTGTTCCAGTAGCTCATTGCATCGTTCGAGATTGTCATGTTCTCGCACTCGAAGCCGAGGCCATCGACGCGGATGGTGTAGCTCTGGAAGGTGCCGATCTTGCGGCCTTTCTTGGCCTGACCGTCGGCCTGTGCCTGTTTTTCGTCGGCCAATGTGAAAGCCGGCCAACCCGTCGGCGTGTACATGTTGCCGTGGTCGTGCCACACGATGATGGTGCTGTCGCGGTCTTCGCCGATGAGCGAGATGTTCGTCTTGTAGCTCGGCACGATGATTTTCTCTTCGTAGATGCCCTTCTTTACCAGGATGCGCTGGCGGCCTTCGGGCTTGTAGTCGCGGATGGCGATGATGGCGTCCTGGATGTTGTCGAAGTCGCCTGAGCCGTCTTTGGCAACCACGAGGTCGTAAGTTTGGGCTATGGCCGATGTGCCGGTCAGAGCCAACGCTGCAAAAATGGCTAACAGTATTTTTCTCATTGTATTTAATTGATTTGTTGTAGGGCCGCCGTATCGCGACGTCCCTGTTTGGGTGATATTCTGCTGGTTTTCAATTCTTTTGTCGTTACTGAGACGTTTCATGAAACGTCTCTACAGGTCGTCCATCGGGATGACCGGTCCCTGCGAGCTTTCGGACAACGTCGAACCCAACGTGACCTCGGTGCAGACGTTGATGAGTTCCGGCCGATAGGGAGCCTCCACGCGGATGTAGTTTTCGGTGAATCCGTGCATCGGACGGCCCTCGGCAGGCTGTTCCCAGAGGACGGTGCGGCGCGTGCCCATCTGCGAGGTGTAGAATTCGCGTAGCTTGCGTTCGGAGAGGGCGACAAGGCGCGCGGTGCGTTCGTGGCGTTCGGGCACGGGGACGACGGGCTTGATGTCCAATGCCTTGGTGCCGCTGCGCTCGCTGTAGGTGAACGGGTGCAGCTGCGTGACGGGCAGAGAATCAATGAATTGCAGTGCCTTGTCGAACAGTTCGGGCGTCTCGCCGCGCATTCCGGCCATCACATCGACGCCGATGAAGGCATCGGGCATAAGCCGCTTGATGAATTCGATTTTCTGGCGGAACAGCGCAGTGTCGTAGCGTCGGCGCATCAGCCGCAACACCTCGTCGCTGCCGGCCTGGAGCGGGATGTGGAAGTGGGGCGCGAACCGATGGGCATCGGCCGCAATCCAGCGGATCATGTCGTCGGTCAGGAGGTTGGGTTCGATGCTGCCGATGCGGTAGCGGTCGATGCCGTCCACCTCGTCAAGGGCGCGGCACAGCGAGAAGAAATCCTCGCCCGTCGAACGTCCGAAATCGCCGATGTTGACGCCTGTGAGCACGATTTCGCATCCGCCCTTCTCGGCCACGGCGCGCGCCTGGGCAACGATGTCGGCGATGTGCGGATTGCGGCTGCGGCCGCGTGCCATCGGGATGGTGCAGTAGGTGCAGAAATAGTCGCAGCCGTCCTGCACCTTGAGGAAGTGGCGGGTGCGGTCGTCGGCCGAGCAGCTTGCGTGGAAGGTGTGAATCTCCTGAAACCGCGTAGTGACCGTCTGCGCCTCGTCGTGCTTCGAGAGGTCGCCCAGCATCGATGCGATGTTCTCACCCTTGAATTCGGTGCCGACGATGAGGTCGATGCCGCCCACGCTGTCGGCCAGCTGTTTTGGCTCGATCTGCGCGTAGCAGCCAGTCACGACGACGAATGCGTGCGGATTTTCGCGTATCAGCTTGCGTATCTGCTGGCGGCACTTGGCTGTGGCCTGTTCGGTCACGGCGCAGGTGTTGACCACAAGCAGGTCGGCACCATCGGCCACATCGCCCGCCTTGACACGACGAAAGCCGAGCTGCTCCAAGCGGTAGGCCAATGTGGAGCTCTCGGCAAAGTTCAAACGGCATCCTAAAGTGTAGTAAGCGACGGTTTTGTCTTGATACATAATCAGCATTTAACGTGCAAAGATAACCAATTCCGACAATTTACGCGCGATTGCTCCAAAAAAGGTCGGGGGCTGTAGCCTATTTGCCAAATAATCACTAAATTTGCGGCTCTAAAACTGAAATCTATGTATCGAAAAAAGGAGAATCCAGACCTGCACGACATCCTTCGCCACGCGGTTGACTGGGCGATGGAGGCGGGTCATATCCAACGCGAGAAGTTCCGTTCACAGAATTTGCAGATGACCACGAAATCGACGGTCTATGACGTTGTGACCGAGGTTGACAAGGCGTGCGAGGCAATGCTGCTGGAGCGCGTGGCCAGCCATTATCCCGACCACAACGTGCTGGCCGAAGAGAGTGGTGCGCACAATGCCAGTGCCGATGCCGAATGGGAGTGGGTCATCGACCCGCTGGACGGCACGAACAACTACAGCCAGGGACTGCCCATCTTCTGTGTGAGCATCGGCGTGCGCTATAAGGGCGAGACGGTCGTGGGCGTGGTCTATGTGCCGTTCTTCGACGAGCTGTTCAGCGCAGTGAAGGGCGAGGGCGCAAGCTGGAACGGCCGATTTATTCGCGTAGCGCACAAGACCGACCTCGGCGAATGCGTCCTGGCCACCGGATTCCCCTACGACAAGCGCACCAACCCGTTGAACAACCTCGACAATGCCGTCGCCATCATTCCCGACGTGCGCGGCATTCGGCGCATGGGTTCTGCGGCCTACGACCTCTGCTGCGTGGCCTGCGGTCTGCTCGACGGCTATTGGGAGCTCGACCTGAAGCCTTGGGATGCCTGTGCCGGCGCGCTCATCGTCGAAGAGGCCGGCGGCGTGGTTCGTCCATTCCGCAACGACCGCCACGTGTCGATTGTGGCCGGCAACAAGGCAATCGTCGAACAAATCTATGAACGGTTGAACAAGAACGTCTGACGTCAAAAAAACATAACTCAAATTATACAAAATCTATTTTAATCATTATTAAGGTATGAAGTTATTTTCCAGCTTTGCTTTGCTATTTGCCTGCTTTACGACCATCTTTGCACAGCGTGACTATTCGTCGCACTACACCGATCTGCCTGTCGAACTGGAGCAGGTCAAGGCACCTGTCATCCCCGATTTGACCATGAAGTTGACCGATTTCGGCGCTGTGGGCAATGGCGTCGATCTCTGCACCGATGCGTTCCGCAAGGGCATCAATGCCCTGAGCAAGAAGGGCGGCGGCCACCTCATCGTCCCTGCCGGCGTGTGGCTGACGGGTCCCATCGAACTTAAAAGCAACATCGACCTGCACCTTGAGGCCAATGCGTTGGTCATCTTCTCGCCCGAAAAGATTCTGTTCGACGACGGCGACGACAAGGGCCGTTTCCTGCCTCTCATCGGCGGTACAGAACTGCACGACGTGAGCATCACGGGCAAGGGAACTTTGGACGGCAACGGAAAATATTGGCGTCCGGCCAAGCGCAACAAGAACAGCGATTCGGAATGGAAGGCATTCAACCGCTTGGGCGGCTACATCACGCCGAAGGGCGACCTCTGGATGCCGTTCAACCTGAAGAACTTCAAGAACATCAACCTCGTGAAGGGCGACACCGCCAAGGCTGCCACCAAGGAGGAGGGCCTGCGCAACGACCTGATCCGCATCACGAAGTCGGAAAACATTCTGTTCGAGGGCTTTACGGCACAGAATTCGCCACGATTCCACGTTCATCCGGTCAAGTGCAAGAATGTCATTCTGGACGGCATCACGGTACGCTGCCCATGGAACGCGCAGAACGGTGACGCCATCGACTTGGCCAATGTCCAGACCGCGCTCGTGGTCAACTGCATTGTCGATGCGGGCGACGACGGCATCTGCTTGAAGGGCGGTGAGGGCGCAAAAGGCGTTGAGGCCGGCCCATGCTCCGACATGCTGATTCAGGACAACATCGTCTATCACGCCCACGGCGGTCTCGTCTTCGGCAGCGACTGCTCGGGCGGCATGAACAAGATTATCTGTCGCCGATGCACCATGTCGGGCACCGACGTCGGTCTGCGCTTCAAGAGCGGTCTGGGTCGCGGTGGACGCACCAGCCAGGTCTATTGCCACGACATCGTGATGAACGACATCAAGGATGAGGCCATCGTGTTCGACTGCACATACATCGACAACAACTACAAGAAGATGCTCGAAAAGCAGCAGGCAGGAGCATCGGCCGAGGCTGGAATGACCGCCAAGAAGAAGGCAAAGCAGAAGGCCAAGGAGGATACCTACAAGCTCAACGACTATGCCCCCGATTGGCAGGACATCCACATCGAGCGCGTAGTGTGCCGCGAGTGCCGCTATGGTCTGAAGACCGTGCCGCTTGTGGGCCGCAAGTGCGTGCACGACGTTGAGGTGAAGGACTGCACACTGTTCTACACCGTCAAGGGCGAGGATGTCGATAAGGACAGCCAGATCAAGACCCAAAATGTTAGATATGAAACTTATAAGTAATCAGGAATTTGGCGGCGAGAGGCCGCTCTACACAGCACATGACGTCGAACTTGCCCACGTGACCATTCACGTGGGCGAGTCGTCAATTAAGGAGTCGGGCAACATCATTGCGCGCGATTGCCGTTTCGAGGGCAAATACGTGTTCTGGGAGTGTCGGACGTTCCTCGTCGAACATTCTTATTTCGCCGAAAGTGCGCGCTCGTCGTTGTGGTACAGCCACGACTGCACGATGAACGACTGTCAGGTTGACGCGCCCAAGATGTTCCGCCGCATGACCGGCATCGAGGTGAACCGGACGCAGTTCCCCAACGCGCTCGAAACCTTCTGGGACTGCTCCAAAATCCGTCTGCGCGACGTCACAATCGCCAAGGCCGACTACCTTTTTATGCACTGCTCGGACATCGACATCGCCGACTACCGGCAGGACGGAAACTATTCATTCCAGTATGCCAAGAACGTCACCATCCGCAACGCCGTCATCAACTCGAAGGATGCCTTCTGGGAGGCCGAGAACGTCACCATCTACGACTCCGAACTGAACGGCGAATATCTCGCGTGGTACGGCAAGAACATCCGCCTGGTGCGCTGCCACCTGACGGGCGAACAGCTGCTCTGCTACGTGGACGGCCTTGTGCTCGAAGACTGCACCTTCGGCCCCGATGCCAACCTGATGTTTGAATACAGCACCGTCGAGGCCACCATCAAGGGCGATGTCACATCGATCAAGAATCCGTCGGCCGGCCATATCCGCGTAGCTGGAAAAATCGGCGAACTCATCATCGACGAGAACCAGAAGGAGCCAAAAGATTGCGTTGTCACGCAATGTTAATGGCAGCCGATGGCTGCGCTAATATTCGCTTCGCTCATGTTAATAGTTCGCTGACGCTCACGTTAAGGCTGACGTGGCAAATGCAACGGAGTTGCACTAAGGGCTAAAGCTCTAAAAGTTCGCTGCGCTCACGCTAAATACTAACACGATTCATTAACACAAAAAAGTAATCACCTTTGTCCAGTTGGGCAAACTCCTCCCCTCGGGGAGG
>DFJU01000049.1:11279-12065 GCA_002373755.1 Bacteroidales bacterium UBA3663 | reverse complement strand
CTCGGGGAGGTTGGGAGGGGGTCTCTCTTACTTATGGCAAACTTCGACAACATCATCGACCGCCGCAACACAGGCAGCATGAAGTGGGATGAATGTCCCGCGCCGGACGTGCTGCCGCTTTGGGTGGCCGACATGGATTTCCCCACTGCGCCGTGCGTGCAGGAGGCCGTCATGCGTCGCGCCACACATGGATGCTACGGCTACACGATGGTGCCCGATGCCTACTACGAGGCCATCATCGACTGGTTCGCCACGCGCCACGGCTGGAACATCGGCCGCAACGAGATTCTCTACACCATCGGCGTGGTGCCGGCCATCGCTGCGACGCTCAAGGCGGTATGTCAGACGGGTGACAACGTGGTGCTGCTCACTCCGGTCTATAACATCTTCTTCAACCTCGTGCGCAATGCCGGATGCCAGACGGTCGAGGTGCCGCTGCTTTTTACGGCCGATGACCGCCGCACGCTCCACTATGCGATCGATTGGGAGGCGTTGGCCGATGCCCTTGCCCTCGAAAAGACCACCGTGCTGCTGCTCTGCAACCCGCACAACCCCGTGGGACGCATCTGGACGGCCGACGAACTGAGCCGCATCGCCCGACTCTGCGCCGCGCATGGAGTGACCCTCGTGGCCGATGAGATTCACAACGAATTGGCCGCACCGCATCTCACCTATACGCCGCTGGGCCGCGTCATGGCCGATGGAATGGCATCGGCCGACACCCCGCGCTACGTGATTTGCGCATCGCCCAGCAAGAGCTTCAACACGGCCGGACTGCAGAACGCC
>DFJU01000049.1:0-11196 GCA_002373755.1 Bacteroidales bacterium UBA3663 | reverse complement strand
GCGCCGCCGCATCGACCGCGCCATCAACCTGAACGAGGTGTGCGACGTGAATCCGTTCGGCATCGAAGCCACCATTGCGGCCTACACCGAGGGCGGCGAATGGCTCGACGAACTGCGCCGCTACCTGTGGGACAACTACCTGTTTGTGCGCGATGAGCTGCTACGCGGATTTCCCGACATCGCCGTCGCCGACCTTCAGGCCACCTATCTGATGTGGGTCGATTGCCGCGCCATCTGCGAGCGTAAGGGTGTGGACGACAAGGCATTGGCCGATGAACTGCTCGAAAACGGCAAGGTCTGGCTCTGCGCCGGATCGGACTACGGCAAGGCTGGCGCGGGCTTCTTGCGCATCAATTTGGCCTGTCCGAGGGCGACGTTGCGCGAGGCGGTGCTGCGGCTGACGCAGACCCTCTCCCCAGCCCTCTCCCATAATGGAGAGGGTGCAGTGGATACCATCGTCTGACAGAAATGCTGTAAAAAATCGCGTAGCAATTTTTTAGTTGTCTTGAATTTTCATTAGCCGGAACATTCGTCCCTTTCACTCCCCTTTTACTTCCTTTTTACTCCTCTTAAAAGCCCTTCAAAATTGCAAAAAGACCTCCTTCTTTCCAAAATCCGGCAGGGAGCCGACATGACGCGCCGTGAGCAGATTGTGCTTGCGGCGATGTTGAGTGTGCCGGCGATGTTGGCGCAGCTGGTGCAGATCGTCATGGAATATATCGACGCGGCGATGGTGGGCAGCCTGGGAGCCGAAGCGTCGGCCTCAATCGGACTGGTCAGTTCGACGATATGGCTGTTCGGCGGTCTGTGTCATGCCTTTGGCGCGGGTTTCAGTGTGCAGGTGGCGCATCAGATCGGGGCCAACCGCTTTGAGGAGGCGCGCCACATCCTGCGTCAGTCGCTCTTGTGTGCCGTGCTGTTCAGTGTGACATTGGCCGCAATCGGCGTCGGCATTGCCCGGCAGCTTCCACATTGGCTGGGCGGGTCGGCCGACATCTGCCACGATGCCACGATCTACTTCGCCATATCGGCCGCGATGCTGCCCTTCATGACGCTGATGGCGCTGTCGGCCGGAATGTTGCGCAGTGCGGGCAACGTCAAGGTGCCGAGCGTGATGATGGCGACGGCCTGTCTGCTGGATGTCATCTTCAACTGGATTTTCATCTTCCGCATGGGCTGGGGCGTGTTCGGCGCGGCTGTGGGGTCGGCCTTGGCCTACGGCATTGTGGCATTGGCCATAACCACCTACCTGCTGTTCCGCAGCGAGACGTTGCGCCTTTCGTTGGATGCTGAGAAAGAAATATTAAATAATAAATCTGAAATAGAAATTTCATTGGCCGATGCCCCGAAGCCGCACACCGACCGCTCGTCGTTCGTCCCCTGCCGGCGCACGCTGCACAAGTGGTGGCACATTGCATGGCCGATGGGAGCCGAGCATTTCGTGATGTGTGCCGCGCATGTGGCATCGACCGTCATCATTGCGCCGTTGGGCACGATTGCCATTGCGGCCAATTCATTCGGCATCATCGTCGAGAGCCTCTGCTACATGCCGGGGCATGGCGTGGCCGATGCCGCAACGACCCTCGTCGGACAGAGCCTTGGGGCGCAGCGCAAGCCGTTGGCACGCAGTTTCGCGCATATCACCGTGGGGCTTGGCATGGCGGTGATGACCGTGATGGGCATCGTGATGTATCTCACCGCGCCGGCTGTGATGTCGCTCATGACGCCCGACGATGCCGTGCAGGCACTCACTACGCGGGTTTTGCGCATCGAGGCGTTCGCCGAGCCGATGTTCGCCGCCCAGATTGTCTGCTACGGCGTATTTGTGGGCGCGGGCGACACGCTCATCCCGTGCGGCATGAACCTCGCCTCCATCTGGGTCGTGCGCATCTCGTTGGCCCTGATCTTCACCAAAGTGCTCGGCCTCGGACTGGTGGGCTACTGGATGGCGATGGCCATCGAACTCTGTTTCCGTGGCGCGATTTTCCTGTGGCGGCTGAAGGGGCAGAGCTGGATGGAGAAGCTGAAGATGTAGAACAACCGCCACCCACGTAATGTGCCGATGGTATCCAGAGCTCCCTCCCCATTATGGGGGAGGGCCGGGGAGAGGGTCTGCCTGTTTTTCTTCTTTTCACATGCGCGAATCTGGAAAATTCATTAACTTTGCGCCGTTTTTTTCCGATGAAGTTGACTGACAAACTTTATTTGTTGTAATATCATGATAAAATCCAATCTGAAAAAATGTGTCCAGAGGCTTGTCTTGGCCTCTTTTTTGTCGTTGGTTTCCGTCGTGGCAATGGCCGGAAGCATTGACTTTGAAAATCACACCATCCGGGCCAGGATAGGCGAATCTTTGTATATGCCATACCGTACGGCAGTCGAAACAGCGGAGGGTGACACGCTCTTCGGTGTTCTCCATTTCGTCACTTCTGCCGACCAGTCGGTCGCTTTGTTGAACGGAATCCGAGGATATGAGGTTATGTTCGTCGGCGAGGGGCATACGACTCTCTCTGCGATTTACGTATTTGATGGAGAGGTGCCGAATGATACCGTTGTTTGGGACGTCAGCGTTGGAAAAGGGAAATGTGGTATCTGGTTTTCTCCCGATGTTGATTCATACACCTATACACTGATCGACACCTGTGTAGAGGTTTTCTGCCAATTTTATGTGCCAAAGCTTGGATGTAGATTCAGTCAATATAGTAACAGTCAATATTATTGGAATATGGTCTACCTCGACAGGAATCTGCTGACCTTTTCGTCGGCCGACACCACCATTGTCAAGGTCGATGCAGGTGGCAAGCTGACTCCAGTAAGACTCGGCGAGACTGTCATTACAGCGGCTTGGGAGGGCAACGACCAATGGGATGGCGATACGGCCAGCTGCGTTGTCCGTGTGGAGAAGGTCAAACTTGATTGCTACGTCGATTACGGTTCGTGGGATATTACCTTTGGAGAACCATACACAAATCCGGCTGTTTCTGTGAGCGACGAAGGTGTGAATATGATTTTCTCGTCGAGCGATACGACAGTGGTCACCATCGATTCCATCACAGGCGTGTTGACACCAATTGCAGAAGGAACAGCCACAATCTCCGTGTCCTATGCCGGCGACGACTACTATGCTCCTTATGAAAGAAGTTGGACGGTGGGAGTGCACAAGCAGCATATCGGCCTCGAATTGTTGAATTATTATACGGGCATCGAATATGGAAACGAAGTGACTTGCAACGTGAGTACGCGGGTAGAGGGAAATTTCCAGATTACTTACCGCTCTGAGGACGACAGCATAGCCACGGTCGATGCAGTTACGGGGCGGGTGACAACAGTCGGCATTGGCCAGACGCGCATCTGTGCGTTTTTTGCGGGCGATGATACCCATGCGAGCGATTCTGACTTTTTTTGTCTTGAAGTCTATAAATATCGGCCACTGAAGAGCTTCGATACATATTACTATGAGGTCGATATGTTGACGGAAACGATGGAAGCACCTGCAATCAATGGCGGTGAGGGTCTTCCGCATTTCTGGACTTCGTCCAATCCCTATGTGGCGACCGTCGATTCTGTAACCGGCAAGGTCACGATTCTACATTCGGGAGGCGCAGATATTTCCGTCACCTGTCCGGAGGGCGAATTTAACGTCCAGCAGTCTGTCAGCTATAGACTCCGCGTAGTGAAGCTGAATGCATTGCATGCACCTGTCGTAAAACACAATTTCATGGATGTCGGACAGACCATGCAAGCACCCGATGTGACCGATTACGATGGGCTTCCCCTTGTGTGGTCGTCGTCCGATGAATCGGTTGTAAAGGTCGATTCCTCTACCGGAGAGTTGACCGCCGTCGGTGTCGGCAAGGCCGTCATTAAGGTGTCATTGAAGAAAAGCGATATTTTCAACAATCAGAGTTTCAGCTACGATGTGGAGGTTTTCGAGCCGCTTCCCGACGGCTATGCACATTATATGTTCACGCCGACAGGATTGGGCAATGGTGGTCAGAATATCACCGAAAGCGACTTCATCGATGAAAAGAAGTATGGCTGCATCGTGCCTGTCGCAACGACTCTCGGTTGGGATTGGGGCGTCAATTCGGATGCGGAAGTCAAGCCGGAATTGTTGACGTTCAATGTGGATGGCAGAGATGTGGTCAGTGTCGAGACTTCCCTCTACACAATTTTTCGTTTGACAGGTAATCTCCGACGAGTGAAATTGGGCAAGGCATGCATTTCGGGTGCAAACTGCCTTTACACCATAACAGTGCAGTCGGCGAGGGGACGGCAAGTGCTTGGTTCTAAGACTTTCAGAAGTTTTTACGATGCGGCCGATATTGAAATCACATCCGATTCGGGCATTGACCTCAACAACGAAGAACTGCTTATCACCATTACTTCGTCCGATGCATGGCTCGCCCGAGCTTCCTGTCGTATAGAGGATGGCATCCTGCTGTCGTTCAAAGGCGAATTAAAGTCTATTGAAGACGCTGGAACAGATGGCCTTGAGTCGGTCGAACAACCTGTAGCGGGTGACGTTCGGGACATTTACAATCTGAAAGGCCAGCGTGTGGATGATGTGCGACGGGGCATCGTCCTGATGAATGGAAGAAAGGTGATCAAGACTGGGCTTCGCTGACGTTCATGCAGGCTATGTTGGGGAGGAAACGCGCGGCATTGACTTCGATTCCAGCGTTTTCCCCCCTTTTTCGTGCGCGTGTGAAGAAAAAACATTAACTTTGCGCGTTTTCCGATGATTCAGACAAACGGAAATTAAAAGGTAAATCACAAATAACCACACTACTATGAAAAAAATAGGGAGACTTTTGGGGCTTTCTGCAACTTGTTGTGTCGCGTTGGCTGCAATGCTTACAGCTTGCAAGGACGAAATTTATCGCACCGTTGGCGGAAATCGCGTAGCGGCGCGTTTCAGCAGTCTGGTGGCCGACGGCACTCGCCTCAGCGGCACCTCGTGGGAGGTTGGCGACCAGATCGGCGTCTATGCCTACGACAGCGAGGGCGTTTTGGCCGATGCAACGAACGACAATGCCCGCTTCGTCATCAATCCCGAAAACAACAGCTGCTCCGTGGCCAATGAAGACAGCATCGTCTGGCTCCAGAAGGGCGAGACCTACGGCATCGTGGCCTACTATCCATTTTCACCGACCTTCAGCAGTGTGGACAATCCCAGTATGCCGACGGTCTTCGTGCAGAATCTCAGCACCATATCAGTTGACGATAAGCCCGGAACTGAAGATGTGACCGACCCCATCCCGCACTATATCATCCTCAATTGGGCCGACCAGAGCGACCTCGCCAGCCTCGACCTCCTTTGGTGCAAGCAGGAGGGCGTTTCGGCCGATGACCCTGACGTCACACTCTCGCTCGAACATCAGTTCTGCCGCGTGCAGCTCAACATCACCATCGACACCGAATTGTCGTCGCTCACGGCCGACAGCCTTGCCGGAATGAAGGTCCTGCTTGCGGGCAAGAATTTCCCTGCCTTCTTCGACCTGCAGAGCGGCGAAATGTCGTTCGGCCCCGAGTCGGGGGACAGCATCGCCTTCAACATCCAGCGTCAAGAGGGCGCAACCACGGCTGTGGCATCGGCCATCATCGTGCCCGACACCGAAAATTCTAACACCGAGGGCCGCACCATCACCGTCCAGCTGCCTGCCGACAACAACCGCAAGTACGTGATCGGGATTCCCGACGAAATCGTCTTCCAGTCCGGCAAACTCTACACCTGGAACGTGACATTCAACACCGGCGCCGACCTCTCGACCAACTCCTTCTACGTGAGTGCCACCGGCCTCGACTCGAACGATGGCAAGCGCAACTCGCCATTGGCCAGCTTCGAGGGTGCTGTGGCCAAGATGAATGACCCCCAAGCCGACTACACCATCTACGTGGACGGCACGCTCACCCAATACCAGAACCTCTACGGCGCGCTTTCGCCCAGTGTCGCCCAGAGCGTCACCATCATGGGGGCCAATGGCATTGATCCAGAAACCAATGCCCCGAAAGACTCCATCAAACTCAGTGGCAGTGGTGCCAGCGTGCTCCTTGTTGAGACCAACGTGCCCCTCACACTTAGCAATATCGTGCTCACCGGCGGCAATTCAAATAATAACGGCGGCGGCATTTTGATCAATCATTATCAAGCCAAAGTGACTTTGGCCGATGGCGCAATCATCACGGGCAATACCGCAGCGGAAAACGGCGGTGGCATCTATATGGTAGATGGCGCCTCGCTCTATGTGACGGGCGGCGAAATCAGCTACAATACGGCTGAAGATGGCAGTGGCGGCGGCATTTATGCCGTGGATTGCCAGATCAGAATCTCCGGAAATTCTGTCATCTCCAATAACAAGGCACTTGGCTCTGGCGACGGCGGTGGCATCTGTCTGGAAGGGTATCGTTCCAGTAGCCTGACGCTGAGCGACAATGTCCAGATTTCCAACAATGAGACCGATGGCAGTGGCGGTGGCATCGCTGTCCCTCAGAGTGCAACCGTCGAGATGGGCGATAACGCCACGATTTATGCCAACACGGCTGGAACGGAAAGCGACCAGCAGGGCGACAATGTAGGCGGTGGTGTCTGTCTGGGCGGCGACAGCGATTTCGGTGGCGCGTCGTTCTACATGTGGGGCGGAACAATCAGCGGCAACAAGGTGCTTTATAGCGGCGGCGAGTGGAACAATGCTGTCTGTATGTGGGGCACCAGCAGTCGTCACTCGACTTTCGCAATGGGCGGAAGTGCCGTCGTCGCGTCGAACAACAGCATCTATCTGGGCACCGCTCCGCTCGACATTATCGGTCAACTGACGGGCACGTCGCCTGTGGCCACTCTCGAGTCCGACTCGTGGTCAAATGGTATGCAGGCAATCGAGATGGGAACAATTCTTGATGATGCAACTGGCGTTTATGAGGAGGTCACCACGACCACCGTGGCCGATGAATACCAGAAGTTCGCCATTTGGGGCGATAAGGGCTTCCTCACTAACGAAGGCAAATATATGGGTTATGCTGACATTCAGGGAGCAGTCCAACAAATTCTCGGTGCAACCGTAAGTACGACCGTCACTTTGTCGGGCTATATGACCAATGATGCAATCGAAATCGATGGAGTGACCGACACGCCATTCGGCCATATCTCCACGGCGTTGAAATCGCTTTATGCCGATTATGGAACCGAGGTCATGATAACGTTGGATATGGCCAATGTGACAGGCTTGACAGAAATTCCGGCAAAGGCATTCTTCGATACAGGGAGTCGTCTCAGCAATTTGGGCGGTATCGCGTTGCCTAATGGCGTGACGAGTATCGGCAATCAAGCGTTCTATAATTGCGCAGGCTTGACGAGCTTCGAGATTCCGAGCGGCGTGACGAGCATCGGCACTTATGCATTTTTTGGTTGTTCAGGACTGACGGGCATCGAGATCCCGGACGGCGTGACGAGCATCGGCGAGTATGCGTTTTCTGGCTGTTATGGCTTGATGAGCATCACGATTCCGAACGGCGTGACGAGCATCGCAGAACGTTTGTTTTCAACCTGCTCTGGCCTGAAGAATGTCACGATTCCGAGCAGTGTGACGAGCATTGGCAGCATGGCATTCTGGGGATGCAGGATGCTCAATAGCATCGAGATTCCGAGCAGCGTGACACGCATTGACGATGGTGCATTCTATAACTGCTCGGGTCTGACGAACATCGAGATTCCGAGCAACGTGACGAGCATCGGTAGCTCGGTGTTCTATGGCTGCACCGGTCTGACGAACATCGAGATTCCGAGCAACGTGACGAGCATCGGTAGCATGGCGTACTATGGCTGCACCGGTCTGACGAACATCGAGATACCGAACAGCGTGACGAGTATCGGCAATCAGGCGTTCCAAGGTTGCAAAGGTCTGACAAGCATCGAGATTCCGAGCAGCGTGACGAGCATCAGCGATGGTATGTTCTATGAATGCACAGGTCTGACAAGCATCGAGATTCCGAGCAGCGTGACGAGCATCGGTTCCGATGCGTTCAATGGTTGCTCTGTTCTGACGAGCATTGTGATTCCCCGCAGCGTGACGAGTATTGGCAGTGTATTTTGGCGCTGTGATGCTCTCACCACGGTTTGCTATGCCGGCACGGAAGACGACCGTGAGGCTATGACAATCGATGATACAGTCATTACGGGTAGCGGTGTTACGTGGGTCTATAACTACAATCCAGAGACGATGGGTGTGGCCAACGGTCATGTCTATATCGACCTCGGTCTGCCCAACGGCACGAAGTGGGCAATGACCAATGTCGGCGCAAGCAAGCCAGAAGGCTACGGCAATTACTATGCGTGGGGCGAGACGACGGGCTATGACGATGGCAAGACCACGTTCGACTGGAGCACCTACAAGTATTGCAACGGCAGTTCATCGACCATGACTAAGTATTGCCCTGACGGCGACTATGGCACGTACGATAACATCTGGACGCTTGAATTGGCCGACGACGCAGCCAATGCCAATTGGGGCGGTGACTGGCGGATGCCGACCTCTACTGAATGGCAGGAATTGGTTAACAACTGCTCGAGCGAATGGGTTACTGATTACAATGGAACGGGCGTTGACGGTCGTCTGTTTACAAGCAACAACAATGGTAACACCCTTTTCCTGCCTGCTGCGGGCTATCGCTACGATGCGTCGCTCACCGATGCAGGGACGTCCGGCTACTATTGGTCGTCGTCGGTCTACGAGAGCAGCCCGTACAGCGCGCGGTTCCTGCTCTTCAGTGCGGGCACCATGAACACGAGCAACCTCAGCCGTTGCTACGGACGGTCGGTTCGCGCCGTGCTTGCGCCGTAAATCCCATCGGCCATAACCCAAGGAAAAATCCCGAAAGTTGTCATTGCGGCAGCTTTCGGGATTGCTGTTTTCAGCCGAAATTCGCGTAGCGGCCGGCAAAAATAGGAATTTGAAACACATGTATCAAAATTGAAAGAATTGGGTACAGATTGTTAATCGCAATTGTGCGTAAAGCCCTAAACTTGCGGCGGTTTTTTAATCATCAATCCGTACCAATGAACATGAAACGCAGTTTCCTTATTTCTCTTGCGGCCGTCGGAATGTTGTCGGCCAATGCGCAGAATCCGTACCTGCCGCTCTGGGAGCACCTGCCAGACGGCGAACCCCGTGTGTTTGACGACCCCGACAATCCGGGTCACCAGCGCGCCTACATCATCGGCTCGCACGACGTGACCTACACCGCCTATTGCGGCCCCGACATCCGTATGTGGTCGGCTCCCGTCGAAGACCTCAGCCAGTGGCGCGACGAGGGCCCGATCTTCACATGGTTCGTCAATGGCCAATGGGACACCATGTTCGCCCCCGACCTCGTCGAGACCGTTGACCGCACCACCGGCAAGAAGACCTATTGGCTCTATCCGCACTCACGCGGTTGGCGTCGCGTCCCGATGGTCTGCAAGGGCGACCGTCCGAACGGCCCATTCACGCCTGTCAACCTCACGGCCGACGGTACACAATGCCTCCCCGGCTCGCTCATCGACTTCGACCCGTCGGTCTTCATCGAAAACATCACCGACAAGAAGGATCCCGACTACGACAAGGGCTACCGCGCCTACGTCTTCTACGGCTTCCAGCACTCGACCGCCGTCGAACTTGACCAGCAGACGATGTACTCGCAGCGCCCCGGCACCGAGCGCATCGATCCGTTCATCCCGGCCAGCAGCCGCGACGGCAAGCTGCTCGACAAGGAGGGCAGCGAATACAAGGCACTCTACAGCGGCCAGAACCCGTTGGACTTCAACTTCTTCGAGGCCAGCTCCATCCGCAAGGTGGGCAACAAATACGTCATGGTCTTCTCCGGCTATTCGGGCAAGGAGTACGGCCTTGGCAACACCAATTCGGCCCTGCGCTATGCCTACGGCGACAGTCCGCTGGGACCTTGGCGCAGCGGCGGCGTGCTCGTCGATTCGCGTGGCGTCGTGCTGAACGAAGATGGCTCGAAGCTCATCACGACCAATGCTGCCCACAACACGCACGGCTCTATTCAGGAGATCAACGGCCAATGGTACGTCTTCTATCACCGCCCGCCACGCGGTTTCGGCAATGCCCGCCAGCCGATGGTCGCTCCGGTGAAGATTACGTGGGACAAGAAGCCCGTCGCCAAGGGCGGCCAGGTGCGCATCACCGGCTACGACCCATTTGCCAAGAACAACGAATGGACGGCCAAGGCCGCTGACGGCAACGAATACACCGGCGCCGAGGTGACCAGCGAGGGCTTCCATATCTTCGGTCTGCCTCCTTACGGCTACTACTCTGCCGGCATAGCATGCTATATGGATGGTCCTAATGCCAACAACTATATGCAGGACAACCACGATGTGTGGAACAACTCTATGGACCTTGCAGGATTACAGAACGGATCCATCATCGGCTTCAAGTACTTCAACTTTGAAGGTCTTTCTCAAGATGCTAAAGGAATAAAGGCTTTCAAAGGATTCCAGAAGGATATACCAACCAATCAGTTGTGCTTCAACATCACCACTGAGGGAACAGATGGCAAGTTCAAAATCCACGTTAAACTTGATGACCCTTATAAAGGACAGGAGATTGCAGTATATGAAGATATTTGCACAGACAAGAAAGTGAAACGTCTGGGTAGCATCCAGTTATCCAAGGAAACCTGTGAGTTACTGGGCAATCTGAAAGGCAAACATGCCATCTACCTTGTTGTGGAAGGTCCTGAAGTGAAGCAGCAAGAACAGCCACAGCGAGGCCAGTGGGGACAGCGTCCACAACAGCCACAACGTCCACAGGGGCTCTTCACCCTGCATGGCTTTGGCTTCGTGGTGGGTGACTACACAGGTCCTACGGTGCCTGAGGTAACTATCACCGTAGATGGCAAGAAACTGAACATCCCGGCCAGTCCGCTCATGTCAACCAACCAGAACGGCTACACCGAGTGCAACCGCTACCAGCTCTATGCGCCATTGGCCAACAATTCGGTCATTACGGCCGATAGCAATTCCGGCGACGTGAAGATTGAGGTCGGCTCTGTTGCCGACGGCCGCGCCACCGTCCGGGCCACCTACAAGGGCGTAACGAAGATCTTCCTCATCAACTGATAGTTACAAAATGTGGTGAAAGAGGGGCACATCCGGCTCCTCTCTCACTGCTTTTTGGTACTAAAAAGGAGTTAACT
>DFJU01000135.1 GCA_002373755.1 Bacteroidales bacterium UBA3663 | reverse complement strand
TCTCCGGCGACAATCAGATGAATATGTCTTACTGTATCGACCTTTTGGAATCTGCCGCCAAGCATCATCTTACTGTCAACTTTCACGGCGCAACTATCCCTCGCGGATGGCAGCGCACTTACCCGAATTTGCTTAGTACAGAGGGAGTTTACGGCGCGGAGTGGTACAACAATGTGCCAACATTCACCGACAAGGCGGCTTGTCATAATGCAACGTTGCCTTTTACCCGCAATGTCATAGGCCCGATGGACTACACGCCGTGCGCTTTTTCGGATTCGCAGCATCCTCATATTACCACCAACCCTCACGAACTTGCTCTTACAGTGTTGTTTGAATCAGGTTTGCAGCACATTGCCGACCGACCCGAAAGCCTTTTGGCACAGCCGCAGGAGGTGAAGGATTTCTTCTCCGAACTTCCCGCCGCCTGGGACGAAACCAAATTTGTCTGTGGCTATCCTGGTGAATATGTGGTACTTGCACGTCGCAATGGCACCACATGGTACATTGCCGGCATAAATGGAAAAGATGAAGAGCAGAATATCGCCATCAACATCGATTTTATCGAACAAGCATCTGATATTCAGGTGTTTTTTGATGACGATGAAAATGGTTGGAAAATAGAGCATCTTGAGCAATTGCCCAAAAACATCGCCTGCATGGCCCGAGGAGGATTTCTAATTGTAATAAAATAATGAAAAAGAGCTTCTTTTTACTGTTGCTTTCAGTGGTTGCCACGGCATTGCAAGCCCAAAAGTTTTATGTTAAAACTCTGAGCGACAATGCTGTGCGTGTTCGTTATTCCAATTCGGAGCAGAGCTCGCTCCCAGATTGGATTTATGTTGAAGATAAAGACGCGAATCATGCGGAAGTATGTCAAGCTATTGATTTTACTGATTTTGAGCATAGTTTGAGTGGCGACACGGCTATTTTGCGTTTTCCAAATGCCGATGGCGAATTTCTGTTCGGCTTGGGGCAGTTCCAAGATGGCTACAACAATGTGGCCGGACTTCCCCGCCGACTGACGCAGGTCAATACGCAGATTTCAGTTCCTGTGCTAATCTCCAACAAGGGCTACGGCATCATTTGGAATAACTACGCGAAAACCGAATTCAACTTGCCCGAAAACTGTGTTCAACTCACCAAAACGCTTTCTGGCGGAACCGAAACGGTTGATGTCACTTCCACCGAAGGCGGCAAAAAAGAGACTCGCCAAAAGAACATTTTTGAAGCTGAAATTACTCTCGGCGAAGATGGCGATTATGCCCTTCTGCTCGATGTGGGGCAGAAGATGGCTCGTCGCCACAACCTCACTATTGATGGTGTGCCTGTCATCGAAATGCAGAATGTTTGGTTGCCGCCAACTGCTTCGAAAATCGTATCCCTCAAAAAGGGAACTCACAAACTCACGGCCGAACTCACCGAGCGCGACCGTCCTACGCTTTGGTATGGCAAGGTAAAAAATGAAACTTCATTTTTGTCGTATCCGTCTGATGCAGTGGATTATACCATAATCAAAGGTACTCCCGACGAAATAATTGCCACTTATCGCAAACTTACTGGTCAAGCACCGTTGATGCCATCGTGGGCGTTGGGCTACATACATTGTCGCGAGCGTTTCCATTCGCAAAAAGAGATTCAGGAGACTACCGACAGGTTCATTTCCGAAAATATCCCACTCGACGTGATTGTGCAAGATTGGCAATATTGGGGCAAAAATGGCTGGAACTCAATGGTTTTCGATGCCGATAATTATCCTAACCCAAAGGCACTTACCGATTATCTTCATTCTAAAAATGTAAAGATGATGCTCTCTGTCTGGTCGAAAATCGACAAGAATTCGGCTGTTGGCAAAGAGATGAACAACAACGGTTTCTACATTCCGAACACCGATTGGATCGACTTTTTCAATCCTCGAGCTGCGGCTGCATATTGGGATAATTTCAGCAAAAAACTGTTGCCTCTTGGCATCGACGCGTGGTGGCAAGATGCTACCGAACCCGAAAACGACGACCTCGAAAATCGCCTTGTCGGCAATGGCACTATCGAGGGCAACCGCGTGCGCAATGTCTATCCGATGCTTGTAAATAAAACGGTTTACGAAGGTCTCAGAAAGGACAATTCGCAGAAACGTCCGATGATTCTCACTCGTAGCGGATTCCTCGGTATACAGCGTTATGGCTCAGCACTTTGGAGCGGCGATGTTGGCAACGACTGGGAGACTCTTCGCCGTCAGATTACAGGCGGATTGGGTTTGCAGGCTGCTGGCGTGCCGTGGTGGACATACGATGCTGGTGGTTTTTTCCGCCCCAACGATCAATATACCAATCAAGATTATATCAAGCGAATGCTTCGTTGGGTGGAACTTTCTGTATATCTGCCACTTATGCGCGTTCATGGCTACATGAGCAACACCGAACCTTGGAATTATGGCGATGAAGCAAAAGCGACCATCAAAAAATGTATCGAACGTCGTAAGCAACTTTTGCCCTATATCTATTCCAATGCAACCGACGTGGCTTTCAATGGCTCAACGCTGATGCGCCCGCTGGTGTTCGATTTCTGCAACGATGCCAAGGCTCTGGCGCAGAATTACGAATTCATGTTCGGCAAGTCGCTGCTTGTTAGCCCTGTTACAGAACCTAATGTTACAACTTGGAAAACTTATCTGCCTGAAAATAAGGCTGGTTGGTATTCTGTCGCTGAAAATTATAAATATTATGATGGCGGTCAAACTGTTGAAACTCAAATAGATGATGCCGACATTCCAACCTTTGCCAAGGGTGGTAGTATTGTGGTGAGAAAGATTTCGGAAGAACTTCGTGAAATAGAAATATTTGCCGGCGATAATGCTTATTTCGTACTCTACGAAGACGACGGCGAGAGTTTCGATTTTGAGAATGGCAACTACGCCCGAACGCTCATCACTTGGGACGAAAAGGCACAACGCCTGACCATCGCGCCCGACGGCGGTAACATGAAGGCGGTGCATACATATCGTCTGTCGCTGTGCCGGAAAAATGGTGCGGCAGAGAAAACCGTTGACTATAAGGGTAAAACAGTAAAAATTAAACTATAAAAATATTCAAAAATGAAAAGATTTGTCTTATCCGTCTTAGCGGCTTTTGTGGCCATTTGTTCAATGGCGCAAAACCCTAATTTTCACATCTACCTCTGTTTCGGACAGTCGAACATGGAGGGTAATGCAAAAATCGAAGATGTTGACTATAAGAATGTTGACCCGCGTTTCAAGATGATGGCTGCTGTCGATTTCCCACAGCAAAACCGCACGATGGGCAAGTGGTACACTGCTGTGCCGCCTCTTTGCCGTCCGGGCACTGGCCTTACGCCCGTCGATTATTTCGGTCGCACGATGGTGAAGCATCTGCCTGAAAATGTGTCGGTTGGTGTTATCAACGTGGCCATTGGCGGCTGCAAGATTCAAGCCTTCATGACCGACAGCATCGCCGAATATGCCAAGAATTGTCCAGGTTGGATGGTCGGTATGCTCAAGGCCTACGACAATAATCCGTACAAGCGCCTTGTCGATATGGCCAAGTTGGCTCAGAAAGACGGCGTCATCAAGGGTATACTTATTCATCAGGGTGAATCGAACAATGGCGACGAGTTTTGGCTCCAACAGGTAAAGAGCGTTTACGAGCATCTCTGTGCCGACCTCAACCTCGACCCCGTGCAGGTGCCTCTGCTCGCTGGCGAAACGGTCCAAGCTAACGGCGAAGGTCAGTGCATTTTGCACAATAAGGTCATTGCCAAATTGCCGCAAGTCATTGCAAATGCGCATGTTATCTCGTCAAGCGGTTGCACCAACGCTTTCGATAAGCTCCATTTCGACGCTGCTGGCTATCGCGAACTTGGCGCTCGCTATGCTGCCAAGATGCTTAGTCTGCAGGGCATAAATATTTATGGCAATGCTCAGCACACTGTAGAGAGTCCCGACGGCAGAATAAAAGTGACAGTCTCTTCTGTCGAAGGTTTTCCAACTTACTCTGTTATTTGCAATGGTCAGACCGTCGTCGAATCATCGGCACTCGGTTTGCAGACCAACATCGGCAACTTCACCAGCGGCATGAAGCTTAGCGATGAGTCGCTTGTGAAGAGTATCGACGAAACATATTCGCTCCGCAACATCAAGCAAAGCAACGTACACTACGAAGCAAAGTCGATGACAGTCGATTTTAGCAAAGATGGCGAAAATCGTTTTGCCGTTGAGTTTCGCGTAAGCAACCGCGATGTGGCTTTCCGTTATATAGTATATACCAAGAAAGATACTCGCGTGTGCGTTGTAGAGAGCGAAGCAACAAGTTTCAGTTTGCCAAGCGGCACAACCACATTTCTCTGTCCGCAGTCGAAGCCAATGGGCGGATTTGCTCGCACATCGCCAAGCTACGAGACATCTTACACCGTCGATGAGCCTACGGGCAAAAACGGCTGGGGCGAGGGCTACACTTTCCCATGCCTCTTCAAAACGAACAACGGCATTTGGGCTCTCATTAGCGAGACGGGCACCGATGGCAATTACGTTGGTTGCCGACTTATCAACGAGTACGATGGCGTCTATCGCATCGGTTTCCCACAAAAGGGCGAGATGAATGGTGTCGGCTCAACATCGGCTGCAATGTCGCTTCCCGCACAGACTCCTTGGCGCACCATAACTATTGGCGGTCTGAATAATATTGTAGAAACAACCGTTCCGTTCGACGTTACCGAGGCTAAATACAAGGCTTCGCAAGAGTATGTATATGGAAAAGGCTCGTGGAGTTGGATTATCGGCATGGACCCAAGTTGCAACTTCGACGAGCAGAAACGCTACATCGACTTTTCGGCAGCAATGGGCTACCAGAGCGTACTTATCGATGCATTTTGGGACACTCAGATTGGCTACGACCGCATAGCCGAACTTGCTCGCTATGGCAAAGAGAAGGGCGTCGGACTGTTCCTTTGGTACAACTCAAATGGCTCGTGGAACGATGCTCCTCAGTCGCCACTTGGCAAGATGAACAACGCACGCATCCGTCGTGCCGAAATGAAATGGATGCAAGAAAACGGAATCAGAGGCATCAAAGTCGATTTCTTTGGTGGCGATAAGCAACCTATGATGCAGCTCTACGAAGACATTCTTGCCGATGCCAACGACTTCGGATTGCTCGTCATCTTCCATGGTTGCACATTGCCTCGCGGCTGGGAAAAAATGTATCCTAACTATGCTGCAAGTGAGGCCGTTTTGGCGTCGGAAAACCTGCATTTCGGTCAAGGTGCGTGCGACAATGAGGCTTTCAACGCTTGCCTACATCCATTTATCCGCAACACTGTCGGTTCGATGGACTTCGGCGGCTCGGCGCTCAACAAACGCTATAGTGCCGACAATCAGCATGGCACCACGCGCCGCACAAGCGATGTCTTTGCACTTGCTACAGCCGTTCTGTTCCAAAGTGCCGTTCAGCATTTTGCACTTGCTCCCAATAACCTCACCGATGCTCCTTCTTGGGCAATAGATTTTATGAAAAATGTTCCTACAACATGGGATGAGGTGAAATTTATAGATGGTTATCCCGGCAAATATGTTGTTTTGGCACGTCGCAGTGGCGATAAATGGTACGTTGTAGGTGTCAATGCACAGAAAGAGACCATCAATCTGAACCTCACATTGCCTATGTTCGATGCAAACGACATTGTAAAACTTTATAGCGACGACGCACAGCTGAATGGAAGCGTCAAAGATTTGAAAATCAACAAGAAGAAACAAGTCAAAGTGACGATTCCGTGCAATGGCGGTGTGGTGATTATGAAATAGTTCTTGTTGAACTCCTACGCGGAGGGCGCACCCTTCTTTGGCTTGACCCAAAGAAGGGTGGAAGAAAAGTCAAGGCCTTACGTTTCGCACCCTGCAAAAATGTGGCCTCACTTGCTTGTAAGCCGAACTCGCTTCGCTCAAACAAGGCTTACAGCTGCGTGATTCTCACATTTTCGCTTTCAGATTGCTTCACTATGGCCGTTCCCCCTCCGCCGTATCGTGCCATTTCGGTGACACCGATAGTAACTTTTCCGCCGCATCAAGCAACGAGCGCCCGGAAAATCGCGTAGTGAAGTGGGGAGAACGCTTCCCTTGTCCGAGCGAAGCGAGTTGGGAAAGCGTCCCGCGCAGCTACGCGGTTTTCAGCGAGGTGCTTTAAGCGGCCAGTTCTTTTTTGGTTCGTTTTTTCTTGCAGTCAAGAAAAAATGAACATTGAATAACCAAAAGTAATATTCCTTCCACCTCCTTCGGGAGGGGTTCAAAACCTTATTTGAAATGAAAACATCAATTTCCATCCTGTTGGCATTGGCCACAACGACACTCGTGGCGCAGGTGAAAGAGCCGTGCCTCGACCATCATAAGGTCAATATGCCGCTATTCCAGACTAAGTACACCGCCGATCCTTCGCCATTGAGAGTGGGCAATACGCTTTTTCTTTACACATCGCATGATGCATCGCCCGAAGATATTCCAGATGAAAATGAGAAAAATTCGGCTGGATTCTTTATGTACGATTGGCTTCTGTGGAGCACCACCGACATGGTCAACTGGACAGAACATGGTGCTGTTGCGTCGCTCAAAGAGTTCAGCTGGCGCAGTCGAGAAAATGGTGCATGGGCTATTCAGACCATTGAGCGCAACGGCAAATTCTACCTCTATGCACCTTTGCACGGACATGGTATTGGCGTTTTGGTAGCCGACTCGCCTTACGGACCTTTCAAAGACCCGCTTGGCGAGCCGCTCGTCTGGCAGCGTGAGCATTGGGAAGACATCGACCCCACGGTTTTCATCGACGACGACGGACAAGCCTACATGTATTGGGGCAATCCGTACACCTATTGCATCAAGCTCAACGAAGATATGATTTCGACCGAGGGCGACATCTACGTGCTCAATCCGCAAGACGGCGTAATGCGCCCAGTGAAAGATGAAGGTTCGAAAATCAACCTCCGCATATCCGATGAAGAAAAAAAGAATTGGGCAGTGAAACACTATCAAGAAGGCCCGTGGTTCTACAAACGCGGCGGACACTATTACATGGGCTACGCCTCGACCTGCTGTCCCGAAGGCTTGGGCTACGCGATGAGCGATTCGCCTATGGGACCATGGAAATATCAGAATTATCTGATGGCGCCCACCAATCGCGACCGTGGCAATCACCCCGGCATTGTCGATTATAAAGGCCATTCCTACCTCTTCGGCCAGAATTACGACCTTATGCATCTCGACACATACGAGCATCACGAGCGCCGCAGCGTTTCGGCTGTTGAGTTTACCTACAATGCCGACGGAACAATTCCCGAATCGCCATATTGGCTCGACCATAAGCCGATGACGCAGCTCCAATGGCTCAATCCCTACAAGCGCACTGAAGCCGAGACAATGGCTTGGGGCTACGGACTGAAAACGGCTAAGATGGGCATCAAAAACACCGGCGTAATTGCCGATATGCCATCATCGACAGGCAAACGCAACATGTACGTTTACGACATCAACAACGGCGAATACATACAATTGCGTGGCGTCGATTTCGGCAAAGGAGCCAAGAAGTTCTGCATCACGGCATCGGGCACGGGCAGCGTCAAGATCACGGTGCGTCTCGATTCGGCCGACGGCACAGTCATCGCTACGACGATGGTGGGCAGCACCGGTTCGCTGGATGCCTACAAGGCGTTCGAGGCCAAGGTGAAAGGAGCTAAAGGCGTGCACGACCTCTATTTCTGCTTCGAGGCTGTCGATGGCGAAGTGCGGTTAGACTGGTGGCAGTTTGAAAAATAAATCGTTCGTCTTATGAAGAAGTTCTATTCATTCCTTTGGGTATTGTTGATTTCGACCTGCTTGTCGTGGGCGCAGAGCGTTCGTTTTTGCATTGTTAAGGACGGCAGGGCGGCTCAGATTGTGGTGTCCGACAACGATTGGAAGGGCGTAATACGTGCCGCCAACGACCTCGGCGACGACATTAGAAAGGTGTCGGGCGTGGCGTCAAAAGTTATAAACAATTATGACTTGTCTGACGGCAATGCGCCTGTGATTATCGCCGGAACAATTGGCAAAAGCACTGTAATTGACCGACTTGTAAAACAGAAAAAAATCGACGTCAGCAAGGTGCGCGGACAGTGGGAGTCGTATCTGATTGACATCGTGGACGGCAACCTCGTAATCGCGGGCAGCGACAAGCGCGGCACTATCTACGGCATTTACGAAATCAGCCAACGCATTGGAGTATCGCCGTGGTATTGGTGGGCAGATGTTCCCGTAAAACATTGTGATGAAGTATATTACGACGGCGGACGCATTGTTCAGCCGTCGCCAAAGGTAAAGTACCGTGGCATTTTTATCAACGACGAGTGGCCTTCGTTTGGCGGATGGTGTACCAACAATTTTGGCGGAGTCAATTCTAAGGCATACGCCAAGATGTTTGAATTGCTTTTGCGTCTCAAAGCCAATTACTTATGGCCGGCAATGTGGGCGACGGCTTTCAACGAAGACGACCCCGAAAGTCCGCGCCTTGCCGACGAATATGGTATTGTGATGGGCACCTCGCACCACGAACCAATGATGCGCAGCCATCAGGAATATCTCCGCCGCAAGGACAAAATCGGCGCGTGGGACTATTCCACCAACAAGGATAACATAGAACAATTTTTCCGCGAGGGAATGTTGCGCAACAAGAATTACGACAACATTGTTACAATCGGAATGCGTGGCGACGGCGATGTGGCAATGGGCAAGGGCGACGATGCCGAAAATATCAACACTTTGCGCAAAGTCGTTGACGCTCAGCGAAAAATCATCAAGGACATTTACGGCAAACCCGATGCCGTGCCGCAGTTGTGGGCTATTTTTACCGAGGTGCAGCGTTATTACGACGCGGGAATGACTGTGCCCGACGATGTTACATTGCTTTTTTGCGACAACAATTGGGGCTACATCCGCCGCAAGGGGCGCGACTTTGAACGCAAACGCAAGGGTGGCTTAGGGCTATATTATCACATAGATATGAACGGTGGCCCGTGGAACGACCGTTGGATTAATACCACCACTATTCCAAAACTCCGCGAACAACTGCACCTTGCATACGCCAGCGGCATCGACAGGATTTGGATTATCAACGTTGGCGACCTCAAACCCAAGGAAGTGCCTATTGATTTCATTATGCATTATGCTTGGAATCCCGACGCCATCAATCCCGGCGACGAACAGGCTTATTTAGAGGAGTTTACGAAGAGAGTCTTTGGCGAAGATTTTGCCGCCGAGACCGCCGACATCATTGCAAAATACACCAAATACAACCTTTGGCGCAAACCCGAAGTGCAGTATCCGGGCATTTTTAATTATGAAGAAATGCTCAAAACCGGCAGTCTTTGGCAGCAACTTGTGGTGCGCTGCGAAGCGTTGAAGGAGCGGATTCCTGCCGAAATGCAGGACGCTTTCTTCCAATTGGTTTATTATCCGGCAGTTGCGGGTGCGGGAGTGGCTCAGATTTATAATTGCGCAACCATCGGCGACAGCCTTACAATCAATTACTTGATGGAAAAGGACAAGCGTCTTTCTGATTATTACAACAATCAACTTGCGGGCGGCAAATGGCGCGGCATTATGCAAGACAACCATATCGGCTACACAAAATGGTCGATTCCTGACAATAATGTCAATCCTATGACGCTCGGTTTCAAGGTGTTCAATAGTCTCAGTCCCTCGTCCGACAGCAAGGAATATTCGATTCCGTCGTACAAATACACGCGCAAGGACGACGGATGGATTTTTCTTCCCGACCTTGGTCGCGGTGAGGGTTGTATGGGCGCAAAGGACGTGATGGCAGAAAACAGCGGTGCAAAAATGGAATATGAAATCGACATCGTGCAAAACGGCAGAATAGCCATCGGCATCCTTCCCACGCAGGACATCTATCCTGAGCGAGGTTTGCGCATTGGTGTACAGATTGACAATCAGACAGTTCGGGTAATTGATGCTCGTCAAGGTTTCAACGACATATTCCAAGAATACACGCCGCAAAACATTGCTCGTTCTAAGGTTTTGAAGCCTCTGCCACAGACCAACCACCTATTGCTCAGCGGTTATAAGAACGGCAGGCGACTACCACGCCGCGACGAAGTTTTCGACAATATGCGTTGGTTGGAGGTTGGTTTCGATGACATTTCGGCAGGCAAGCACACGTTAAAAATCATTATGATTGACCCCGAAATCGTTGTGGAACAGATAGTTGTCAATCCCGATGATACGAGGTACAGTTATTTTGGTTGTGGCGGAATGTCGTTGAATGTAAAGTTGCCGAAATGAGCGGACTGTTCCGTTCCGTCGGACAAATTGGATATGATGAAAATAAAGAATCGCTTATGAAAAGAAGAATTTTGACAACATTGTGCGCCCTGTCGTGCCTGACTGTCACGCAGGCGCAGCTGTCGTCGAACCCCGACAAGTTCCTCGGCAACATCTCAACGTCCTATCAGGTTGACTACGGCGCAGAGAAGTACTACACGCTGTGGAACCAGATTACGGGCGAAAACGAATCGAAGTGGGCATCGGTCGAAGGCACACGCGGCAGCTACAACTGGAGCGGCAGCGACCGTCTCTACAACTACGCGAACCAGCACTCGTTCCCCTTCAAGTTCCACACGCTCGTGTGGGGCGCGCAGTTCCCCGCCTGGCTCAAGAACCTGTCGGCCGATGAACGCTACGCGGCTATCGTGAAGTGGATGGATGCCGTCAAGAAGCACTATCCGAACCTCGCCTTGATCGATGTGGTCAACGAGGCCGTCGAAGGTCATCAGCCCGACACGCACTACATCAGCGAGGCACTTGGCGGTGCCGGCGAGACGGGCTACGACTGGATCATCAAGGCATTCGAGCTGGCCTACGAGCGTTGGCCGAACGCCATCCTGATCTACAACGACTTCAACACCTTCCAGTGGAACACCGACCAGTATATCGACATTGTGCGGACGTTGCGCGACGCCGGTGCTCCGATCGATGCCTACGGATGCCAGTCGCACGACCTGACGGGTTGCAGCGCGGCCACCCTGAAGGCCTCGATGAACAAAATCCAGAACGCGCTGAAGATGCCGATGTACATCACCGAATACGACATCGGCGAATCGGACGACACGAAGCAGCTCAACGACTACAAGGCACAGTTCCCGCTCCTCTGGGAGGCCGACTATTGCGCCGGCGTGACGCTCTGGGGCTACATCTACGGCCACACGTGGACCACCGACGGCAATTCGGGCCTCATCCGCGAGGGCAAGGACGCATCGGGCAAGACCGTCTATACCGACCGTCCGGCCATGACGTGGCTACGCGAATATATGGCGAGCGACGCTGCAAAATCGGCCAAAAGTCCGTTCCCCGGCATGAAGAAGGAGGCATCGCTCTATGTCAAGCCGTCGGCCATCCGAGTGACGAAGGGACAGCCGGTAGCCATCAGGGTGCGGGCAGCGTTGCGCACCAAGACCATCCAGAGCGTCAGCCTCTACGCGAATGGCGTCCTGGTGGGCGAGCAGTCTGCGGCCGATGGAACTCCGTCGGACAACACCACGGCCTTCGATTTTGAATACACGCCGGCTGCGAAGGGCAAATATTCGCTGCGCGCCGTGCTCACCGACACCGACGGAACGACCTACGAACGTCTGTCGTCAATCACGGCGTTCAACGAGCGCAAGCCCTACCGCGATGTCACCCTGCCGGGTACCATCCAGTTCGAGAACTTCGACCGCGGCGGCGAGGGCTACACCTTCCACGACAGCGACGCCACCAACAGCGGCTCGACATCCTACCGCACCGACGGCGAGGGCGTTGACATCGTGACGGGCAACGGCGGCTATGCCATCGGCTACACCAGCGTGGGCGAGTGGCTCGAATATACCGTCAACATCGCTGAGGGCGGCATCTACAGCTACGAGGCCGTCGCATCGTGCGGCAACAGCGACGGCGGCGGCTTCACCCTGAGCCTGATGGACGGCAGCAATGCCACGACGCTGTGCAATGTGGCAGTCCCGCAGACCGACAACGGCACCTGGAGCACCTACAAGACCATCAAGGGTGGCATCGCCATTCCGCTCGAAGCAGGGAAGTACACACTGCGCGCCACCATCACCAAGGCCAACTGCAACCTCGACAAGATCACCCTCAGGCACGTCGATGCCAATGCCGACCCGAACTTCCACATCTACCTCTGCTTCGGCCAGTCGAACATGGAGGGCAATGCGCAGTGGGAGGCGGTCGATGCCGATGTCGATGCCCGTTTCCAGATGCTGGCCACCACGAGTTTCGACTCGCCGAAGCGCACTCTGGGCGAATGGTACACCGCCAATTGCCCCATCGTCAGCCCCGCCGGCAAGCTCGGAATGGCCGACTATTTCGGCCGCACGATGGTGGCCGCAATGCCGTCGGACGTGAGAATCGGCGTAGTGGCCGTGGCCATGGGCGGCAGTCCGATTGAGATGTTCGACAAAGATCAGTATGCCAAGAAGTTGGCCGACAATCCGAACGAATGGTGGGCCACGCTGTCCAAGCGCTACTACGGCGGCAACCCCTACGGCCGCCTCGTCGAGATGGCACGTCTGGCACAGCAGTCGGGCGTCATCAAGGGCATCCTGCTGCATCAGGGCTGCTCGAATTGCGGCGACCCGAACTGGCCGGCCGAGGTCAAGAAAATCTACAACGACCTCTTGTCCGACCTCGGTCTGGTTGCGGACGATGTGCCACTCTTCGCAGGCGAGACCGAACGTGCCGACATGGGCGGCGGATGCTCGTCGCACAACACCGTCGTGGCCCAGTTGCCGTCGGTCATCCCCACGGCGCACGTCGTCAGCTCAAGCGGCATTCCTGGCAACGGAGTGGACGCATGGCACTTCTCGGCCGCAGGCTACCGCACGTTCGGCAAGCGCTACGCGATTTCCGCGCTCCGTGCGATGGGGCGTGAGCCGTTGGCCGATGCCGACTACGCGATGCCGGCCACCCTTGCCGACTTCTTCACGCTGACGAGCCTCGACGGCGAGACCCAGCAGGTGCGCGCCGGAGTGAGCCAGCAGGTCTGCGTGTGGGGCACCTTCGCCGACGGACATCGCGAAGAGCTTTCGGCCGATGCGACATTCACGTCCGACGACTTCCAGATTGCGCCCGACGGCACACTGAAGGCCACGCGCGAGGGCAGCGGCACCGTCACCGCCCGCTACGTGGATTTCATCGGCCATGAACACACCGCGCAGTTCACTGTCGAGGCCGTTGCCAGCGGTGTCGGCCAACGCTTCACCGCCATCACGCAGCTCACCGGCGGACAGCCGTTCGCCATCGTCAACGAGGCCGTCGGCAAGGCGTTCTACGGTTCGGGCAACCAGAATCTGGGTTTCGCCGACTTCATCACCGCGTTCGACCCTGCCGTGAAGGGCTACCTCTTCAAGCTCGAAAAGGCGAGCGGTGCCAACAACTACCTGCTGCGCCTCATCCAGCCCGACGGCACGCCCTACACCATCTGGGGCAATCCCGGCTACCTCAATTCGCAGGTCGTGACGGGCAATTGCAGCTTCATCCTCGGCCTGAACAACCAGAACGGCCAGGACTTGGCCAACGGCGCAGTGTGGACCATCAACTACGTGAGCGGCAAGGGCTTCACGATGAGGAATGTCGGCACCGGCAAGTATCTGTCAACCAACGATGCCGCCAAATCGTCGTCGCCCACCTACTTCACATTCTGCACCGTGGGCACGTCGGGCGGCACGTCGGCAATCGAGACGCTTACGGCCGATGCTCCATGCGGCGACAGCGAACTACGCGACCTGCTTGGCCGTTGTGCGGGCGATGCCAGCCGCGGCCTCGTGGTGCGTGGCGGCAAGGTCGTCCTGATGAAATGAAATACAGACCCTCTCCCCAGCCTCGTTGCAGGGGAGGGGTTTCAAAACAACACAAAAAAGACATGAAAAAGACTTTATTGATGGCTGCAATGCTTTGTCTTGGCCTCATGGCCGATGCGCAGCCGCAGGGCTTCAAGATGCCCGAAAACAAAGCGACGTACAAGGATGTGAACTATGCCGGCGACGACCTCGAGGCGCATCGCATGGACATCTACCTGCCAGACACCACGAGCGGCGCGCGCTACAAGGTTGTCGTGGCCATCTACGGCTCGGCCTGGTTTGCCAACAATGCCAAACAGATGGCCTACATGTCAATCGGCCAACCGCTCACCGACGCCGGATTCGCCGTCGTGTGCATCAACCACCGTTCGAGCGGCGATGCCAAGTTCCCCGCGCAGATTCACGACGTGAAGGCCGCCGTGCGCTTCATCCGCGCAAATGCCGAGAAGTACCACTTCGACACATCGTTCATCGGCATCACGGGCTTCTCCAGCGGCGGACATCTGTCGTCCCTGGCCGGTGTGACCAATGGCGTGCGCAAATACACCGTCGGCATGACAACGGTCGATCTGGAGGGCACCGTCGGCCGCTACGCGGATTTTTCCAGCTGCGTTGATGCCGTGGTCGATTGGTTCGGCCCGGTCGATATGGCGCATATGGAGAACTGTCAGACCGTGAAGGACGAGAAGTCGCCCGAGGCAGCCCTCATCGGCGGTGCACCTGCGCAGAATCCCGACCTCGTGTCGCTCATCAGCCCGATCACCTACGTCGGCCGCCAGAATCCGCGCTTCCTCGTCATCCACGGTACGGCCGACAACGTCGTGCCCAACTGCCAGAGCGACAACTTCTCGAAGGCTTTGGCCGATGCCGGTCGTCTGGACAGCTACATCAGCGTGCCTGATGGACAGCATGGCCCGGTGACCTTCAATGCCGAGACTTTCCGCGCCATGACCGATTTCTTTGCACGCGAGGCCAACCGTTCGCTCGTGGTCGAGGATGGCGGCACCGGCCCCTGCAAGGCCGTGATGCGCGAGGAGGTCTCGTTGCCAGCCCACACCGTCTTCGTGCCGCAGGATCTGTCGGCCTTCAATGCGCAGAATCCGCTTCCAGTGCTCGTGTGGGGCAACGGCGCCTGCACCAATTCGCCGTGGGAGCACTTCAAGTTCCTGAACGAAATCGCATCGCACGGCTTCATCGTTGTTGCCACGGGCTACATCCCGATGGAGGAGCGGCCATATCAGGGGCCGATGTCAACCACGCGGCAGCAGGTCGAGAGCATCGACTGGGTCGTCGCACAGAACGCCGACCCGAACAGCCCTTACTACCAGAAGATTGACACGGCACACATCTGCGCGGCCGGAATGTCGTGCGGCGGCTTGCAGACGTTGTTCAATTGCGCCGACCCGCGCATCACGTCGCTCATGATCTGCAACAGCGGCCTGTTCAAGGTCGAGAATGCTGCGCGTGCCGTGGGCGGGATGCCGATGCCTCAGAAGTCGAAACTGGACGACATCCACACGCCGGTCATCTACATCCTGGGCGGCGAGTCGGACATTGCCTACGAGAACGGAATGGACGACTTCTGCAAGATCAACCATGTGCCGGCCTGCGTGGCCAACTTCCCCGTCGGACATGGCGGAACCTACCGTCAGCCTCACGGCGGCGAATTCAGCGTAGTGGCCACCGCATGGCTGCAATGGCAGCTGAAGGGCGATAAGGAGGCAGCCAAAATGTTCAAGGGCAAGAAGTGCCAGCTCTCGCAGCGCAAGGATTGGACAATCGAGAAAAACAAGCTGTTCGACAAGCTGAAATAATAGCAGAATCCGTCGGCGTCTGTGCGATGCTGCGATGAAAAAGAATATGCCCCGGTAGTTTTTCGCTACTGGGGCATAATTCATTTCGTGTCGGTCATCGGCCATGTCACTCCCGATTGATCAGCACCAGGCTGTCGGCCTTGACTCTGGCCTGTAGCCAGTCGTGCAGTTTTTGGGTTTCCTCGTCTGAAAAATGCGTCTTGCTGTCATTCTGTACGATGGCAGTCACGTAGTGGTGTGTGTCCGACGAATCCCGGTTCACTTCAACTACCTTTTGCAGTGCAATCTTGCTGATTTGCGGGAAGAGCGATGCAAGCTCCGGACGGATTTCGGCGGCGAGAGCCTCATATCGCTTGTATTCCGCCAGTTGCTGGTTCAGAAGCGAGTTCTCGGCAGTGAGTTGCATAACCTGTCTGTGTTCCGTCTCGTGGCTTGTTGTCAGCGACGTCAACTGATGGCTCAATGCGAGCACGCTGTCGCTTTGAGTGCCCTGGATGACGCGCAGAGAATAGTCGCCCAGTCCGTATTCCTTCATGCGGCGTTGGGCATCGGTCTGCGTCGAGTTGCTGATTTCGCGACCTACGGCAACGATGCGCAGCTTCAGGCTGTCTTTATCGACGGTGTTGGAGATAATCTGGGTGCCGCGCTGTGTCAGTTCCGCCTTGACGAATTTCCTCACATTGTTCTCGAAGATGCTCCGTTGCACGATGCGGACAGTCATGTAGGCGGCCGGCAACATGGTCAGCACGACGATCGACATCAGTATGCGACGCCCCTTGACGGCCCTCCTTGTCAGCAGATATTCATGCTTCTGGAAATGCAGCAGACGCACACCGCAATAGGTGGCGAGGGCGATGAACACGGTGTTGATGAAGAACAGATAGAACGCACCGAGGAAGTAGAGCAGATGGCCGGTGGCCAGTCCGTAGCCTGCCGTACACAGCGGTGGCATCAGGGCTGTGGCGATGGCGACGCCGGGAATTACGTTGCCCTTGCCCCGAGTACATAGGGCGATGATGCCCGCCGCACCTCCGCAGAAGGCGATGAGCACGTCGTAGAGCGTGGGCGACGTGCGCGCCAGCAGTTCCGACTGTGCCTCGCTGAGCGGCGTCAGTAGGAAATAGACCGTAGCCGTCAGCACACTGATGAGGGTCGCTACGCCGAAATTCTTGCCGGCGCGCTTCAGCAGGTCGAGGTCGTCGATGCCGACAGCCAGTCCCATGCCTACGATTGGCCCCATGAGCGGCGAGATGAGCATTGCGCCGATGATGACGGCTGTCGAGTTGACGTTCAATCCGAGCGAGGCAATGAAGATGGCGAAGATGAGCACCCAAAGGTTGGCGCCCCTGAAACTCACGCCCTCGGTAATCTGGGCAATGATTGCTTGCTCGTCCTCTTTGTCGGGCATCAGGTTGAAGTAGTAGCCTGCGCGTTCGGTAAAGTCTTTTATTGTCATATACGTCCTATTTGATGGTTCCGCACCTGAATGTCTGCAATTGCTCACCCATCGCAGCCTTCAGGTGCGCGAAGACTTGGTCGCCTGTGCAATGGCTCGTATAGAATTGCGTGCGTGGAAAATCCGCTTCCAGCCGTCGAGCCAATGCGTTCAGTTCTTCCTCCGACTCTTGCCCGTCGAGCAAGTGGAAACCGCCGACAACGGTGTGAACTGGCCACCGGCAGGCCTCCAGAATGTTCTCCAGACCGCTGTGGGCGCAGCCGGTAAACAGCAGCCCATCGACATACAATGCCAATTCGTGGCGGAAATCGTCGTGGACGAGATCTCCGTTGGCATCCTGCACGTAGAGATTCCGGTTACCCTTCGGCAACGGGTGGACTTGAGGAATATGGGCAATCACGCGGATGCCGTCGGCCACCTCGCAGGTCTGGTCGGCCACGATAAGCCGGTCAACGTCAATCGTCGGCCATTCTGCAGTGATGCTATGCAGATTTCCGCGCCTTGAATAGAACTTGCCGCTCATGGCATCGGCCGAAACAATGACCTTGGCCTTTTCGTTGACGGACATGAGGTGCTTCAAGCCTCCGGCATGGTCGCTATGTCCGTGAGAGATAAAGACATAGTCAACGGCGCTGAGGTCGATGTGCAGCTTTTCTGCATTGCCGATGAGCAGGTCGCTCGCTCCAGTGTCGAGCAATATGCGATGATGCTCCGTTTCCAGCAGTATCGACAGTCCGTGCTCGGTCTGGAGCGAAGGATTGTCCGTGCGATTGTCAACCAGTACGGTCCACTTCATATCGTCGAATTAAGTAGGGTTGTCCAAAAACTGTCTATTTTTTCATTCTTGGACGCATCTTCCGGCCTTGCCTTAAGGTACAATGACAGCCTTGCGCCATCGGCCAAAACCTGAATCTGCATCCAATATTGTTCGATTCATGCCCACTCGAAATTCTCTTTTCCGGCACCGAGCTCAAAGTGCAGTTTGGCGATTCCCAGATCAATCTTGGTGTAGCCGATTAGCGAGAATCCTCTTCCAGCTTTGACCTTGTGGATGCCGTCGCCGATGGTGCCGAGATATTCGAAATGGAACTTCTGCTGGTTCACGGCAGTGGGAGCGAGCAGGGCTGCAGCTACGCCGTTGTGGAACCATTTTGGCGTGCTGTCGCTTGCGTTGCTGACTTGTCTGGCCGTCTTTCGTTTCAGGTTCCTTCCAGGCTCATTGCCATATCCAAGGGCAATCATGCAACAGAGTTTTTCGTTTTCGCCGACGGAATAGGCATCCTTGACATTGTTGTAGGTCAGACCGACCCAACAGGTGTTGAGCCCGAGCGTCTGGGCAAGCAGCACTAACTGTTCGCCATAGTAGCCGATGCGCTCCGCAAGGTCGTCGGCTTTCGTTCCGATCATGGCAAAGTAGTTCGTCACTCCGCTGAACGATCCGTAGGCCATCTTGCCCTTGAATGCTTTTGGTTCGTTGGTTACGAGCTGAATGTGTAGATTTCCAAGTTTGTTGCACTCTTCGACCTTCGATTTCAGGGTGTCGATGATTTCCTGTGGGATGGCCTTGTCCGTGTATTTGCGCACGCTATGGCGTGACTCGATTGCTTCTAATAAAGTCATTGTTTGCGTAAGTGTTTGATAATTAGTGCGTATTGTTGGACGGCGGATAACAGAAGTGAATCCGGCCTGGACGCTGAAGAAGTGCAAAAATAGGCAAAAAACTGCAAATATGACTGCTGTCAAGAAAGAAAATGCAAGCAACTATAAAAACGAGAGGCACCGAATGTTATGGCAGGCCAGGGTGGTCGTCCACTACGCGAATTGTGAAATCAGCATGGCTATCGACCAACCGCACGGTGAAGTCCGGATGGCTGACAACCGATCGGCGACGGATGTCACCGGAGAATCATTTTCCCTTTGCGGATGGTAAAGCCTCTCTGGGAATCAGTCGTGGGCTGACCCCAGAGATTGTAGGATTGCGTTTCGGACGATTGCTTTTCAATGTTTTTCGGATTGTTTATCTGTCTGATGCCGGAAAATGATGGCCAAGTGGCAGCGGCCGTTCCTTCCAGAATGCCATTCATGGCAGGTTGGCAGAAGACGGAAAGAGCACTGCGGTCAATGACTGTCATTATGCCGTTTGTGCCATTCTGGTTGGCGACATTCCGACGCAAGCGAGTCACATTTACTTTTCAATACAAAAGTTACTCAACTGATAGATTTATACTCGCCGGGAGTCATGCCGGTGAGGCGACGGAAGTATTTTGAGAAGAATGAGGGATTGGCAAAATGCATCTCATCGGCAATCTG
>DFJU01000082.1:41398-41721 GCA_002373755.1 Bacteroidales bacterium UBA3663 | reverse complement strand
ACGAGAGTCAGGAGCGTATGGGCTTCTTGGTCAAGGACGAAGCTATTGACTACTGTCGCAAGATTGCCGAGCGCGAACGTGCTCCTTTCTACGTCATCGGTGAGGCCACCAACGACATGCGCTTCTCCTTTGAGCAGGCCGATGGCGTCAAGCCTATCGACTTGAGTTTGGCAGATATGTTCGGCCATGCGCCAAAGACCTATATGCGTGACAATACTGTCGAGCACAAGTATCAGCCTGTAGTGACCAATGTGGCCGACGTACAGAAATATATCAAAGACGTGCTCCGTCTGGAGAGTGTGGCATGTAAGGACTGGTTGACC
>DFJU01000082.1:0-41350 GCA_002373755.1 Bacteroidales bacterium UBA3663 | reverse complement strand
GTAAGGACTGGTTGACCAACAAGGTGGACCGTTCTGTGACGGGTAAGATTGCCCGTCAGCAGTGTCAGGGCGTACTCCAGTTGCCACTTTCTGACTGCGGTGTCGTCGCTCTTGACTATCGTGGCAAGGCTGGTATCGCCACCTCTATTGGACATGCTCCTGCCGTGGCTTTGGCGGATGCGCCAGCCGGTTCGGTGATGGCTATTGCCGAGGCATTGACCAACATTGTCTTTGCGCCAATCAAGGGCGGTTTGCAAGGTGTTTCTTTGTCGGCCAACTGGATGTGGCCTTGCCGCAATGCAGGTGAAGACGCCCGTCTTTACAGCGCCGTTCAGGCCGCTTCCGATTTCGCTATCGACCTGAATATCAATATCCCAACGGGTAAGGACTCTCTCTCGATGACCCAGCAGTACAACAAGGCTGACGGCACCAGCGAGAAGGTCATCAGTCCTGGTTGTGTCATCATCTCTGGCGGTGCCGAGGTGACCGATGTCCGCAAGGTCGTTTCGCCTGTCGTTCAGTTGGACAAGAGTACGGCTCTCTATTATGTCGATTTCTCTTTCTGCGAGCATCGTTTGGGTGGTTCGGCTTTGGCTCAGACCCTCAATAAGGTGGGTGACTCGGTGCCAACCGTCGAGAATGCCGAGTACTTTGCTGATGCCTTCGACGCTGTTCAGGAGGCTATCAATCAGAACCTTGTCTTGGCTGGTCACGACATCAGTGCCGGTGGTATGTTGACCACGTTGTTGGAGATGTGCTTCGCCAATACCGAAGGTGGTCTCCGTATCAACCTGACCGATTTGGCCGAGGAGGATATCGTCAAGATTCTCTTTGCCGAGAACCCTGGCGTCATACTTCAGGTCAAGGATACCAAGGCCTTCGAGAAGTTGATGGAGATGGCTGGCGTGGCCGTTGCCAAGATTGGTTATCCTTGTGAGGAGCGTTCCGTCAATGTCCGCAAGGGCGACTATGTAGCCGACTTCGACATCAACCAGTTGCGCGATGTGTGGTACGAGTCGAGCCACCTCTTGGACCGCAAGCAGAGCGGTGTGCAGAAGGCCGACGAGCGTTTCGCCAACTACAAGAACCAACCTCTTTATTATCAGTGGCCTAAGGGCTTTACGGGTAAGTTGGCACAATACGGCATCTCGGCCGACCGTCGTAACAAGACGGGTATCAAGGCTGCCATCATCCGTGAGAAGGGTGTCAACTCGGAGCGCGAAATGGCCTACTCGATGTATCTGGCAGGCTTCGATGTCAAGGACGTCCATATCACCGACCTCATTGCAGGTCGTGAAGATTTGACCGATGTCAACCTTATCGTCTTCTGTGGTGGTTTCTCTAACTCCGACGTCTTGGGTTCTGCCAAGGGTTGGGCTGCCGGTTTCTTGTATAATGAGAAGGCACGCAAAGCCTTGCAGGATTTCTATGCACGTCCTGACACCCTCTCGTTGGGTATCTGCAACGGTTGCCAGTTGATGATTGAACTCGGTCTCGTAGGTTCGAACCTCGATGCCAAGAACCCTGACATCCTCAAGGCAGCTCAGAATCCTGACCGCGTCCACATGTTGCACAACGACAGCCATAAGTTCGAGAGCAACTTCATCAATGTGCGCATTCCTAAGAACGACAGCATCATGATGGGCTCTCTTTCCGGTTCGCGCATCGGCATTTGGGCCGCTCACGGTGAGGGTAAGTTCGGTTTGCCAGCCGGCAAGACCATCGAGGATTACAACGTCGTAGCCAAGTATGGTTATGTCGCTTACCCTGCTAACCCGAATGGTTCGCCTGATGGCTTGGCTGGTATCTGCTCAGCCGATGGTCGTCACTTGGCCATGATGCCACATCCGGAGCGCGCCATGTTCCCTTGGCAGTGTGGCTACTATCCACAAGACCACAAGGCTGACGAGGTTACTCCATGGATTGAGATTTTTGTCAATGCCCGCAAGTGGGTTGAGGCTCAGAAATGATGAACCAAGAACGTCTTTGGAACAAAGAATATTTGAAGGCATGGAGTGCAAACTTCATGCTCTTCTTTTCATTCATGCTGGTGGTGCCGCTTCTGCCCATCTACCTGCACGAACGGTTTGACGCGACATCCGAGATTGCCGGAGTCGTTTTGAGCGGCTACACGTGGTTGGCGATGCTGTCGCGCGCAGGCAGCGGCTACATGGTCGATAACCTGCCACGCAAACAGGTGCTGGTCGTCTCGTGGTTCCTGCTTTTCGCATTCTTTGCGGGCTACGTGCTTGCCGGAAGCATTTTCCTTTTCGCCTGCGTGCGCACATTGCACGGCGCGCCATTCGGATTGACCAGTGTGGCCAACAGCACAGTCGCCATCGACGTCCTGCCCAACAGCCGACGGGCAGAGGGCATCGGCTACTACGGCCTGTCGAACAACCTCGCCACCGCCATCGCTCCCACCATCGGGCTGCTGCTCTATGAACGGTTCAGCGACTTCGACCTGCTGTTCGGGCTGTCGATGTTCGTGGCATTCATGGGGTTCGTCATCGACGCGACTATCCATCTGCCCGAAAATGTCAAATCGCCCGTCAAGCAACAGGTCGGCGGCTCCTTGATTTCCAAGCTATTCTTGACCGATGCCTGGTCATTGGCCATCTGCCAAGCCTGTTTCGGCATGTCCTACAGCATTGTGGCGACCTATCTGGCCATCTATTGCGTGCAGAATCCGGAAACGACAGGCAACACGGGTCTGTTTTTCGCCGTATTGAGCGTCGGGCTTATCGTGTCCCGTCTGACTGGCGGACGGCAATTGCGTCGTGGACGAATCCGTCAGAACTGCACCGAGGGCATCTGCATCTCAGCCTTCGGATTCCTGCTCTTCGCCGCCGTGCATCACCCCGCCGCCTACTACGCATCGGCCGCCATCGTGGGCTTCGGCAACGGCCACATGTTCCCCGCCATGCAGATGATGTTCGTCAACCTTGCGGGCGACCGTCGGCGCGGTGTGGCCAACAGCACCCAACTGGCCGCGTGGGATGCCGGTGCTGGCCTCGGAGTCCTCTTGGGCGGCGTCCTGGCCGGATGGTGGGGCTATCTTTCGGCATTCTGGCTGGCCGCGGCCGTGCAGGCCGTCGGCGTGGTGGGATTCTTGCTGATTCCCGACAGGAAGACATCGGCCACAAACTAAGAAAAGCGAAAAAAGCGAAAAAAGCGAAAAACTGTCCCGCCAAACCTCTCAATTTGGCGGGACAGCAATCGTTTTTATAGCCGATGTCACCCCTTCATCAGCTCCTCAAGACGAGTTTTCACATCGTCTGGACTGAAATTAAGCAGACGAAGTTCGGCGGCCAGAGCCGGAAGTTTCTCGTCGAGCAGACGCCTCGTCCGCACTTCGTTGATGATTTGTGGAGCTTTCTCGGCGAGGAAATTTCCCTTTCCGCGCTTGCTGTAGATAATCTCCTGTTGCAGAAGGCGTTCGATGGTGCGCATCACGGTGTTGGGATTCACCTCAAGTTCGACGGCGAGTTCGCGCACAGACGGCAGCTGCTCGTCGGGCTTTATTTCACCACGCAACACCTTGTCGCACAGCCAGTCGTATATCTGCAAGAAGATGGGTTGTGCATTACTTTGAAAATCCATAGGCTTACGTTTTTATTTTTTTCGACACCATGTGTTGGCCAAAATGACCGCCACCAAAGTAATCACCATGATTCCTCCGCACATGCACAGAACAAGTCGGACATCGTTCTGCCGCCCCATCAGGACAGGCACCGGAATCGCAACGGCCGTGAGAATAAGGACATTGGCCAAAACAAGACGCAACCGCTTCACGTTCACTTGCGCCCGCTCCTCTTCGCTGGCCGTGTTATAGCCGGCAATCAGCCCATCACCTTTGCCCGAAAGAATCAGAACCGCCATAACGATAAAGGCCAATGCAATTATTGAAATCTTTATCATAGTGAAACACTTTTATTTTGCCTGCTTGCAACGCAGCTGGCGATAGAAGATATAGCAGAATGCGGCGGCAAGCACAGGAGTCAGGTAAACGTAATATTTTATAGCGGCAATCAGATTGTCCAACGAACCGAAAAAATAATCCGCCCCCAAATTGTTCATCTTGGCGTATCCTGCCCAACCGCATATCAAGACAATCAAGACGATCACAAATGCAACCAACAGAAGCAGCTCCAGCAAGATGGCCTTTATCTGCACATTGGACTTGAAGAACATACAGATAACGCCATGCAATGCAATACTTGCAATCCAATCGACTGGCTCCATCATCGACGAAATCCACACAAGGTTCTTCAACTGCTGCACAAGTGCGAGATATATCGGAGTCGAATGCTTTATGGTTGCAAGCTGTTCTCCAAGCTGTTCTCCAAATAACTTGTCCAGATCCATTCCGATGTATGGCCATACGTTTGCAAAATAGTTGACATTCCAATCAAGTTCCGGCACACACAGGAAGCCGAGACCCATCGTCATCAGAAACATCACAAGGCCGATAAACTGAACGGAAACGAGGCCGATGAAATATTCGACTGCCATGACGCAATACTTTTCCAACGACGTACCCGGAAGCGACAGATAGGCTGTTGCGCTACGCGAGTAGCAGAACTTTTCCGTGAGCAATGTCGTCACAACAATGAACATGACCGAACTGGCCGTCGCGAAATATAAGCTCCACATTTGCACCATTTTGTTCGGCAATGAGGCATTGACGGTATCAACACCCAACTCGGCACTAACCAAGAAACATACAAAAGCCAACACAATGTAGGCCAACATGACAATCAGTGACGTCATCAGGAACTTGCGCTTGTGCAACGTCCAGTCGTAGCGCAACAGGGCGCAGATTCTTTCGAAACTAAAGTTTTCCATATCTTTTCGGTTGTAAGGTTAATGGTTCAAGTTACGGTTGGATACCAGCCGACAGAAGACCTGCTTGATATCCTCCGTGCCATATTTTTGGCCGATGGCTTCCAGACTGTCCGAGAGCAGTATGCCGTTATTCTCCATGATGGTCACGTAGTCCATCAGGCCCACAAGGTCGTCCACCTGATGCGTCGAAATGACGATAGTGCGATTTTCGTCAATCATGCCGGCCACAAGCTTGCGGAAGATGCTTTTCGACGGGATGTCCATACCGTTGGTCGGCTCGTCCATGAAGATGTAGGGCGTGTTGCAGGCCAATGAGAGCGACACGAGGGCCTTCTTCTGCTGCCCCAACGACATCTCGGTCAGCTTCACATCCTGCGGGACTTGGAACTCGGCCAATGCCATTTTCAGCATCTCGTCCGAAAACGTCGGGTAGAGCGGCCGCGTAATCTTGGCATAGTCGCGGATGTCGATGTCATAGAGTGCCTCATTTTCGGGCACGAGGCGGACGCTCTGCTGGAAGTCCACCTCCCGACGGCGTGGGTCACGGTCGCCCACAAGATACTTGCCCTCGCCCAACAGGGCACCGCTCAGGAGCTTCAACAAGGTCGATTTGCCAATACCGTTCCGCCCCAAAAGGCCGTACACATGGCCCGACGGCATGTCAAGACTGATTCTGTCCAATACCGTATGCCCCTTGACGTAGGCATAGGTCAGGTTGTTTGTCTTAATCATAGTGTTTGTTAAAAGATAAGTTTATATTGAGTTATTTTTCAGGGATTCTCACTTGAACCTTACAGCCGTGCCGAAAGCGATGACCTCTGCGGCGTTCTGCATTACGGCCGATGAACTGAAGCGGACACCTACAATGGCATCGGCACCCAGCGACTCCGCCTCGGCAATCATGCGCCGCGTAGCTATATCCCGCGCCTCGGCCAGCATTTCTGTGTACGACCTGATTTCGCCGCCCACAATCGTTTTCAGCCCAGCCATAAAGTCGCGGCCAATGTGCTTCGACTGGACGATGGTTCCCTTCACAAGTCCGAGGACCTCAAATTCCTTTCCCGGAATGTTTTCAATGCTAATCAGTTTAATAAACAATAAGGTTTTGAATTGTAGTGGATATTGATTTTGTTTTACCGTTTTAGTGTATTACCTTACTAATACACTGCAAAAATATCGACTTTCAGAGCTCGAACAAAACTTTTTGGCGAAAAAAAGCAGGCATCGACGAAATTTTAACACTTGACGGCGGTTCACCGCTCCAACACATCTTTTTAAAAGGGTTTTGCTGTTCATCTTCCTTCAAAAAAACTCGCGTAGCGGCACAAAAAAAAGGATGTCGAGGATTAACCGCGACATCCCACTTCTTATGGATGATGTTTTAGAATGTACCTTGTTAGTGCATCATTCGGCGCGCAAAATGTTCAATACGTTGCCACCCTGCAACTTGAGGTCGGTCTTGCTCAAATCATAGCCACCGAACAAGTTGTCGATGCGGATGGTGTAGTTCAGACCGAAGTCGTCGTTCGGCGTGCCCACCGTAATTGCGACTTTGCCGGAATTGATTGTACCGAATCGGCCGGTACTGTGAACACGCTCCGCACTGCCACTCACAATCTTGGTGTTGGTGCTGCCAACCGGGCCGTAGATTCCGCCGGCATACAGACGGTCAATCTTCGGCGCATTCTTGGAGTTCAAAGTGAGGTTGGCCTGTCCGACCACAGTTGCCTCCTTCAAATAACCACCAGCACAAAGAATGAGGTCGTTCTCGGCATTGACATTCTCGTTCAATCGCAGCAAATCGTCAAATGGGTTCGACTCGATTGTCAGATAGGTGTTGCCACGCACGATGCAAGTCTCCATGCCACCGGCTGCAATGCCGTAGATGCGCTTCTTGATGTAGTGCGGACGACGGGAATTATAGACGAATCGGCCGCCGGAGAGTGTGATGCGGACATCGCCCGCAACCTTCGGATAGATGGAACGGACGTAGGCATATTTCGTCGTATCCTTGTCGCCATTGCCGCCGCCGAGAACTGCGCCGTAGAGTTCGCCGCCCGAGACGTTGATTGTCACATTGCCTGCCGACATCGGATCCTTCTCGTTGCCAGTGCGATAGACATTCGAATAGTTGCCACCGCCGAAGATGTAGTCGCGCACGATTACGTTGCCGCCGATGTTGACCTGAGTATTGCCGAACAGCGAGCCAAGCATCGCTACTGCATTCGTGCGGTCGTCCTCAGAAACCTGACGGTAGTAAGGACCTTCGCCGCCGCCGAAGATGACGCCTCGCACCTCGCCGCCGTTCACTGTCACGTAGGCATTGCCGTACATCATCGCCATGTTGGTAAAGAACATCTTGTCGGTCTGTACGCCATTCACCAACGGATAGTTGCTGTGGTCGCTGTTGTCGAAGTATGACAGGTTACTACGGCATCCGCCAAAGAGGTAACCATCGACCAAACCGCCCGTCATGTTGATGTAGGTGTTGGCGAAAATACATCCGGACTGACTTCCGGCCTGGTGCGTAGGCAACAACGAACTGAACGAAACGCTGCCACCATAGACGGAACCCATCATGTGTATGTTGCCACCGATGCTGACGTGCAGTTCCGTCTTGCTCAAATCAAGTTTTTCGCCATTGCTGAGCTGCATGATCGGCATCTTGCCGACGGCCTCTGAATAGCGTCCGAACACGACTCTATCGCCTTTCAGGTATGGCACGTGAGGATCTTCGGTGTGATGCTTGCCGTCGTAGTCAAAGCCAGTCACACAAGCTGCGCCGCCACCATAGACCGTGTTGGTAATCGTACCGCCAATCAAGTTCAGATAGGTCTTGCCGTAGAAATATGTGACGCAAGAGTCGTGCTCGGTCTCAGATGCATAGAGGATGTGACCGTAACGGCCCAAGTTCGTGCCATAGATTTCCGTGACTGTACCACCAGAGACGGTGACGTTTGTGCGACCGAAGAAACTGTCGGCTGGACGACCAGGGACGACGCGGCCGAAAGCCACATTGCCGCCCACGATACGGCCAATCTTACTGTTGCCCTTGATGTCGATATGCGTGTCCGCATAGACAGTACCATCGGCCTGACCACCAATGACGAGTGCGACGTCATACTGCGTGTGGAACGGGTTGTAGTGGTTTGTCACATCGCACACTACGCGAGTTCGCACAGGGTTGCTCGGATTGCCCGAGATGTTGCCAGTGTTCGGCATCTGCAACGTATAGCCATCGCCAGCAATGACACGTCCGTAGGTGCCAGAGTGGATTGTCAAGGTGTTTTCCTTGTGCACGTAGGTCGGGTCGTTGTTGTTCAAGATGCCGCCGTAGAGCGTAATGGCTGGTGCAAGCACACCGTCTTCCAGACCGAGCGTGTAGTCCATAATCTTGTAGCCACTGATGAAAATGCCGTAGCCCATGGTCAAGTTGTTGCCCCACGCGAAGACCTTTGTCTGGTTCGGGATGTCGCTCACCTCAAACGATGCGCCGCTCAGGTTGATTTCCTCAAACCGCGTGTCGGCATCGAAGCGAATGCTCAAGCCGGCGAAGAGCAGACGACCATTCTTGAAGTTGTCGTAACGACCGGTGATGAGTGCAGGCTTATTCTTCGGGAAATACGACGGATTCGGGTTCTTGCAATGGCTGTCGAGATATTCCGTGAAGTCGTAGTCGCCATAGTCGCCCATGATGACAATCACATTCTTGCCGACCGAACCGCCTTTTTCGGCCGATGCCAAAAGCTGATATGCGCGCTTCAATGTGCGCACCGCCGTCGCTGGGGTCAAGCCATCGTTCTTGTCGTCGCCCTTCTTGTAGATCTGGCCGTCGTTGGTGTATTGCTCAACCTCAATCTTCGAGATTCCACGGTTGCACACATAAATCGGCTTTGCCAACGACTTGATGCACGAGAAGCGCGCTCCACGGTTCTTGCGGTGTGTGGCCAAGAGCAGGTAAGTGTGGCCTTCATGAGGATTGTTCAGCGTAACGGAGTTGGACACAACGCGCTCATTATCGGTCAAATCCTGCCATTCAAAATCGAAGTCATTTTCATCGAACGCAATTCCGTTCAACGAAGTGAGTTTGCCACGATAGCCCGACTTACGCGACTTTCCGAGGTTTTCGATGGCAAGGCTGAACTGGTCCGGCTCAATCAGCACGGCGCCGCCGCCTGCCTCCATACCGTTGTCGAACACCGTAAGGCTGAGACGCTGCTTGTATGGCTTCGGTTCGACCGTGACCGTTGCCGTACGGCTGTTGCCCAGACGCACACCGTCAAGCATCCACATATATGAGTAAGTGTGACCACGGAATCGCTCGAAAGTACCTTCGTACTGGAACTGCTTGCCGACGGTCTGCGTCACATTGACGCCCATCATCGAGAACGAACGGTCGGCCTCGTTTATCATGTGCCAGGTGTAGTTGTTCTGCGTGAAGCCCTCCTTCTGAATCTTGCCCTGCACTTCAGTCGTATAGAACTGCTCAGGATGGCCGTGGAAGTGTGTCAAATCGGCCGTACCATGTCCGTAGCTGTGTTCAATGAGGACGCGCGACTCGACGTCGAACTCGCGGCTGTCACCAAAGAAGTCCATAATTTCGCCGACCAATGGGCAGGCTGAAATCTTCGATGCGCTGTGCAGGTTGATCTGAATGCCATAGTCCGACACCTCAAAGCCGCGCACAAGGCAGTTGGACACGCGCGAATTCGAGTACATCTTGCCGACCAGACCGCCGATACGGAAGTTGTAGGTACCGGTCGGGTCGCCCGTACTGCGCACGAAGTGGATGTTTTCGACCTCAAGATTCTCGATGACGGCCTCAAAGTCCTTGTCGCCGCCCATCTGTGGGAACAAGCCGTAGTGACATTCGCCCTGCGAGTCCTGCAATGAGACCTCGATGTTCGAAATCTTGTGGCCTGCGCCGTTGAAGTGGGCACGGAAACTCTTGTTGTCGGACGTCGCCGAACCGAAAGTCCACTGCGTGCTTCGCATGTCGAGGTCACGCGTCAACTTATAGTACTTACGGTAGCAGATACCGTCATTGTAGTCGTAGTTACGAATCAAATAGGCCATCTCCTCGGCCGTATTGATGAGGTAGGGATCATCTTCAGTGCCCGACCCTTCCGTAGGACGCACCATTGTTCCGTCCCAGATCGCTGTTTCTGCTAATGTTGTTTGGAATGTGAAAAAGCCGACAGTTAGTAACGTTGCAATTGCTACACGCTTTAACACATGATTGAAATTTGTGGCTAAATAAGTGTTCATAGTGCAAAGATTTCCTTTGTTACACATCATTTGTTTTTCTACGTGCAAATATAGGTACAAAAAAATACAAAAAAAATATTTTTCGCTTTTTTTTGGAAAGTGCGCAATATTTTATAAAGATTTCGCAATAATTGCACATAACATTATATTGATTTGTGCAATTTTTACACAAAACTCTATACAAATTGGGGCTGCAATTTCACAAACACGACCACAAATGAGAGAATGTCGGTCGAAAAAAGACGATTAAATTATCTATTTACCAATTTTAACTTAAAACGCACTCCATGCAGAAGGATGCGGAGTGCGTTATCGGTTGCAAACATCTATCTTTCAACGAAATAAAGACTCAGAACAAGTCTTTTTTCTTGAAAATGATGTAGCAAATCAAAATCAGGAGCGACGTGGCGACGCAAATCACCGGAAACGCAAACTTCCACGTCTCCATGCCGTTGGGCACATTCATGCCGAAGAAACCTGAAATGGCCGCCGGAATCATCAGGATGATGGTGATGGTCGTGAGCCGTTTCATGATGGCATTCAAATTGTTGCTGATGATGCTCGAATACGAGCTGCGCTGTCGCTCCAACACCTCGCTGTAGATATTGGCCGTAGCGTATGCCTGCTGCAACTCGACCTCAACGTCGTCCAGCAGGTCCTCGTCGTAAGAAAGGTGGCGCAGATGCTTCTTCAGACGCACCAGAACGACCTCATTGCCACGAATCGACGTGATGAAATAGACGAGGAACTTCTCGATGCGCATCATCTGTTGCAGGCGGTTGTTGTCCATCGACTCTTCAAGAGCCTCTTCGGCCGCCTTCATCATGATGTTCATCTGCTTCAGATACTTCAGATACCACACCGAACTTGACAGGAAAAGCGACAACAGGAGGTCGTATCGGCTACGTTCCTCAATCATCTTGCGGTTGGTCCAGCGGATGAAGTCGCCAACCATCTCGTTGCGGAAATGACACACAGAAATGAAAACCTCGCCATGCACCAGGATGGCCAATGGGATTGTGCTGTAGATCGACACGCCGTCTTCATCAAGCTCCTTGCTCGGCACGCGGATCAAAGTCATCAGCCAACCGGCTTCGCTCTCCGTACGAGGCCGCTCTTCATTATCTTCAACGTCCTGAATGAAGTCCATAGGCGCATCGAACTGCTTTTCAAGCTCATCCAATTCCTCTTGCGTCGGATTGGTGACTTGAACCCAGCAGTCACTCTCCCACTCCGGGAGCTGTTTGAAGCCGGAATTGCATTTCCAATATTCAATCATTTCGGTACGCTTTTGGCGGGTTAAACGATTCTGTTTCTGTTTTGGCGGCGCGAAAATAGTCTTTTTTCCCGAATGCCGTCGCCCGATTCATTTGAAAATGCTATTTTTGTGCGACTTTTCTTTTTTAAAGATGCAATTATCCCCCGAAATCAGAGCTTTTCTGCGCCGACATGCCGACGACGACACCGCCCGGCTGGTGCTTTCCGCTTCACATTTTCCCGACATCGACATACGATGGGCCGCCGAGCAGATCGAGGCCCGTCGGCAACTGCGCAACAAACTGCCGGAATGGGCGGCCAACGACGCGCTGCTGATGGGCGGACGTGTTCCGGCCGAACAATGCAGCTCGCAACAGACGGCGCTCTACAAACGCAGCCTGACCGTCGGCGACACATTGGCCGACCTGACCGGAGGGATGGGCGTCGATTGCTACTACATGAGCCGCGCGATGCACCACGCCATCTATTTTGAACGGCAGAAGCACCTTTGCGAAGCCGCGCGCAACAATTTTGAAGCGCTTGGGGCTGACAACATCGAAGTGCGCGAAGGCGATTCGCTCCAGCTCGGAATCCCATCGGCCGACACAATCTACCTCGACCCCGCCCGACGAGCCACCGACGGAAGCCGCGTCTATGACCTGGCCGACTGCGAACCGAATGTCGTGACGCTACGCGAAGAACTGTTGCACCGATGCAAACGCTTGATTATCAAAATTTCACCTATGGCCGATGTTGCCCGCGTCATGCAACAGATGCCTGGAATCGCAGAAATTCACGTAGTGGCCGTGCGCAACGAATGTAAAGAACTTTTATTGGTGTTCGACGGACAATGCGACACGGCCAAGACATCGGACACGGCCGAAACGAACCCGACAATCCACTGCATCGACTTCCGCACCGCCGACAAAGTGCGTTTCGACTTCAAGTGGCGCGACGAAGAGGCATCGGCCGCGAATCTGCTTCCCGCCGACGCAAATGCCACATTCCTCTACGAGCCCGACGTGACGCTGCTCAAAGCCGGAGCGTTCCGTCTGCCATGCACGCAATTCGGCGTTTGGAAGGCCGACACGAACAGCCACATCTACCTGTCGGACACGCTACGCGAATTTTTCCCCGGACGCATTTTTCACATCGAAGAAATGATTGACTTTTCAAGCAAAAACATCAAGACAATCGGCAAGACTTGGCCGAAAGCGAACATTGCTACGCGAAATTTTCCCCTCTCGGCCGACGAACTCCGCAAGCGAAGCGGCATACGCGACGGCGGCGACGAATACCTGTTCGGCACGACGCTCAACGGCATCGGACACAAACTGATTCGCTGCCACAAAATCCTCACAATCATTATCTTGTGCCTTATTTTACCGACAATCCTCATCGGCCGCAACAAAAAGAAACGGACGCCGGAAGTGACCGTCGAAAGTCTGCTGCAAGACATACAGCCGACCGCACCCTGCCAATGGCTGCAAGGGTCGGAATTTCTGTATCTGGACGATGCGCTCAATGCCACAATGCAGCCTCAAATGCCCGATTTGGCCTACGACACGGCATGTTTCCGCAACACAATCTGGACGTTCGACGGCATCTTGAGCGAGGAGGACTGGATGGGCCAGCAGCGCATGATGCTGCAATTCCGCAGCCCACAGGGACGCCTCTACCGCTACGCGACCGGCCGCCTGATGAAGCAGATGACCGATACGACATACCGCCCCGCCATTCCGTCGATGTGCGCCCTCACCCCCATCCGGCAATGCGACCAACGGCTACGCGGACGCGACCTCTTCCTGCTCATCAACGACGACCGCCTGCTTGTGGCCGACAGCATCCGACTCGAAAAGTTCGTCAGCGTGCGCATCGACTCGGTCACCGTCGGCACGGAACTGGCACCGTTGCGCATCTGGGTCAGCCATCCGCAAGGCATCTCGGCCTCGATAATGACGTCGTTGCCCAACAGCCGCGAAAATGCCACTTCGACACCCGTACAACGATGTTTTTCCGTTGACGACCCATATCGGCAATATCCGAACATTTCGTCCGAAAACTGGGAGCTGATCCGTGCCAACCAAGTGCGCATCGACATGACATTGGAAGAGGTCAGACTCTCGCTCGGCCGGCCACAACGCTACGAACACGTCAACACCAAAGGCGGCATGATTGAGCGCTGGCACTACGCCGACCGTCGCCTACTGGAGTTCATCGACGGCAGACTACGGCGCGTGGCCATCGAAAGATAAATCAGGTCATAAGGTCGCTTCGCTGGTGAGGTTTTAAGGTTGCCTTGCTGGTCAAAACGTCGTCCAAAAAACTTCAAAACATTAAAAATCACAGTCTTAAAACCTCGAGAAGAAATGACTACACGACAACGCTACGCGGGCATCATTGCCTATTTTCAGGAACACAATCCGAACGCCGCCAGCGAACTCGACTACCGCAACCCGTTCGAGCTGCTCGTGGCCGTCATCCTGTCGGCCCAATGCACCGACAAGCGGGTCAACATCGTCACGCCAGAACTGTTCCGCGCCTTCCCGACGCCGCAAAAAATGGCAGAACAGACGGCCGATGAAATCTACCAGTACATCCGCAGCGTCTCCTACCCCAACAGCAAGGCGGAGCATCTGGTCGGCATGGCGCAGCGGCTGGTCAACGACTACGGAGGCGAGGTGCCCGAAGACTACGACGCGCTGCTCTCCCTGCCCGGCGTGGGTCGGAAGACGGCCAATGTCATCTCCTCCATCGTCTATAACAAGCCCACGATGGCCGTCGATACGCACGTTTTCCGCGTAGCAAACCGCATCGGCCTTACACACAATTCGCCCAATCCATTGGCCACCGAACGCACCTTGACGGCCAACATCCCGGCCGAACTCATCCCCCGTGCGCACCATTGGCTCATCCTCCACGGCCGATACGTCTGCACGGCGCGCAACCCGAAATGCGGGGAGTGCGGCATCCGCGATTTTTGCGAACATTTTGCCAAGAACAAGGCTTGAACGGGATTTCTCCATCAGTTAAAATCGATGAAAATCAGTTTTTGGACCGATGAAATTTCCACGTTGTCACTAAAGAACGTGGCGAAGGATTAAAATCGTTTGAATTACATTATGAAATATCTAATTTTATTCACATCTCTATTATTCGGATATGTCATTCTGTTTGTTTGCATTATAAATTGGTGGAATCCATATTATACAGATTTTGGCAACGGATATTATATAAGTTCCGACAAAGATTATGGTGTCACTGACTTAGTATATGAATTTGCAGAAAATGACCAGCAAAATAGGAATCTCTGCCTTTATGACTCTTTAGGCCATAAAGACACTATGATCGTCTCTCCCAATAATAATAGAGAAGTCATACTTGGCGAGCATATTGCAGAAATAGTGGCCGATGATGATTATATTTTATTGCAACGGAAACCCAAAAACATGTTTGATTCTCTTTATAGATCAGCTCTTAAAAATGATTCATTGGCTTTTTATGGGTTTAATTATGACTATGATTATTCTTTCAGACACCTTTTTAAAACAATCGAATATTGGATTATTGATAAACAGTCCGATGATGCGTATGGACCATTATCATTGAATAGATTTGACATATTGCGAGAACAATTGGGTGTGTCAGAAAAATTGTGTTGGACATCTGAAGATCAAAGCTTTGAAATCAAAAGTGTTTTTTATAAGATTAAAATCATTTTTATATTGATTTTACCCTTGTTGTTTTCTATTTTAATTGCATTTTGCATAAAAAAGCATAAAGGGAAATTAAACACATTGTAGAATAAACCTATTATCTGTAGGGGTAACGGACTGGCATCTGGTATAATTTTATTTATGCGAACTATATTTGAACAATGAAAATGGTACAAATACAATCCATACACACAATGAGAATGAAACGCCAGAGGCGGGACGGCAAGATGTAATAGAAGCCACGAATTCAAACTGCAATTATTATTATCCCAACCAGGGTGTTGTCATTCATTATGACCGAAATAATTCCAATAAGAGCACTATAAACATTAATCAATTCGGATTTTAATATGAAAAATTTTCTATTTTGTCTATTGGCTTTGTTGATGATAGGATGTTCTCAAAGCAACTCCATAAAGTTGAGAGACCATTTCGATTCAGAAATTGACAGCATCCTGTATGATTACAGAATTTTCTATTCCCAGGAAAATCTTCGCAGACACTATTCCGACTCTGCGGAATGCGTGCTTGACTCTATCTTGAAGAATAAGTTCTATTATGTGCTTGTTTTGTATCAATGGGACTCAAAGAGCCGGATGACTATATGGGGTTGCCATTATCAACATTACGCATTATCTGATGCTCCGGTATTCTTTTACGAAGAGAATAAAGATACTGTGCTGATTTATCAGTCAACCAGAGATGTTCCAGATACAATTTATTCCAATCTGTTTAAGCAAAAGAACTTGCATAATGGAAACGAATTCTATTGTCCTTATATGGTCAATTGCGAGCCTTTCTGCAAAGAATATGAGTATGACGGAACTCGTTGGATATTGGTCGATGCTGGCCGAGACATCGGCAAATGGTATGCTGCGGAACTGAAAGAAAAATTTGAAGATTATACGCTTCGGTTCGATTCGCTGACATACATGATTAAGCAGGAACCCGGAAATTCAAGCATCAATTCATATATATTCAATTTGTTACTGGATAATTCAAGATATTTTGTAAAATTGCTTCATGAGCATCCTGAAATAAAAAAAAGGGTATTATCGGAAGTGTCTCGTCCTATGAGTGATTCCATCGATATCGAGGAATGTGTCGGAAGGCTTGAACATGTATATTCAAAACTAGATGAAGAAAAAGAATTGATAGATATTTTGAAGAAAGTTCATTCAAGGTCGAGTGGAAAATGATAAAAGAAATCTTGCAACTGCATTTTTAGGATGTGGTTGCAAGAGTTATTTTGTCCGTATGTCATCGGCCTCCAAAAAAATTGATTTCAAATTGATTTTAATTGATGGAGAGATTTTTCGCGTTCGTTCAGAATGACAACTGAGTCCGCGGAATCGGCTATTGAAGCACATTGGACATAAACACCTTAATAAAAGAATCGGGGCGACGTTGGCGACGTCGTTTCCTTGACATCGGCTGTACTGGTTAAGAGGTGGGGAGCCCACATCGGCCAAAACGAAAATTGAAACAAAAAAATCAAAAAACGCGACATACGGACACCGCAAGCCACTTTTCGTCATGAAATATTTGGCCAAGCGACCAAACGCACTATCTTTGCACGGCTTTAAGGTAACTGGCCGAATTCTTGACCGATGGAAACAAAAGACACAATCTACACAATACAAATGCATTGGGACAGGCTGCTGTCCACCCTGCGCTTCGGCCAGGAACAGCTGCAAAGTGGCCAACATGCCCGCACAGAGTTCCAGCGCGACTACGACCGACTGATTTTTTCGCCTGCTTTCCGACGCTTGCAGAACAAGACGCAGGTATTCCCCTTGCCAGGCAGCATCTTCGTGCACAACCGTCTGACGCACAGCCTGGAGGTAAGCTGCGTGGGAAGGTCATTGGCCAACAATGCAGCAACCTTCCTGCTTGAAAAATATGCCGGCGAACCATGGACGCAGAAACTCCAGAGCCTCGACGACATCGTGGCAACGGCCTGTCTGGCGCATGACATGGGCAACCCTCCATTCGGACATAGCGGTGAAAGGGCCATCATCTCCTATTTCAGCGAGGGCAGCGGGATGCGCTTCCGCGACAGGGTCTCGCCGCAGGTCTGGGCCGACATCACGCGGTTTGACGGCAATGCCAATGCCTTCCGCCTCTTGAGCCATCAGTTCAAGGGCCGCCGCGAGGGCGGTTTTGCGCTGACGTACACGACATTGGCCTCAATCATCAAATACCCATATTCGTCGCTCGAAGCTACGCGGAAACCGAAGTTCGGGTTCTTTGCGGCCGAGGAGGATTCGTTCCACAAGGTGGTCGAACATCTGGGGCTGCTGCCATTGGACATCGAAAAGAAGCGCTACTGCCGGCATCCGCTGGTCTATCTGGTGGAGGCGGCCGATGACATCTGCTATCAGATCATGGACATCGAGGATGCGCACCACCTGAAACTGCTCACGCAACAGGAGACGTACGACCTGCTGCTGCCGTTCTTTGAGGGCGAACTACGCGAAAAAATCGTGCGCGGACTTGGCCATCTGGACGACGACAACGAGAAAGTGGCCTACCTGCGCAGCCGTGTCATCGGCACGCTGGTCTATGAATGCGGCGAGGTCTTCTGCCAAAACGAGGAGGCCATCCTGCGCGGCGAATTCGAGGGCGCACTCATCGACCACATCAGCCAGACGCCGCGCGATGCCTACCGCCATTGCAGCGAGGTGGCGATGCAGAAAATCTACAACGCGAACGATGTGGTCGAAATCGAATTGGCCGGCCACCAGATCATCTCGGTGCTGCTCGACAAGCTGATTGATGCGGCCAACAGCCCGAAGAAGGCCTACTCGAAACTGCTGCTCGACCGCGTGCCGACGCAATACGACGTACAGGCCGAAACCTACGAGGAACGCATCATGGCGGTGCTCGACTACATCTCGGGCATGACCGACATCTACGCGCTCGACCTCTACAGGAAGATTTACGGCATGAGCTTGCCGAGTCTTTGAAACGGGCTGTGAAAGGAAGTGAAAAAGGAGTGAAAAGGAAGAGAAAGGGACGATTGTGGCATCGGCCAATAAATTGAAATTTGGTCTCTTCCGTTCAATCCGCAGTCAAAAAGTCATTTGTAATTCGTAATTCGTAATTTACATACGTATGAAACTAACTCAAATCTTAACCCCGGGCTTCGACAAGTCCGAATGGGAAGCAAAGGGCTACGAACTGCCCAAATTCGACATCGCCGCAGTGGCGAAGAAAACGCATGACAACCCGACATGGGTTCACTTCGGTGCAGGAAACATCTTCCGTGCCTTCCCGGCCGCCATCCTGAACGATGCGCTCAACACGGGCAAGTATGACCGTGGCGTGATTGTGGCCGAGAGTTTCGACTACGAAATTATCGACAAGGCTTATCGGCCGTACCAGAACCTCTCGCTGCTCGTCAGCCTCCAGTCATCGGGCACCATCGAGAAGAAGGTCATCGCATCGGTCACAGAGAGTCTCAAGGCCGACAAGCAGTTCACTGACGACTGGGCACGCCTCTGCGAGATTTTCCGCAATCCGTCGTTGCAGATGATCACCTTCACCATCACCGAGAAGGGCTACTCGTTCAACGACGCCGACCTCGCTCGCGGCCTCAACCCGCAGTTCGCCATGGGCAAGGTCACCGCACTACTCTACGAGCGTTTCAAGGCTGGTGCATTGGCCATAACCGTACAATCGATGGACAACTGCTCGCACAACGGCGACAAGGTCAAGGCCGGTGTCTTTGCCTATGCCGAGAAGTGGGTGGCCGATGGATTGGTCGAAAAGGAGTTCCTGGCCTATGTGAAGGACGAGAAGAAGGTCACTTTCCCTTGGTCGATGATTGACAAGATTACCCCACGTCCGCACGTCAAGGTGCAGGAGATGTTGGCGGCCGATGGCTTTGAAGACAACAACTTCCTCGAGACCGAGAAGCACACCTTCACCGCGCCATTCGTCAATGCCGAGGAGGTGCAATACCTCGTCATCGAAGACAACTACACAAACGGTCGTCCACCACTCGAACTGGGCGGCACGCTCTACACCACGCGCGAGACGGTCGATAAGGTCGAGACCATGAAGGTCACCACCTGTCTCAACCCGCTCCACACAGCCATGTCTATCTACGGCGTGATGTTGGGCTACACCTTGATCTCTGCCGAGATGGCCGACCCAGACCTGCGTCCATTCATCCAGAAGATTGGCTATATGGAGGCAATGCCTGTGGTGACCGACCCGGGCGTGCTCAATCCTTACGAGTTCATCGGTGCTGTCATCAACAAGCGCTTGCCTAACCCATTCATGCCCGATGCTCCTCAGCGTATCTCGACCGATACATCACAGAAACTCCCAATCCGCTTCGGTGAGACTATCAAGAAGTACGTAGCTCGCGGCCTCGACAAGTCGAACCTCGTGCTCATCCCATTGACATTGGCCGGCTATGCCCGTTTCCTCAAGGCATTGGACGACGACCTCCAGCCATTCACTCCATCCAGCGATCCAAAGCTCGAGGAGTTGCAGGCTATCGTTGCTCCGCTTGCCATCGGCAAGCCCGACCAAGACTGGAGCCCTCTCAAGCAACTCTTCTCTCGTGCCGACATCTTCGGCGTAAACCTCTATGAGGCTGGCCTCGGCGAGCAGATTGAGGGCATGGTCAAGGAACTCTATGCCGGCAAGGGTGCCGTCAGAGCAACATTGCACAAGTACACGCAAGCGAGATAAGACCCACCCCCTATCCCCTTTGCCCCTCGCTAAAGCTCGTCTTCTCGCTGAAAGATTATCAATCTTTCTTTTTGCTGCGAGGACCCGTTGTGTAGGGAGGGGGAATGTATAGCTTCTATCTATTCTATAACTACCATAACCATTTCTATTATGTGGCAATATCGGACATCGTCGCCAGACAGATATGAATTGCTGAAAGAGTTCGCGCGCGATAATCGCAAGAATGCTACATTGGCAGAGATGCAGTTGTGGAAGTTCCTCAAGGATGGGGATATCGGCACGAAAGTACTGCGACAGCATATCGTTGGCGATTATATTGTGGACTTTTTATTGCCCTACTACAATCTGGTCATTGAGGTGGATGGCGGTTATCATGCCGAACGCGACCAGCATGAAGATGATATGGTGCGGTCGGAAGCATTGAATGGCTTGGGTCTATATGTCATCCGTTTCACGAATGAGCAAGTCTTGTTTGAGGCCGATGACGTTTGCCTAAAAATAAAAGAAATTATCAATCAAATTAAAACTCCCCAACCACTCCCGGGAGAATAAACAAAACACTCCCCCTCCCTATGTAACGGGAGGGGGTTCTGGGGGGTGGGTCTATTATGGAAAGAACATGGCGTTGGTTCGGCAAGAAAGATAAGATTACCCTTGCCCAACTCAAACAAATAGGTGTGGAGGGCATCGTTACCGCCCTGCACGATGTACCGCTTGGCGAAGTATGGACTCAGGAGAAGATTCACGATCTCAAGACCTACATCGAGTCGTACGGCATGAAATGGAGTGTCGTCGAGTCGTTGCCTGTCGTCGAGACCATCAAGTACGGCGGTCCCGACCGTGACCATCAGATTGAGGTCTATAAGGAGTCGCTCCGCAACCTTGGCAAGGAGGGCATCAAGTGTATCTGCTACAACTTCATGCCTGTGCTCGACTGGGCACGTACCGACCTCTTGCACAAGAACCCCAATGGTTCGACCAACCTCTACATGAACTGGGGTGAGTTTGCTTATTTCGACATCTATATCCTGAAGCGCGAAGCTGCACGTGCCGATTGGGCAGAGTTCTCTAAGGTACACAAGTGGGGACGCGACCTCGTGGCTGAGGCTGACGAGATCAAGGCAAAGGCTACTCCCGAGTTCGACCATGCTATGGTAGAGAACATCATCATCAAGACCCAGGGCTTCGTTTCGGGCAACTTCAGCGAAGGCGATTCGGCTCCTGTACAGAAGTTCCGTGACCTGCTCGCTCTCTATAATGACATCGACAAGGCCAAGCTTCAGGACAACATGAAGACCTGGTTGGAGGCTATTATGCCTATCTGCGACGAGTACGATATCAATATGTGCGTACACCCGGACGATCCTCCTTATCCTGTCTTTGGCCTGCCACGCATCGTGGGCAACGTCGAGGATGTGAAGTGGTTCCTGGATGCTGTGCCAAACAAGCACAACGGCCTCACCTTCTGTGCTGGTTCGTTCTCGGCAGGTGAGCATAACGATGTTGTCGCCATGGCACGTCAGTTTGCCGACCGCACCCACTTCGTACATCTCCGTTCCTGCCATATCTTCCCCAACGGAAACTTCACCGAGGCATCGCACCTGGGTGGACGTGGCGACCTCATCGAGCTATGCCGCATCTTCGAGAAGGCCGAGCAGGAGGGCAAGTGCAACAGCGGCCGTCGTCTCCCAATGCGCGTCGATCATGGCATGACCTTCACCGACCAGCCGGGCGGCATCTTCGACGAGTCGGCACATGGCCACAACTCCGGCTACACCCTCTTGGGCCGTATGTTTGCTATGGGTCAAGTGCAGGGCATCATGGCCACCGTTGACCGCGAACTTGGCATCGAGTACAAGCAGCCGGGTTTCTTCGATTAAAATAAAAAAAGAAGAGAAAAGGAAGAGAAAGGGGAAAGAAAGGGACGAATGCGTCATTGGACAAAATAAATATTCATGGCCAATGGACATTCTCGACGAAATGCAACAAACGTCCCTTTCTCTCCCCTTTCTCTTCCTTTTCAATCCATTTCACTCCCCTTCAACTCCCAATGAACGTCGCCATCATCGGAGCCGGAGCCGCCGGCTGTTTCTGCGCGCTGTTGCTCAAACGGCGGTTGCCCGAGGCGCAGGTCGATGTCTATGAGGGCGGCAGCAAGGCATTGGCTAAGCTCGCAATCACAGGCGGCGGCCGATGCAATCTAACCAACACCTTCCGCGACATACGCAGCCTGCAAGAGGCATATCCTCGCGGCGCACAGCTCATGAAACGCGCCTTCTGCCAGTTCGACCACGAGGCCACAATGCGCTGGTTCGAGGCCGAAGGTGTCGCCCTCACCGTACAGGACGACCAATGCGTCTTCCCACGCAGCCAGGACGCCATGCAGATTGTCCACACGCTGCTACGCGGCATGGAACGCGCCGGCGTCGGCCTCCACCTGCGCCACAAGGTGAGCCGCATCGAGCCATTGGCCACAACCGGCTTCGAAATCAGTTTTATGGCCGATGCCCCAGCCGTCCACGCCGACGTCGTCATCGTCACAACCGGCGGCAGCCCGCGACCGCAGGGATTGGACTTCCTTGCGCCATTGACCCTAAAAATCGAGCCACCCGTTCCGTCACTTTTCTCGTTCAATATCAGCGGAATGAGTGACTTGATGGGGATTGTGGCCAATGCCGTTTCCGTCCGACTCGCCGGCACCAAGTTCCGCGCCGATGGAGCCCTGCTCATCACCCACTGGGGCATGAGCGGACCCGCCATCCTCAAACTTTCGTCGCACGCTGCCCGCCACTTGGCCGAAGTCAATTACCGCGCACAACTCATCGTCAACTGGTTGGCCGATGCCACTGAAGATGACGCGCGCCTCCTCATCGAACAGATGCAGCACGGCGAAGGCGGCAAACTCGTGGCCAATGCCCGTCCGTCGCAGATCCCCTCGCGTCTCTGGCTCGCCCTCACCCGACGCGCCGGCCTCCGCCCCGACCAACGCTGGAGCGAAGTGGGCCGCAAACAAATGAACCGTCTGGCCTCCATCCTCACGGCCGACACCTACCCCATCGAGGGACAGAGCCGCCACAAGGAGGAGTTCGTCACCTGCGGCGGCATCTCGCTCAACGAGCTGAACCTAAACACATTGGCCACAAAAAAGCACCCCAACCTGTATCTCGCAGGCGAGGTGCTCGACGTCGATGCCATCACGGGCGGATTCAACCTTCAGGCCGCGTGGTCGATGGCTTATGTTGTGGCCAATGGCGTGGCGGCTAACAGCATCGGCCAAACCGTAAAAACCGCGTAGCGGAAACGAAACTTTTTTCTCATTATAAAAATGATTATCGACACCCATTGCCACCTCATCGACCAAGCATTTGCGGCCGATGTCGATGCCGTCATACAACGCTCCATCGATGCAGACGTGCAAAAAATCGTGCTTGCCTGTTGCGACGAAACTGAATTTCCACAAATAATCCGACTTTGCCGTCGCTACGCGGATTTTCTTTTCCCGAGCATCGGAATACATCCAGAAAACATGGCCGACGATATTGACACTCAGTTCAAAACGCTCTTCTCCGATGAGAATTGGACAACTCACAAGGGCGAAATACGAGCCGTGGGCGAAATCGGGCTTGACCTCCATTGGGACAAATCGCGCATCGATGACCAACGGAAACTACTCGTCAGACAAATTTGTTGGGCGATGGAGCACGACCTGCCCGTCCTGCTTCACATCCGCGATGCGATGACAGAATTCCTTGAACTCTGCCGAACGACGTTGGCCACAATGTTGCAATCGAACGGGAAACGTCTGCGCGGCATACTGCATTGCTACAGCGGCACTGTCGAGCAAGCCAAAGAATCACTCCTTTACGGAGATTTCATGTTCGGCATCGGCGGCACATTGACCTACAAGAAAAGCACCGTGCCCGACGTTGCCCGCGCCATCGGAATTGAAAGGATCGTGCTCGAGACCGACGCGCCCTACCTTGCACCCGTACCACATCGCGGCCACCGCAACGAACCGGCCTACACTGCCGTGACCTGCCAAGCCCTGTCCGACCTGTTCGGAATTTCGGCCGATGAGGTAGCCAGAATCACCACCGCAAACGCCGCAACCTTGCTCCGATTGTAGCCGAAAGCACAACAAAATCAAAAAAAATGCGGTTATAAGCCCGAAAAATGGAATATGAACAAAAATATTTCCGACAAAAAAAGCGCGAGTTAAAGAAAAAAGCACTTACTTTGCGCTGTTTTGAATCCTATCAACCCAATTAATTAACATTTTAAAAACACAAAACTCAATGAAAAAGTTTTTCATGACACTGGCTGCTGTCGCAACGATGGCTCCAGCATTCGCTCAGGAAGCTGAGGAAACAGTTTCTTTCCATCAGGTGCTCAAGACCTACTTCATCGATGGTGGTCCTGGCTTTATGGCACTTGTTGCAATGGCCCTCGTTTTGGGTGTTGCATTCGTTGTTGAACGTATCATCTACTTGAACCTTTCTGAGGTCAACACCAAGAAGCTCATCAACAGCGTTGAGGATGCGCTTGAGAGCGGCAACGTTGAGGAGGCTCTTGAAATCTGCAAGAAGACCCGCGGTCCTATCGCCTCTATCTTCACCCAGGCCCTCATCCGTTTGAAGGATGGCCAGAGCCTTGAGGATATCGATAAGGCTATCACATCTTACGGCGCACTTCAGAGCGGCTACCTCGAGAAGAACCTCTCATGGATCACCCTCTTCATCGCAGCAGCTCCTTCACTCGGATTCCTTGGTACTGCCGTCGGTATGGTCCAGGCATTCGATGATATCGTAAAGGCTGGTGATATTAGCCCAACAGTCGTCGCAGGCGGTATGAAGGTGGCCCTTATCACTACTATCGGTGGTATTATCGTTGCCCTTATTCTCCAGATTTTCTACAACTACCTGCTTTCTAAGGTTGAGTCTATCGTGAGCGACATGGAGGATGCTTCTATCGCATTGCTCGATGCCATCATCAAGTTCACCGTCAAGAAGTAATTTTCACACAAATAATAAAAAGGAGAATATCCCATGAAATATATCAATAATATCCTGCTTTGGGTATTAGCTGGTGTTTCAGTTGTCGTCCTGGTTCTGTTCGGTATGGCAGAGACAGAAAGCGTGCAGCTGACCAACGGCCAATTCACCGAAGTTTCAACCCAGCTCGACACATTCATCACTTGGATGACTGTAGCAGTTAGCTTTGGCCTGATCCTGTTGCCAATCTCAATTGCAATCGATGCTATTCTTGGAAAACGCTGGAGCTTGCTCATCGTAGTTGCTTCAGTTGTTGTCCTCTATTTCATCTGCAACCTCCTCAGCGGCGAGCAGGAATTCAGCCGTGTCGTAAATGGTGAGACTCAGGTATTCACCGAGTCAACCATGAAGATGATTGACGCATGGCTCTACAGCATCTACGCTCTCGTTGGTGTAACAGTACTTCTCATCGTCGGCTTCGGCTTGAAACGTGCAATCCTCAAATAAGATCTGACCTATGGCAAGAAAGAAAAGAAAAGCGCCGAGTATCAACTCGTCATCAAGTGCCGACTTGGCATTCACCCTTCTTATCTTCTTCCTCGTGGTTACTTCTATGGATACAGATGAAGGTCTGACCCGTCTCCTCCCTCGTTGGACAGAAGAGCAGACCAATCAGGACATCAAAAAGCGTAACATCCTCAACGTCCTCGTCAACGCAAACAACGATTTGATGATTGGCGACGACTTCGGCAAGGTTGAAGACCTTTGCGAAAAGGCAAAGAACTTCATCAAGGCAGAAGGTGAATTCGCTGGAGACCGCGGCCCGGAATATATCCAGGCCAATCCCGAAAAGTATCCTGAACTTGTTCAATACTTCGGTGCCGACACCAAGACACCAAAGAATCACGTCATTTCTCTGCAATCTGACTACGGCACAAGCTACGAAATGTACATCAAAGTACAGAACGAGCTGGTAGCCGCATACAATCAGTTGCGTGAAGAACTGTCACAAAGCAAGTTCGGAAAGCCATACGACGAAGAAGAGCTCTCGAAGGAGCAGATGCAGGCAATCAAGGATTACTATCCTATGAACATTTCAGAGGCTAACGCCAAGTATTAATCACCAAACAAGAAGAAAAAGCTATGAGCAAATTTAATAAAGGCGGCAAAAAAGAGATGCCTGAGTTGAACACCTCATCTCTTCCTGACTTGGTGTTCTCAATCCTCTTCTTCTTCATGTGTATCACCCACATGCGTGAGGAAACTGCCAAGGTTTTGGTAAACACCCCACAAGCATCGGAAGTGGTAAAACTGGAGAACAAGTCATTGGTTACCACCCTGTTGGTCGGTAAACCAAAGGACAAGAAGTATGGTGTTGAATCTCTGATTCAGTTCAACGACGACTTCCTCGACATTGAAAACGTAGTGCCTAAGATGACACAGCAGCGTCAGTCAATGAAGGAGGTTGATCAGCCTAAGATGCAGGTGTCAATGAAGATTGACCGCGACACCAAGATGGGTGTTGTGACCGAACTCAAGACACAACTTCGTAAAGCACAGTGTCTGAAAATCAGCTACTCTGCCAAAAAGCAGATTCGCCGCAATAAGTAAGACAATCACATCCCGATAACATACCGCGGCAGCGTTCCTGTCGCGGTATTTTTTAACGTTCAAGACATGTACAAAAGAATTTTACTGAAACTGAGCGGAGAGTCGCTCATGGGAAGCAAGCAATACGGCATCGACGAAGTCCGGTTGGCCGAATACGCTCAACAAATCAAACAGATTGCCGACATGGGCGTACAAATCGGTATCGTCATCGGTGGTGGCAACATCTTCCGCGGACTGAGCGGCGCAGGCAAAGGCTTCGACCGCGTGAAGGGTGACCAGATGGGTATGCTGGCAACAACAATCAACGCACTGGGCTTGTCGTCGGCATTGAACGCCATCGGACAAAAGGCGCGCGTGCTTACAGCCATCAACATGTTTCCCATCGGCGAACAATACAGCAAGTGGCGCGCCATCGAACTGATGGAGAAAGGTGAAATCGCCATTTTGGCGGGCGGCACTGGTTGCCCATACTTCACAACCGACACTGGTTCGGCTCTGCGCGGCATTGAAATCGAAGCCGACGTAATGCTGAAAGGCACCCGTGTTGACGGCATCTACACCGCAGACCCGGAGAAAGACCCATCGGCTACAAAATTCGACAAAATCACCTACGACGAGATTTATCAGAAAGGTCTGAAGGTCATGGATCTGACCGCTACGACGCTCTGCCGCGACAACAAGTTGCCAATCATCGTGTTCAACATGGACAAAATGGGCAATTTGGTCAAGGTGATGCAGGGAGAAAACATCGGAACCTTGGTTTACGAAAAATAATTCGAACATTAAGAAAGGACGGGAAATCGTTCAAGCACCTCATTCAGAACTATATTCTGAACAGAATGTCATTTATCAACTAGAAAATATGTTAGACGTAAAAGCAACAATCAAAGAGGCCGAAAATAAAATGCAGGCCTCAGTTGACCACCTCGAAGACACCTTCGATCACATCCGCGCCGGTCGCGCAACAGTGAAACTGCTGGACGGAATCAAGGCAGAATGCTATGGTTCGATGATGGAAATCAGCCAGTGCGCCAACTGTTCAACGCCAGATGCGAAGAGCATCCTCATCCAGCCTTGGGACAAATCAATGCTGAAGGCAATCGAAAAGGCAATCATCGACTCATCGCTGGGCATCATGCCAGAAAACAACGGCGAATACATCCGCATCGGACTCCCTCCAATGACCGAGGAGCGTCGCCGCGAATTGTCGAAAAAAGCCAAAACAGAAGCCGAAAACGCCAAGGTTGCCATACGAAACATCCGCCGCGACATCATCGAAACGCTCAAGAAAGACATCAAGAATGGTCTTCCTGAAGACGTTGAAAAAGACGCCGAGGCAACAATGCAGAAGTCGCACGACAAGTTCATAAAGCTGGTTGACGACCTCTACAAGGTCAAAGACGCCGAAATCATGGCCGTATAAAATGACCGGACTTGTCGTAAAAAACACCGGATTCTGGTATCTCGTCCTACCCGAAGGACAGATGCCAAACAACGACCTCCTTCAGCTGGATGCAACCGCACAGCCAGCCGAAGGAGGCCTTATCCCTTGCAAGGTGAAGGGCAATTTCCGATTGAAAGGAATACGAACGACGAACCCAGTTGCAGTTGGTGATTGGGTAGTTATCGAAAAGAATCGGGAAGGGTTCGCCTTCATCACAGCAATCAAGGAACGACGGAATTACATCATCCGCAAATCAATCAACTTGTCGAAACAGGCGCACATTCTCGCCACAAACCTCGACCAAACAATGCTGATGGTCACAGTGAGCCATCCGCAAACAAGCACGAACTTCATAGACCGCTTTTTAGCAACAGCCGAAGCCTATAACGTGCCGACGATATTGGTAATAAACAAAATCGACCTGCACAACAGCGAAGAACAGAGCTATGCAGACGATTTGGCTTACCTGTATCGGACAATCGGCTACGACGTGCAACAGATCTCCGTTGAGAAAGGAATCGGAATCGACGAACTACGCGGAAAACTGTCGCACAAGACGACATTGCTTTCTGGCAACAGCGGTGTCGGAAAATCGTCGCTGCTCAACGCCCTAATCCCCGATGCAAATACACGCACAGCCGAATTGAGCGACGTGCACGACCAAGGTATGCACACAACGACATTCAGCGAAATGTATTGGATGGCCGATGCAGATGCCTTCATCATCGACACGCCAGGCATCAAAGGATTCGGCACCATCGAATTTGAAAAAGAATCGGTCGGACACTACTTCAAGGAGATATTCCGCACATCGGCCGATTGCAGATTCAACAACTGCACACACACACACGAGCCAGGATGCGCCGTCCGCACCGCAGTTGAAGAACATCGCATCGCACAATCGCGCTACGACAGCTATCTGAGCATCCTGCAAGACGAGGACGAGGGAAAATATCGCGAATAAAAGACATCGCTACGCGACTTTTTCGCATAAAAAGATGTCAACAAATCGGCATTGCACAACATCCATTCCAAACATCGACCGACGAAAGACACCTATCGCACGAACTTATGAAGAATTTGCTACTGCTCACGTTTCTCATGCTTGTTGCCAGCCCACTGGCAGCACGGAAACGTACTGCAGCTGAAATAATCGACACAGGCAACGCCCGTCTGGACAGCCTGATCGTGCGGCTTAACCATCGGACAGAATGGCTATACAACGAAGGAATCGGAGCCATCGACACATACGTTGACATGCACGGGCACTCGTACTGCGAAAATGTACGATGGTGGACGCCGTTGCTACGCGACTTATTGCCGTTCAACCATCATGCGAACGACACCATGTATTTTGATGCAATCTGCAAAATTGCCTATCAGACGCCATGTGAAACGCTATTTACACCCATACAACTTACAGGAACGAACCGACGCCGTTGTCGCCGAATAATCAAAGAATTGAACCAAGTCATCATTCCAATCTACTCGCTGAAAATCATGCGCGACAAGGGAGATGACAAGGACTACATCCTGCCTTTTTCAAACGACGGATTGCGTCAATACAACTTTAGCGCAACAGACACAACAGTATTACACAGAGATTCTCTCATTACAATACATTTTTCGCCAAAGAAAAAACATCACGAGCTGCTGGAAGGCGATGTCGTGCTAAACATGTACGAACTCACGCCACGCGAAATACGGTTTCAAGGGCGAATCGACTTTGGAAGAGTGACCGACACTCTGCGCTTCGTCGAGAAAGATGGGAAATCTATACTCAAAAACTGCAGCGTTGACCTCGACTACAAATACGGGAAAATGCGCGGCCACAACCACTTCGACTACGAATTAGACATACGCAAGTTGCTTCCACTCAAAGCATTCGACCCGAAACTCGAGACTCTTGACTTGTCGGCCGTTTATCACACGGACCCGACAGTTTTTGTGCGTCGCGAAAAAAGAAAGGAATCAACAAGCGACACTACAAAAAGCGAGACCAACACACGGCGCAAATTTTTTGAACGACTGCCACAACGCATGGTCAGCACAACAAGATTCAATGCGTTCGACACAGACATACAAGTGATCGGTCCGCTCAACCCTGCCGGATTCGGCTACGACCACATCAACGGCATCACCATACGCCAGCCACTACGCTTTACGCGGCAGATGGGCAATGGACAACAGTTGCGCACAATGCCAGAAATAGGTTACGCATTCCGATTACGCGAATTTCGTTACAAATGGCAAACCGACTGGGTTTATCGACCGGAACGACGAGCCACACTGACACTACGCCTTCAAAACGGCACGAACGGTTTTTCATCGCGTTACAAGAATCAGGTAAACGAGCTCATCAATCAATACGTCAAGCAGTTGGAAGCGGACGGGCATCTGGCCCGCGTAGCAGGTTTGTCGTTCGATTCTCTCGGGCTGCAGTTCTTCCGAAGTTACGAATTCACGTTGGAAAATGCAATCGAACTCACAAACGGATTGATGTTCCACGCCGGCGCAACATACAGCATACGACGCCCCATCAGGCACGGTTCTCTTGCACAACATCAGCAGGCTCTCGACATCGTGACAGACAACGCCATCGAACAACGCTATCTGGATTTGAACCCGTATGTCCGTTTTGTATGGACACCACGGCAATACTACTTTATGGAAGGTCGGCAAAAACGCTATCTGAAAAGCCAATGGCCGACGTTTGCGCTTGAAGTCGGCAAAGGCATAAAAAACGTGCTGAAAAGCCGAACCGACTATTTCAGAATCGAACTTGATGCACAACAATTCATCCGCATCGGCAGTACCAGAAACCTGTCGTGGCACATCGGCGCAGGCAGATTTCTCAAACAACACAACGAATATTTTGTAAATTACACATATTTTTCGCGCTCACAGTACCCATCGACATGGAACCATCGGACATCAGGTGGCACATTCGCCTTGCTTGACGACCACTGGTATAGTTCGTCGTCCGGCTACATACAGCAGCACGTCATGATCGAATGTCCGTTTCTCCTGCTGCACAATTGGCGATTGATTTCCAAATACATAATCAAGGAACGAATCTACAGCAGCCAACTGTGGGCGCGCGGGAAAAATGCCTATTGCGAGTGGGGCTATGGCATCGGCAACAACTACTTCAACGCAAGCCTTTTCTGCGGTTTCGTCGGACTGAACCCGTTCGATTTCGGAGCCAAATTCTCTATTGAAATTGACCAACACCTATAGCGACAAGCGTGGCAACAACCACCATTCATTCTGTTGAAAATGTTGCAAAAACAGACCTTAAACCTATGCCACGAGATTGCAAAAACACGTGAATTTTAAGTTTTTTTCACTATTCGGCAACATTTTAAAACGCAACCGTCGGCCCGTATTGATAAAATCAATAAATTTGCACACGCGTCAGTGCGGAAGTAAAATCCCATTCTACAACCCCAAATGTAAGAAAATTGTTTGTTTTCCCTTTTCTTTTTGGTTACGAATAGGACGTCCGCCAAAGACGTTTAAGACTGTGTCTATCTAAATTTGAATTGTTAACAAAACTAAGCATAAAGATTATGAAAATCTATCAGCAACCGACCTTCAAACTCGTGGAAATCAAATACGAACTCATTGCAGACGGCGGCCAAGGCGCACCAATGACGCCAAAATCTATGACTAAAGCAGAAATACAGAATCCAGGAGAAGCTGGATTGGGCGAAGCTGGAGATGAAGGCGATGCAGCAGCATACCGCGGCTTGTGGGACGAGGAAGGCATCATTCTGAAGTGACATTCTGCACGGCCAACAACGGAGAAGAATAATAATTATTAAAAAAATCCATATATGTTTCAGATTCAATCACATTTAACCTTACGAAGGTTGCAATCGCTTGCCGCCGCATTCGTCCTTTGCGCAGCATCGGCAAGCACGGCGTGGGCACAAATGCCGACCTTTACCTGGACGGCCTCAGACTATGCTGACGACCCCGATAACGGAATTCGCATTAGTGCCGGCGCGAAACAAAGTCTCACCGAAGGAGACTCAATTGACCTCACATACGAAGTTGGACACAAACTCACATACGTTGTCGGTTCAGACAACTACATCGGTCATGAAGCAACGCAAGTTGGCACCGACGAAGCGAACTATCCTTACTACTTCGAGGTCGGAAACAACAACGGCTCATTCATCATCGACAAGGTGTCTGGGCATGGCACGCTGAAGGTGATTGTCAGCGGAGATGTCAGCGGAACAATCACTGCAACGTGGAAGAAATTCAACGGCATAACAGATGACAAAGACATTTCAACCATAAAATATGTTTCACCAAACCCGAAGGCCACGGCTTCCATGGAAAGCGGAACAGGATTGCAGACAATAGAGTTTTCTTGCGAAAACCTTGTTTACACGGACATCGTTATCACAACGAATGTCACGACCAAAATCTATGCCATAATTTGGCAGCCAGACAGTTATTTTTGGGATTTGACCGAGATAGGTTTTGATAAGAATGTAACGACATACGCCACCGGTGGAAAAGTATTCAACTTTACACCAAACCAACAAACCGAAGTTGCATCGTCATACGGCCAAAAACTTTCTTACAAGACCAATTCACAACTGAATTGTGTGAATATTAAATATGCTGCAATTTCATCAGTTAATACCATTTTTAGTATATTTGGTTCACGTGTCAGCACCTCCAGCGTCATATCAACCGATGCCCTTTCTTGCAACGGTGGAGAACTTAGTTTTTATATTCAATTCTTTGAAGAATCGCCAGGTACTTACACAATCAAAGCAGTAAAAGACGATTCTGAACGGACGCTTCTCACAAAAGACTATGGAGGATCAAGCTATAAAGGTCAGAAACTTGAGAAACTTAACATAACAGAACCTCTTGACAACGAGCGGATTGAGATTTCACTCAATAAAGGATTTCTTCTTTTTTGGGCTGAGTTCATCCCCGACAAATCCGTCACCGACTGTGTGAAGGTGGCATCAAGCGACCTCACTGGCGCAACGCGAACAAACGAAAAGACAGTGAAGCTTGATACAACATTCACTTACAATCTCGAGTACTCAGGGTTGTGGACGTATACAGCCACAGCGACGCGCAGCAACAACTCAACTACAACCACCACATCGGTGGAGAGCAACGCAACAAAAGGCTACGTGGATTTGGATGTCTCATCAAAAGCTTACCTGTTGCCAAACACCGAAGTTTCCATTACGAAAGAAGCAGGCACAGAATTGGCATACGATGCTACAAATGAGGGACATCTTACAGAAACCGAACAAAGCAGTGGCACCCAAAGCGGCTTTGCATATCTAAAAGATCAGTATATTACAATTGGTGGCACTTCATACCTAGTTCAAAAAAACGGCAACAATTACTACGTTAGATATAACAACCGTAACTATACTATCAAGTCAGCAGATTGGTCATTAACAACGACAACCACCACGATATCGAAGGCATCGAACTATTCATTCCTGAAATGGACGAGCGATGACGAAGGTCTTTATGACTATGAAGGTGCAACCAGTGAAAATGGCACAAGACAAGCCGATGGAACCACAATGTATGCGCATTTCAAAGAAAGGGACCAGAAAGTTCTGAATTGCGCAGCTGAATGCGTCAGCGGCGAGTCTGAAGGCCTCGGCAAGCCGAAAGTTTCAACAAGCAAAGTGCTGCAAGGCGACGAAGTCATCTTTTCTGTAGATATGGTGCCTGGTGCCGAATTCAGAGGATGGTTCAGATATGAAAATGGCAATACACTTGTATCGTCAAGCCAGACATACCGAGTTGATCCAAGGGATATTGGTTTTATTGGTCAAAATTTCTCTCAAACAGACCTCACCCTCTACGCAATGATGCGTCACCGCTCATTCCATGTCCAGGCCGGCACAGTTGAAGGATTCGAAAACGGCACCACAAGTTGGACGGCGACAATTGACACTTACGGCAAGGTTCCATCGGGCGAAGCTGCAACATTCACTGCTACCGCCGATGCAACATCCCAATTTGCAGGATGGTACAGCGACAATGCCGGCACGAATTTTGTGTCGGGCGATGAGTCCTACACAATGATCATCGAGACCACAACTACGCTCTACGCGAAATTCGTCTCGACCGCAGCGGACAACCAATGCACGTTCAACGTCAACACCGTTGGACAAGGCACCATAACGACCGACAACACATACCTTGCTGTCAGCGACACCTACCCTGCCACCATCAACACCTACAAGGGACAGGCCGCCACATTCATTGCGACACCTGCCAGCGGCTACCGCTTTGTTGGTTGGACGCTCGATGGCACAACCATCACAGGCACCGACCGCTCACTCAACGTCAGCCTGACATCGGACAGCCACACACTCGTGGCCAACTTCATCAGCGACGGACGCAATCCGAACACCTGGAGCGGCAACCCGAACGACTGGCTGTGGGGCGAGCAGACCACGACCAACAATATCGGCAACTTCACATTCAAAGCATCGTCGCAGAGTCCGACACATTTCGATGCCGACGCAAGTTCGTCAATCAGCTACAACGGCACAACCTACAGCTACCCGTACAGCTTCACGCTCAAGCCGACCAACAAAGGCAACTACATCGGCGTGGAGGCAGACAGAGCGGGTCTGTTGACAATTCTGGTACGCAACACATCCGACATCGCGCGCACGATCAATATATATGAGAATACTTCGGCCTATAGTTCTGCCGCATCGCTCTCGGCAAGTCTTGACGTGCCGACCACAATTGCCGACGGCGAATACACCACATTGACCTACAATGTGACGAATGCCGCCAGCTTCGTGATTGCGGCCGATGGTCCACTCGACATCTACATGATCAAGTACCAGACGCAGCACACCGTCACCGTGGAGGCTGTAAACGGAACCGTAACCAGCAAGAAAGTCACAACTACGAGCGAAGTGGAATCAGACCTCACCGAAGACATCCAAAGCGACGCTTCGTATTGGAATCCAACCACTTGGGGATTCACGCATCCAAACAGTACACTCGGAACAATCCAACAGATGCCGACATCCAGCGGACCTTCAGCAACGACGCGCGACGGCCGTAATGTGCAACTCGTCGAAGAATACCAAAAATCGGCGAAACATATTACGACAAATGAAACCGGTGCAACCGACACTGTGCTCATGCAACGCATCACGAACTTGGAACCTGGCATCTATCAGGTTACTGTTTATGCCAATGCATACTACACAGGCAGTGATGCGACCAACGGCATAACGACCGACGGACTTGGCAACATTGCTTGCGTGTTCGCAAATTATACCAACCAATTCATACCTGCCCACATTGGTTCAACCATTGCAGAGCATGGAGAATACACTCTGTTGGCAACCGTTACAGATAATGGATTGCTCGACATCGGCATGTTCCTTGCCCGTAATGGCACAAACTGGCACTCTATGCAAATCAAGTCAATCGACAACCTCACACTATGGTCTGTCGACATGACTGCCAGCACAGGAGTAAACATTGCGCACTACAATGATAACAATCATTTCACGGAAACATCTCCAAACGATGGCATCACCGACATGGTTTGGCAGCGCGCAGCTTCAAACCCCGGCTCAAATCCATACAGCAACTTCGGCGAAGTTCCTGCACTCACCGGCGATGGAGGCATCGCCAGTGTATATCGAAACGACGGCACATCGGTTGACATCGTCGAACGATATGCTCAGCAACAACCAAATGTAGGAAAAATGATATGGCAAGAGATTAAAGGTATGGAACCAGGTTCATACACAATAACTCTCTTTGCAAGTTCTTGCTACACAGGAGATCGCAACGCATCTTATGGAGCCGGCACGGCTGACAACCTTGGACAATCGCCTGTTCAAGATGGCAATATGGACTACACATATGTATATGCGAATGAGACCAAATTGTTTATTCCATCCTTCCGTGCCAGCCAAGTATCAGCCTACGAAGAAGTCACACTAACTACAACCGTAGGAGAAGACAGCATCCTTGAATTTGGACTTGCCTTGGCAAAAGTCGGCACCAACTGGCATTGTATTCAGGTCAAATCGCTCTACTACAATTCAGGTGTCAAGCTTGTCAACAGCGAAGAGACCTACCACATGACTGCAACGCCGAACGAAGGTTACCGCTTCACGGGCTGGACGCTCGACAACTCGTCGGCCGGTAATGGTGATCAGACGCTCACCTTCACCGTAAGCCAAGACCACAACATCGTGGCCAACTTCACAATCGACGGCCGCGACCCGTTCCTCTGGGAGGGCGAGCCTCTTGACTGGATTTATGGATCGCAGACAGCAGCCAAGACGCTTGGTATCTACACCTTCAAGTCGAACGCATCGTACGCCACGACATTCGAAAAGTCGAGCGATGCAGATGTCAACCAATTCGACAACGAAGAGGCATTCTACAACCACCGTTGGGTGCTCGGCGGACAGAGCCAGACAGGCAGCCGCTATCTGCTTGTCGAACCTACAGAAACCGGCACTCTCCAGATGTTGGTCCGCGACCCGAGCGCAACGCCATCGGCCAACTTGAAGTTCTACAACAACACATCGACCTTCAAGTCACTCAGTTCAGCGGCCAACCAGACGGTTGCCATCACGAACAGCAACGGCGACTACCAGCTGGTTGAATATGAAGTCTCGTCGCTGAATCCGTTTGTTGTTGAAGCGACCGCATCGGTTGAAATATATGCCATGCGCTTCAAGGGCGAAGGCATCATGACGATTCCGACCAATGGTGCAATTCCAGACGGTGTGACACTGACAGAGGCAACCATCGGCAATGTAACCGACCCGGCCAGCACAATGTACGGCAGCAACGTAGTGACCTACAGCGGCGCAAAAGAGAGCGAACTCACCGTGCCGCACTACGTGAAAGTTACGGCAATCAAGCTGCACGGCACATCGGCCAGCACAAGCCCAAGCAGAGTGACGATAGACGAAGCCACATCCGGCACACGCTCGCAGCAGATTGCACAAGACCAAAGTACAAAGCTGTCGGATGTCAAGTACACGATTGCAGATCCTACCTATGGTCAGACGTTCAACATCACGACCGAAGAAAACGGTTTCCAGGGCATTATGACGCTCTATGGCGAGATTCGCGGTCACTTTGCAGAGCCGGCAATCAGCTACGACTACAAGACGAAGCAGCTCACGATGACTGCAAGCGAAGGTGCCGATATATACTACACCACCGACAGCGAAGCCGGCATGACATACGCCAATTCGCGCAATGTCGGCACAAAGTATGAATCGACAATCGACCTCAGCAGCTACCACTCCGGCAGCATGACGTTCTACGCAGTCGCATCGAAGGACAACGGCTGGGAAACATCTGGAAGCACGGCCAAGATGCCGTCGGTTGTAGTTAGCTACACCGTCCACTTCTATCCATCGACCGAGGGCTTCTACATTGTTGAATCGGGCGATGTCGATAACCTGCGCGAAGTGGTCAGCCTCGCCAACGATGCAGCCTACGAAGGCAATCCGATTTGGATATTCCTGCCATGGGGTCAGTACGACCTCGGCGACGAGAGCCTCACGTTGAGCGGCAACTACGTCTCACTCATCGGCGAAGACAACAAGAAGACCCACATCTTCAGCAACAACGCCACACAGACATTGCTCGTGACCGGCAAGAACGCCTACATTCAAGACCTCTTGATTGAAAATACGAGTTCAGGTTCTGCAGTGCACGACATGGGATCAAACAACGTCTATCACAACGACAGCATTGTGGCCCCCAAGAAAGCCTTCCTGACCGAAGGCAACTGGAAACAGCGCTGCTACGTTGACAGCTGTAGTTTTGAAGGCTCGGAAGACCTCGTCTGCGGTTCAGGCGACATCTACTTCCAAGGCTCATACTTCAACTTGGGCAAAGACGGCAAGCACCTGAGTGCACAGAAGACCGATGCCGACAACGGCCGCTACGCCAAGGGCTACGTCTTCAACGGTTGCACAGCATGGGGCGAAGGCAGCTACAGCATCGCACGTCCGTGGGCAGAAGAGCCATCGGCCACATGGTTGAACTCTTACTTCACCGGCACGTCGCTCACACAGGGATTCGGTACAATGCGCAGCTCGCTCAACGTACACTTCCACGAGAGCAACAACACCAACGGCGACGGCTACTCAACCATACAGATTCCGCACACCGTAGAGGAGTGCCAGCCAAGTTCGAGCGACCCGATCTTCATGTTCGACAGCGATACACTCAGCTGGTTTGAAGTCGAGAATTTCTTCGGCGAATACACGAAGGGCAGCACAACGCTCACAGCTTGGAGACCAGACAACATCGCAAAACAGATGTTCATAACCGACGCAACGCTGAACAATAACGTGGTCAACTTCAACAGCAATGGTTCAACGCTATATTTGATTGAGGGCTTCTCAGCAGACGGCAATGTCGAATTCCTGTTCACAACAGCAAAGACATTCGTCCCGATGAAGGACTTCTTGGCAAGCTACGACTACGTGACAGTACGTGCAGCCAACGGACGCGGCGGCTTCGGCAAACCAGTCAAGTGCAACGAGATTAAGAACAGCAACGAGCAGGAACTTCTCACCAAAGTGAAACTGAACGCAAGCGGCTACGCAAGTTTCAGCTACCCACAGCAAGTCCAGATTGTAGGAGCGACGCCTTGCAAGGCATTCTACAACCCAGGCACATACGAATCGAGCGCAAGCGGAGGAGTGACCGTAAACGGAAGTTCATGCACACTTTCGGCGATTGACAATGGCAAAGACATCGTTCCTGCCGAGACGGGCGTAATCCTGTTCGGCTCGCCGAACGATTCCGTAAGCATCTACAGCAGCTCTGAAGACATCAGCGAAAGCAGCGATTGGGCACGCAAGGATGATGGCTCGCCATTGGACGACAGCAGCACCCCGAGCACAAACACCCACAACCTGCTTCCGAACACCGGAGGAGAACGTAAGTGCACAAGCAGCGAACTGCTGTCGGCCGAAAGCGGCTACGTTGCGATCTACGCTCTGTCGGGCAACACCATCAAGCTGATGAACGTGACGAACAAGATTGGCCAGAACAAAGCCTTCTTCGGATTCAAGAGCACGCTCGGAAGCAATGCGGCATCGGCTCGAATCCTCTTCATCGATCATGAAGTGGTGGGCATCGATAACATCCATTCGACAGACGACACGCTAGAAATGATGTTCGACCTGCCTGGCCGCAAGACCGACATTGAAAAGGGTCTCATCGTGAAGGGCAACAAGGTCATCATGGTGAAGTGATCGACAATCAACAAACAAAAAGAAAAGCGGGAGCATAAACTCCTGCTTTTCTTTTTTAATGCGTTGCACAAACAAAGCATCACATAATAATGTCCGACTTAATGGACGACAAACAGACTTACTCGACAAGACGAATGCCGTCGGCATCAAGCTTGATGCGCTGTTGCTTGTAGAGAGCACCGACAGCTCGCTTGAAATTCTTTTTCGACATTTGCAGCAATTCCGCAATTTCAGCCGGTTCGCTATGATCGGTTAACGACAGGAAACCTCCATGCAGATGCAACGAACGCAGCAACTGAGCCTCGGCCGAATCGATGACATTGCGATAGCCCATCGGCTGCAACGAAAGGTCGATCTTTTCGTCGTCGCGCACCGACCGAACCCAGGCACGCAACCGTTCGCCGATATGCACCGGACGGAAAATCTGGTTACGATAGATGAGGCCCGTATGGCTGTTGTTGATGATGACCTTATAGCCCAACGGTGTCGGTTTCCAAACAAGGATCTCGACCTCTTCGTTAGCTTCGAACGGAGCCGGCACATTGTCCAGATATCGTTCAAGACGTGCAGTTCCGACGATTCGGCCCGACATCTCATCGACATAAACATAAATCACGTAGCGGTGGCCGACCTCCATCTCGCGAGCCTGTTCGCGGTGAGGGATGAGCAGTTCCTTCGACGTGCCCCAATCGGCGAAAGCGCCGACCTCGTTGACGGCATTGACCTGCAGCGATGCGAACTCGCCGACCCGAACATAGGGACGTTCCGTTGTGGCAATGAGACGAGCCTCGCTGTCCTGATAGACAAAACAGCGGAGATTGTTGCCGACAACCGTGCCTTCGGGCACATAACGCTTAGGCATCAGTATTTCAACGCCTTCGCCATCGGACACATAAATTCCGAATTCGACCTCGCGCACAACCTCCAAATCGTTGTATCTTCCTAACTTAATCATATTTGATAAACTTGAAACGCAAAAGTAGTGTTTTTCCCGTGGAACTACAAATTAAGAAAGACAAAAATTTGAATAAGCAGGGAAAATCGCTATCTTCGCGCTCGGGTTTTCCGAAACCACCTTAACACATTAAATAATAACACTATGGCAATGCAGATTACCGATCAGAACGCGCCTGAGTTGATCGCAGGCGAGAAACTTGTAGTCATAGATTTCTGGGCTACGTGGTGCGGCCCCTGCCAGCACATGGGTCCCATCGTCGAGAGTCTTGCAGAGAAGTTTGCCGGAAAGGCCATCATCGGAAAATACAACGTCGATGAAAATGAAGACGTAGCCGCCGAATTCGGCATCCGCAGCATCCCTACCCTACTGTTTCTGAAGGGCGGACAACTGCTGCACAAAATCGTCGGACTTGCACCGCAGGCTGACATCGAAGCAAAAATCAATGAACTGCTCTGAACTTCACGTCGGAGCAAAAACAAATATTCAATCTAAATAATTATGGAAATTAAGAACTACGATTTCAACGGCAAGAAAGCTATCGTACGCGTTGACTTCAACGTGCCTATCCAGGATGGCAAAATCACCGACGACACCCGTATCCGTGGTGCAGTGCCTACACTCAAGCTGATTCTCGACAAGGGCGGCGCCCTCATCATCATGAGCCACATGGGCAAGCCGAAGGGCAAGAAAAAGCCAGAATTGAGCCTCAGCCAGATTACCGGTGCTGTTGCTGCCGCATTGGGCGTAAAGGAGGTGAAATTTGCAGCTGACTGCGCCAATGCCGACGCAGAGGCCGCAGCTCTGAAGCCAGGCGAGGTGCTTTTGCTCGAAAACCTCCGCTACTACGCAGAGGAAGAGGGCAAGCCAGTTGGCATCGAGAAGGAAGATCCTGCATACGAGGCTGCAAAGAAGGAAATGAAGGCTAAGCAGAAGGAGTTCGCCAAGAAACTGGCTTCATACGCTGACTGCTACGTTATGGATGCCTTCGGTACAGCTCACCGCAAGCACGCATCGACCGCTGTCATCGCCGACTACTTCTCGGCCGACAACAAGATGCTTGGTCTGCTGATGGAGAAGGAAGTTGCTGCCGTTGACGCTGTGCTCAGCAACATCAAGCGTCCTTTCGTCGCCATCATGGGCGGTTCGAAGGTATCGTCGAAAATCGGCATTATCGAGAATCTGCTCGGCAAATGCGACAAGCTCATCCTCTGCGGCGGTATGACCTACACCTTCGCAAAGGCTCACGGCGGCGAAATCGGCAACTC
>DFJU01000024.1 GCA_002373755.1 Bacteroidales bacterium UBA3663 | reverse complement strand
CCGTGGGACTACGTGACCAACCAGAAGGTGATCGATGACTTCTTCCGCGAGGGCATACGCCGCGCCAAGGGCAATGAGGACATCATCACCATCGGTATGCGTGGCGACGGCGACGCTGCTATGGGCGGCAAGGAGGGCCACGACGACGAGTTCGAGCGCAACGACCAATACTACATCAAGCTATACGAAAAAATCTTCCGCAACCAGCGCCAGATCATCAAGGAGGAGACCGGCCGCGCGCCCGAAAAGCGCGTGCAGCTGTGGGCCCTCTACAAGGAGGTGCAGCGCTACTACGACCTCGGTCTGACCGTGCCGGAGGATGTCATCATCCTCTTGTGCGACGACAACTGGGGCAACATCCGCCGCGTGCCGACCACTGCCCACAAGGGCGGCTACGGCATGTACTACCACGTCGATTACGTCGGTGCGCCGCGCAACACGAAGTGGGCCAACGTCACTCCGGCCGCCCACCTGTGGGAGCAGATGCAGCTCTGCTGCCAGTACGGCATCGACAAGCTCTGGATTCTGAACGTAGGCGACCTCAAGCCGATGGAATATCCCATCCAGCTCTTCCTCGACATGGCGTGGAATCCCGCCGCATTTGCCGACCCGAAGAGCGTGCAGGAACACACCGAGCAGTTCTGCAACAACATCTTTGCCAACGATTCGGCCCTGCTCGGCGAGGGCTTCGGACGCGAGGCTGCCCGCCTGCTGACGCGCTACACGACGTTCAACGGCCGCTGTACGCCCGAGATGCTCACTTCGCGCACCTACAACCTCGCGTCGGGCGAGTGGCAGCGTGTGTCGGACGAATACAGCGCATTGGCCAACGATGCCGTCACGCTCTACGACCTGCTCAACTCACGCCAGCCCAATGCGGCATGGGGCAAGTCGGCCTACGAACAGCTGCTGCTCTATCCCATCCAGTCGATGGCCAATGTCTATGCGATGTACTACGCGCAGGCCCGTGGCGACCAAGATGCCGTCAACCGCTATTTCGAGCGCGACTCGCTGCTCACCGTCTTCTACCACAACATCAATGGTGGCAAGTGGAACCACCTGATGCGCCAGATGCACATCGGCTACCGCTCGTGGAACGACCTGCCGCGCAATGTCCGTCCGCAAGTGCGGCCGTCCGACCGCCGTGCCGATGCACCTCAGGAACAGCCCGCCATGCGTCCCGAATCGATCACCAATGGCGGACATATCTATCGCCACGGCGACGGCCACGTAGTCATCGAGGCCGAGCACTACGCGAGCAGCATTGCGGCCGATGGTGCACAGTGGCTCACCATCCCGAACTACGGACGCACCCTGAGCGGCGTGGCCCATTGGCCATACACCATCTCGGCCGTCGGTGCATCGCTCACCTACCGTTTCACTCTGCCGCAGGGCGTGACCGAGGCGAAGGTGCACGTCATCACCAACTCGACATTGCCGTTCCTGCGCCGCGAGGGACATCGCTACGCGGTTTCGGCCGATGGACAAGCTCCCGTCGAGGTGAACTACAACAGCGACCTGACGGAGGACAACCAGTGGCACATGTACGACGTGGTCGCCACGCGCATCATCGACAAGACGGTGCCCATCACGTTCAACGCTTCGGCCGATGTCCATACGCTCACCATCAGTCCCATCGAGCCGGGTCTGGTACTGGAGCGCGTGGTTGTAGAGTTTTAACGGCCCCTCCCCCGACCCCTCCACAAGGGAGGGGAGTATATACGGGAATTGGGCGCGGGAATTGTAGAGACGCCACAGTGTGACGTCTCTACGGTAGGGCAAAATCATGGTGTGGAAATTGTAGAGACGTTTCATGAAACGTCTCTACGGCGGGCAAACGGCATCGCACAAAAATCGCGTAGCGAACGCAAATTTTTCCGTTTATTTCCGTTTTTTTCTGTGGTTAAAACAAACAACCCACATCGGCCAAAAAATGGAGGTCAAATGAAACATAATTTTCCGTGTCTTCCGTTCTTTCCGTGTCTTCTGTGGTTGAAACACATAGGCCAAGAAAAAAAATTTCGTGTTTTTCGTGCCTTTGTGGTTATAAAAAATAGCTATTGTTCTACTGGTGTTTTTCTGAATACAAATCAACCAAATCGTAAATCAAAAATTAGTGAATAACAAAATGGCAAACACAAACGAAAACAAGGGCTTCTACAAGCTCTCGTGGCTGCAACGCATCGGCTTCGGCTCGGGCGACCTTGCCCAGAATCTGATTTTCCAGACGGTGGCCTGCTACCTGATGCTCTACCTCACCACGGTGTTGAAAATCAATCCGGCATTCGTGAGCGGACTGATTCTCGCCGTGCGACTCATCGACTGCTTCTGGAGCCCAGTGGTGGGCAAGTACATCGACAACCGCAACCCCAAACTGGGCAAATATCGTACATATCTGCTCTATGGCGGCATCCCGCTCACCGTCGCTGCCTGTCTGCTGATGCTTCCGCAGGTGGCTGAATGGTCGATGCCGATGAAGATGGTCTATGCGACGGTCAGCTACACGCTGTTGAGCATGATCTATTCGGTGGTCAACATCCCTTACGGCTCAATCATGGCGAGCATGACGCGCGACAACGACGAGGTGCTCATCCTGACCTCTACGCGAATGGTGTGCGCCAACATCGGCCAGATTGTCGTCCAGGCTGGCTTCCCCATCGGCCTTGCCATGTGTGTCCACGCCGCCATCAACTGGGATCAGGCCATCTTCATGGCCATCGGCACTATTCCGGCCTTCATCATCCTGCCATTGCTGCCCGTGCTGAAGAAGGTGTTGGGCAAGAAGGGCCTCTACTACACGCTGCTCTCGATCGGTTTCGTCGGCTTTGCAATCCTGTTCTGCATCGGCAAGTTCGGCGACGTGAAGGAGAGCACTCTGATTGTGCAGATTGCCAAGATTATGACCGGTGTCGGCCTGCTCGTCGGCTCGCTCATGTGGGCACTCGTGCCTGAGGTCATCACCGAGTCGGAATATCGCACGGGCAACCGTCCGGCCGCCACGGTCAATGCCTTGGCCGGCGTCGCCTTCAAGGCCGGATTCTCCATTGCAGGCTGGATCACGCCGCTTGTGATGGGTCTGATCGGCTTCAACCTTGCGAGCGAGGAGTCGGCACTCCCGACCGATCCGTCGGCATGGTTCACCGTTACGTGCATTTTCGCCGTTGTCGGCTTTGTGCTGTTGGCCTACTGCTTCATGGGCAGCAAGGAGAACATCACGACCACGCCCGACAAGCCGGTGTCGTTCATCGACATGTTCCGCGAATTCAAGGCCAGCAAGTGCCTCCAGCTGGTGCTCGGCGTGTTCGTCGTGGTCTTCCTCGCATCGTTCATCAGCGCGCCGGTCAATGCCTACTACACCGAACTGAGCAAGTATTCGCCCACGGCGCAGAACGCCATCCTGTGGTTCACCTGCATCATTCCGGCCGTGCTCCTCATCGTTGTTGCCCTCCTGATCCGCCAGTATCCGCTCACCGACGAGCGTCTTGACGAAATGAACCGTGAAATCGAGAAGAGAAATGCGTAAATCATGTTTATGGCCAATGGCATTGGCCGCAACCATCACCGCGCTGACAGCCTGCTCGCCGCAGCAGCCATCGGCCGAAAAGACACTCAAGGAGGCGTTCGACGGCAAGTTCCTCATGGGCTGCGCCATCAACGTCGAGCAGTCGTCGGGCCGCGACACGGTGGGCGACAGCATCATCGCACGTCACTTCAACTCCATCGTGGCCGAAAACTGCATGAAGTGCGAGGCTATCCACCCCGAAGAGAACCGCTATTTCTGGGACGATGCCGACCAGTTCGTCAAGTTCGGCGAAGAGCACGGCATGAACATCATCGGCCATTGCCTCGTGTGGCACGAACAGTGCGCGCCGTGGTTCTTCGTCGATGAAAAGGGCAATGAGGTTACGGCCGATGTGCTCCGCCAGCGCATCAAGGACCACATCACGACCATCGTGGGCCGCTACAAAGGCCGCGTGAAGGGCTGGGACGTGGTCAACGAGGCCATCGAGGATGACGGTTCGTACCGCCAGTCGCCGTTCTACCGCATCATGGGCGAGGAGTTCATCCCCTGGGCGTTCGAGTGCGCACATGAGGCCGACCCCGATGCCGAACTCTACCTGAACGACTACAGCATGGCCAAGCCCGGCAAGCGCGAGACCTACGTCCGCATCATCGACCAGCTGAAGCACCGCCGTCTGCGCATCGACGCCATCGGCCTGCAGGTCCATTCCGGCCTCGACTATCCCGACATGCAGGAGCTGGAGGCTTCGATGCAGGAATTCATCGCATCGGACGTGAAAATCCAGTTCACCGAATTGGACATGAACGCCCTGCCGAACGTATTCGAGGCCGGCAACGAGAACGCCAACATCGAGGAGGACTTCGCTTACAACCAGCGCATGAATCCCTACACCGAGGGCTTGCCCGACAGCGTCCAGCAGCTCTGGAACGTCCGCCTGCAGGCTATGTTCGACCTCGCGCTGAAATACAGCGACCGCATGAACCGTGTGACGATGTGGGGCGTCTATGACCAGCAGTCGTGGCTCAACGATTGGCCGATGAAGGGTCGCACCAACTACCCGCTGCTCTTCGACCGCAACTACAAGTTGAAAGAGGCGATGGGGAAGTATCTGAAGTGACCCATAGACCCACCCCCCAACCCCCTCCCGTTAAATAGGGAGGGGGAGTATATACAAAAATTGGACAGATTTTTTGGCCAATGAATTTTATCTTGGTTATGGCCAATGGCTCACGTCCACGAAACGGCGGTTGGGGATTGCCATAGTGAAGCGGCCGACGGCGCAGATGCGAGAATCGCGTAGCGGTAAGCCCTGTTTGAAGTCGCGTAGCGGCTGAGTTGGGCTTACAAGCAAGCGAGGCCGCATCGGAGTAGGCCGCGCAACGTAAGGCTTGACTTTCTTTGCTTACTTTCTTGTGTCAAGACAAGAAAGTAAGTGCCCTCCGCAAAGGAGATTGAAAAACAAACTTGATTTTCTAACACGACCTCCCATGTCCGCAAGGTCATTCCTCCCCATCGGGGGAGACAGAGAGGGGTCTTAAATTTTATATGAACATGAAAAAAAGATATTTGTTCCCTGCCGACTACATGGCAGACCCCGCCGTACACGTCTTCAACGGCAAGTTGTTCATCTACCCCAGCCACGACTGGGAAGCCGGAGCCGAAGAGGATGACGACGGCGGCCACTTCCAGATGAAGGACTACCACGCACTCTCGATCGACGGCGAACCGATGACCGGCAACGTCAACGACCACGGTGTCATCTTCGACGTGAACGATGTGCCGTGGGCCGAAAAACAGCTGTGGGACAGCGACGTCGTTGAAAAAGACGGCAAGTACTACTACGTCTTCTCGGCCAAGGGCTACGATGGCGTGTTCCGTTTGGGCGTAGCCGAGTCCGACAAGCCCGAGGGCCCCTTCAAGCCACGCAAGTTCCCCATCCGAGGCTCGTTCTCCATCGACCCCTGCGTCTTCAAGGACGACGACAGCTCCATCTACACCTACTTCGGCGGCCTGTGGGGCGGACAGCTCCAGTGGTGGCAGCCGTTGGCCGATGGCTTTGCCCCGATTCACGGCAAGCACGGCGACGACAACGGTCTGGTCGATATGGGTTCCGAGCCGACCCGCAAGGGTGAACTCTTTGCCAAGCCCGATGCACCCGCATTGCCCAGCCTCGTGGTCCGAATGAGTGACGACATGGAGTTTGCCGAGGCAGCTCGTCCGGTCGTCATCCTCGGGGCCGATGGCAAGCCGCTCAAGGCCAGCGATCCGCACCGCTTCTTCGAGGCATCGTGGATGCACAAGTACAAGGGCAAATACTACTTCTCGTACTCCACCGGCGACAGCCATTTCCTCTGCTACGCCATCGGCGACAACCCCTACGGCCCGTTCACCTATCAGGGCGTAATCATGACGCCTGTGGTCGGCTGGACCACCCACCACGCCATCGCCGAATACAAAGGCAAGTGGTACCTCTTCCACCACGACTGTGTCCCGTCGGACGACAAGACGTGGCTCCGCTCGCTCAAGGTTTGTGAACTTACATACGACGAAAATGGCAAGATTCAGACTATCGAGGGCCTGGACAAGTAGTTTGGCACTCTCCCTCGCAATCAACTTGACCGCCTGTGCTCCCGGTGAGCCGCAGGCGGTCGAGCCGCTCCGTATGCTCAACCATTGGGACAACCCCGACGGCAGCGTCGAACGTGGCTACGCGGGTCGCAGCATCTTCTGGTCACGCGGCGGCATCGACACATTGGCCATCCGCAAATACGGCCAGAAGAACGAGGCTATCGGCATCAATGCCACGGTGCTCAACAATGTGAACGCATCGCCCAAGATGTTGTCCGATGCCTATCTCGACACGACCGCCTGCTACGCGGATCTGCTGCGTCCCTACGGCATCCGTGTCTGGCTCGCGGTCAACTTCGCATCGCCGCAGGCATTGGGCGCAACCCAGACGGCCGACCCGCTCGACCCCGCCGTGCAGCAATGGTGGCGCGATAAGGTGGCCGATGTCTATCGCCGCATCCCCGACTTCGGCGGATTCCTGGTCAAGGCCAACAGCGAAGGGCAGCCTGGCCCATGCGACTACGGCCGTTCTCACGCCGAGGGTGCCAATATGTTGGCCGATGCGCTGCGTCCCCACGGCGGACAGGTCATCTGGCGCGCCTTCGTCTATTCGCCCAGCGACCCCGACCGCGCCAAGCAGGCATTTGCCGAGTTCGCGCCGCTCGACGGCCAGTTTGCATCGAACGTAATCATCCAGATCAAGAACGGCCCCATCGACTTCCAGCCGCGCGAACCCGTCTCGCCGCTCTTCTTCGCCATGCCGCACACGCGCCTGATGGCCGAACTCCAGATCACGCAGGAGTACCTCGGCCACTCGAACCACATCGCCTTCCTCGCCTCCATGTGGCGCGAGACGCAGCTCGCCATCGGCCATCTGCCCAACCTTGTGGGCTATGCCGGTGTGGCCAATGTTGGCACCGAGGGCTGCGGCAACCGTCTGGCCGAGGCCAACTGGTTCGCGTTCGGAAGGATGGCGGCCGATGCCTCACTCTCGCCCGACAGCATCGCCCGCGAATGGGTGTGCGGCACGTTCCCATCGGCCAACGATGAGGCAAAGAGCGCCATCGTCCGCCTGCTCACGATGAGCCGCGAGACGGTGGTCGACTACATGATGCCGCTCGGCCTGCACCACATCTTCGCGTGGGGACATCACTACGGCCCCGAACCGTGGTGCGCCGTGCCCGGTGCGCGTGCCGACTGGCTTCCGTCGTACTATCACCGCGCCGACAGCATCGGACTTGGCTTCGACCGCACCGAGGCGACAGGCACATCGGCCACAACCCAATATCCCGACTCGCTACGCGACCTTTTCGAGCCGTTGGCCACATGCCCGGAGGACGAACTGCTGTGGTTCCACCACGTGCCGTGGCAATATGAGCGCACATGGCAGTGCTGCGGCACGACCGAGTCGCTCTGGGAGCATCTGGGCCGCCACTATCAGCGCGGCGTGGACAATGTGGCCGTCATGCAGCAGCTCTGGCAGTCGGTCAAGGGCGAGGTGAGCGATGCCACGTTCGATGACATTGCGCGCCGTCTCGACAAGCAGCAGCGCGATGCCCAGTGGTGGCGCGATGCCTGCCTGCTCTACTTCCAGACGTTCAGCCGCCTACCTTGGCCATCGACCGCCCAGCCGCCTGTCCACTCGCTCGACGACATGATGCGGTTCCACATCCGCATCGGCAACCATGAGTGCGCCCCGCTCGACGTGGATGCGCCCTGCAAATAAAAAAGTACCGTGGGAGAGCCTTTCCTCCTGCGGCACTTTCCTTTTAACCCATCATTTTTTTTCGGCCAATGTCTTTGCCGTTAACAAAAAAGTGTCTATGTTTGCCGAATAGAAAATGCACCTATGCCAAAGATACTTCTCTACATTACAGCCAGAATAATTTGGAACTTTTTGTTCTACAATACAGATTTCCATGAGAATCGGGCGCACGTCCATGTCGGCAAACGCGGGACTGAGGATTTGTGCAAAATTTGGCTGGAACCGAGTGTCGAAGTGGCCAAACAGGGAGACCTCACCGATGCACAGGTCAGGGAAGTGCTGAAAATTGCAGTCGAATACCGCGAACGGCTGCTGCACCAGTGGAATCTGTTCAAGAGCGGCAAGACAATCAGAGTAATCAAAGTAAAAAAATAGTCCTATGTTTACAACCGAAGGATATTGGAACGTGACTCCGCGCATCAAGTCGCTGTCGTTCCCCAAAAGAGGCAAATTCCAGGTGGATTTGCAGGATGGCCGTTCCATCGTAATGCCAATTTCGGCGTTCCCCAGCATGAAAAAAGTGCCTGTCAAGGAGCGCATGAACTGGTATCTGATGGGCGGTGGCGTGACGTGGGATTCCTGTCCAGAGGTCATCCACATCGAGCAGATACTCGGAAATTACCGTAATTATGCCCATGAGGAGGGCTGAACCATTGGCCATTGACCAAGTCAGGCGGCTTACCCTGCCGTTTGCCGACCGAATGATTCCTATGGCGACCCGATCGGGGCCGCCATTGTTTCTTTTGTTACAAATATTTTTTCCTGCGATTTATGGACGGCAAATGTAACAAATTCGGAACTTTCTGTAACGGCTGGATTTTGGTGTGACGGCGCATCGGCCTACTTTTGCACCAAGAAAAAATCCCAAATGAAATTGATTCGGTTAGTTGTTGCATAAGTTGGAAATTTTAGTATTTTTTTGTGTGGCGGAATGCAACGATTCATTTCCGCCGTGTGTTTTCGAGTGACGCCTGTGCTTTGTTTGAAAAGCGCAGGCGTTGTTTCTTGGCACTGTGGCCGATTTTTCGTAGTTTTGCAGCCGAATTTCACAACATTGTAAACGAAAATGGCAATAGATCAAGCAATATTCAGACGTGCGGAGCTGCTGCTGGGCAACGAGACGATGGAGCGCATCGCACAGAAACGGGTGATTATCTTCGGCGTGGGTGGCGTCGGTTCGTGGTGCGCCGAATGTCTGGTGCGCAGCGGCATCCGTCAACTCACAATAGTCGATAGCGACCGCGTGTGCATCACCAACATCAACCGCCAGCTGATGGCCACCACCAAGACCGTCGGCCAGGTGAAGGTCGATGCCTTGAAGGAGCGTCTGCTCACCATCAACCCCAAGGCCGAGATTACGGCATTGCAGAAGATCTTCACGCAGGAGACGGCCGATGAATTCGGCATCGACGGCTACGACTACATCATCGACGCCATCGACTCGCTGAAGGACAAGGCTCTGCTCATCCTGATGGCATGTCGGACAAAAGCAAGGTTCTTCTCGTCGATGGGTGCCGCACTGAAGATGGATCCCACACGCATCAAGGTGACGGAATTCTGGAAGGTGCAGGGCGACCCGTTGGCCCGTGCGCTGCGCAACCGATTCAAGCGCGACAAGGAGTTCCCCAAACGCAAGTTCATGTGCGTCTATAGCGACGAACTGCTCTCCAACCGTGGCCACAATGCCACCTGCGGCACGGAGCAGTGCATGTGTCCGAAGGCGAAGATGGGTCCTGGCGACCCTTCGCTGGTGAATCATGAATGGTGTTCGTCGAAGGCGCAGATCAACGGCTCGATGGCGCACATCACGGCCATGTTCGGCTTCATGCTCGGCGGCTTGGTGCTGTCCGACATCGACCGTAACGCCTGAGAACCTGTTCTGGCGCGTTCCGCGTGTATGGCTGTCACTTCGTGGCGGCCGTTTTTGTTTTTTTGGATAACGAGCCATAAATGCGACGGACAGCCTCGGCTTTCTTTAGTGGTATGCTGGATTGATGCAAAAAATCGGGGACGAAGCATTTTGGTTTGCTCCGTCCCCGAATGATGTTTGTGGCATGAATGATTACTCAATCACGACCTTTTTGCCGTTCTTTACATAGACACCAGCCTTGGTTGGCTTGCCATTCAATGGGAGGCCGCTCAGGTCATACCAGTAGGCATTCTCTGTGGCATCTGTTTTAACATCGCTGATGCCTGTAGCGGCTTCAACTGTCAGTGTGTACTGTGCCGTCTTTGTGGCGTAGGTGTAGTTGGTGCCGTCAGCGACTGTTGCAGTGATGGTAGCCTCGCCAGAGCCGACGATGTGTACCAGGCCTGTCTCGTTGTTCACAGTGGCTACGCCCTCGTTGTTCGATGCATAAATTACAGTGCCATTGCCAGTGTTCGTCAGATCGTTGGTGAAGTCCGCGTCGCCATATGTTTTGCTCACGCTGGCAGTCTCGTAACTGATGGTGGCGGCAGCCTTCGCGATGGTGAAGTCAGCCGTTGCCGTGCCGTCAACATAGTCGTCGGTCTCGGCCACGGTAGCGCGGACGGTGTATTCGCCGGCATCTGTCGGAACGTCGGTGCTGTAGCTGTCGTCTGCAGCACCCTTCTTCTTGTATTCGAAGGTCACTTCACCGCTGCCTTCGTTACCGCTGACAGTAGGTGTGTTTGCGGTTGCGCCGAATGTCCAGCCCTCGATATTGACGGTGAGTGTCAGGTCTGCCTTGTACTCCACCTCCAGCTCCACGTCAAAGCCGGGAGTTGCGGCGAGCGACCACGTGCCGTCGGGGTTCTTGGTCAGCTCTACGCCCTTGGTGTAGGCGGTCTCCTCAGCGGTGGTGTAGGTGGTCTCGGCATCGGTCAGCGTCGAGTAGTTTGTCACGAGTGCCTGCTGGTCGGTGGTCAGCGCGTCGTAGGCCGTGCGTGCTGCGTCGATGAGGGCCTTGCTCTCAGGAGTGTAGGTCACGGTGCCGATGGCTGTTATCTTGGCGATGACTTCATCGGCTGCCATCTGGTCGA
>DFJU01000111.1:15364-15704 GCA_002373755.1 Bacteroidales bacterium UBA3663 | reverse complement strand
CCATCGACGAAGGTGCTGAACAGCGGCACTTTTTTCCACACGCCAACCAGCAGGAAGAGCATGATGCAGCCGAACAGCAGGATGTTGCTGACCAATGTCGAGTAGAGCTTCAGACTCTCCTCATCGAGCGTCGCAAAGAAATATGACAGTCCGCCGATGCAGGCAATCGTGCCGCCCACAAAGCCCCACAGCACCTTGTCGAACTTGATGCGCTGCTTCATGCAGCACAGCAGCAGGCCGCCCAACGTCGAGCAGGCCGTGGCCAACAGCAGGGGCAAGAAGATGTCTGATGGATTGGCCGCACCGTATTGCGCACGATACATCATGATGGAAATCGGGA
>DFJU01000111.1:3120-15238 GCA_002373755.1 Bacteroidales bacterium UBA3663 | reverse complement strand
GTGTCCTTCTTCGTGTTCAGTTCCTGCAGCTCCTTCATCGCCTTCAGGCCCATCGGCGTGGCAGCGTTGTCGAGACCAAGCATATTGGCCGACACGTTCATCAGGATGCTGCCCTGGGCAGGATGGCCTGCCGGAATACCGGGGAATATGCGCGAGAAGAGCGGATTGATGAGCCGAGAGAACTTGGCAATCACGCCGCCCTGTTCGCCGATTTTCATCAGTCCGAGCCAGAAACTGAGCACACCGACCAGTCCGAGGCAGATTTCAAAGGCGCGCTTCGATGCCTCGAACGTGGTGTTCATCAGTCGGCTCCACACTTCGACATCGCCCGTCAGCGAACCGACAATGGCCATAATGAAGGCCACAACGAAAAAGAATAGCCAGATGTAGTTAAGCATAGTTTATTTTTTTGTAGTTATGTCGGGAGTTAATTGTAGTTATTGGGAGTTAACAAGCCGTTGGCTTGTGGAGTTAACGGACGATACAATATCGTAATCGAATATTGGCAGCCGAAGCAAACGTCCGTTAACTCCCATTAACTCCTGCTAACTTCGGTTAACTCCCATCTGAAAAATTATTTCTCCATGACAATCAGGTTGATGCCTTGACTCAGGCCGGCCGGAATGAGCACCTGGTCGCGCCGCACGAACGGGATGTCGCCGTACTTCTCGATGCCGGGCGACGTGCACAGGGCGGCCTTGTCGCCACGATTCTGGTTGAGGTCGCCCACCAGACGGTTGCGCCATGGGTTGGTGAGCCGCAGCTTGACGGGGAACGTGCATTGGCCCTTTTCGCTTTGGCCGATGCAGGTCGCAACGGCATCGGTGATGTCGAGCGCGTAGGTCGGGTCCCAGACCGTGCCCAGATCGGTGTCGCCCACCCAGACGTGAGCCGTCGCACCCAAGGCCGGCAGGTTCAGTTTGAGGCGTTGGCCGATGTACTTCTCCGGCAGAGCGAGCGTCAGGTCGTATTCGAGCACGCCGCAATAGTATTTGATGTCGGGATTCTTCGATTCGGTGATGTCGCGTAGTTCGCTGATTTTCTGCACCTTGATGTCTTTGTCCGATGGGAATGACAGCCGTCCGTCAGCCTTCGTGATGTGGAGCGTCTCGACGATGGCCGGAGTGAGCACTTCGCGGTCGTACGAGGCATCGGCCGCAACCTCCTCACCGAAGAGGACGATGACCGCCTGACGTGGGCGCAGCTTGATGCGGTAGGCTCCGTCGCGGGCCGTCATCGCGTAGCGTCGGCCATCCATCGGGTCGAGCATGACGGCACTGCGACCGCCCTCGCGCGTGAATGTCACATCGGCCATCAACACCTTGTCATCCTGCATGTTGGCCAAGAAATAGGCATCCTTTCCGTCCCTCTTGCGGTGCAGGTAGTTGATGCGGCTGTCGTCGGCCTTGTCGCCAAAAACGACCTCGCGCTTGACCTCGGGCGCGGGCAGGAAATCGTTGTCGCCCCAGATTTCATTGGCCAACCGCAGCACTTCGGCCGATTCCTCCGCGTGGTTCAGCAGTCCGAGCGAGGCGACAGGTTTCACGCCGCACACCTTGGCTCCGGCCTTGTGCAGCGCGTGCAGTCGGCGCATAGTCGAAAGGTCGATGGCCGATTGCCGCACGATGATATATTGATAACCAATGCCTTTCAGATGCGGCCGATTGATGGTCAGCCGTCCGTCGCGGACTCGGGTTTCGGCCAATGCCTCGGCGTTGATGTACTGGTATTTCTGGCCTTCGGGCACGAGGCGGGCCAATTCGTCGGCCTTGCATTCGTTGGCCGGACGGCAATCGCCGATGTAGATCAGCGCGTCGGCACAACGCTGTGCGCCCTGCATCTGCTCCTGGATGCGCTGCTGCCATGTCCAATAGGGCAGCGACTCGTTGAACCACGGGTTTAGGCGGTTGAAGGCTTGGCCATAGATGCCGAGCGTGAAGCCCGGGCCGCGGTCCTGCATCTGGTGCACGTAGGAATGGAGCATCATCTTGCTTACGCCCTCCGAGTAGGCCTGATTGGCGTATGGCACCAAATCCCACGGCGATTCGCTGTAGATGGCGGCGCCTGTGTAGGCTTCGCTGGCCAGGATTGGCTTGTCGTAGAGCAGCGCGGCGTGTTGTGGCAGGATGTGGTTGAACGGCGCGGTGACTTTCGACGTGATGGGGTTCTGCATGGCTTGCAGGCGCGCCCAGAACTCGGTCATCGGCACGTCGCAGTACTTGTAGGTCGCCATGATGTCGCAGCCCGGAATGTCGTCTTTGCCGCCGTAGATGCCCTCGCTGTAGAGCATCATGCCGTTGGCGTGGCACAGGTCGGCCAAGTGCTTGAAGAAATACTCCTCGATGAGTTCGCCGAGGGTGAGCCGATAGTCGTGGATGAAGGCGTCGCACGTCGTTGCGTCGAAGATGGCATCGCCCGCAAGCACAGGCAGATAGGGCAGCATCGAATAGCCGCGCCGTCTTGCAAACTCTTCGGGCAGGTGTTTCGTCCACGTCTGCAGGCGGCACTCCCAACTGTCCACGAGGAAGTAGGAGAACGTCTTGCCGCAATGCCGTCCGGCGGCCTTCATCACGTCGCGGTTGTAGTGGGCGAAATGCAGGTTGAGGGCGGTGGTGTCCATCTTGTCGCACTCGAAACCGGCACCTTCGGGCGAGGCCGGATGGGTCTTCTGTCCCGTCGTGGTGTAGCCGAAACGCAGCACCTCGAACCGTTTCACCTCGCTGCTCAGGATGGAGAACTGCAATTCGGCAGGCACGGTCAGCACGCTGCGCTTGGCGTCGAGGTAGGGCGTGAGGTCTTTCACATCGGCCAACGTCACAGCGCGCTTCAGCCCCACGGGATAGGCCAGCACGCACACGTCATCGTAGTAGTTCGCCTTCGTCTCGGGCTGTGGCAGTTCGATTTCCATGCGTCCGTCGGCCAGACTCTGCAGTTCGCTGGCACCCGTAATCAGCACTTTGGCGTAGGTGATGCCCTTCATCGAGTTTTCGGGCGCAATCCACGGGCCGCCGGTCTCGCTCCAGCCGTCGCAGTTGGCCGTGCCGATGGTCATGCCGAGACGTTCCGCCTCGTCCAATGCCCAGCGGAAAAGGTCGTACCACTCCGGCGACGCGAATTTCGCCACGGGCCAGGCCGACTCGTCGATGTCTCGCATATTTTCGGGTGCGACGTATTTTTCAAATGCCTTGAACTGCGATCCGAACGGCCGATAGACATTGAGGATTGTGGCATTGTCGATGCCGTTGGCCTTCATGGCTTCGAGGTCTTTGGTGATGCCCTCGCGGGTGATGTGGCCGTTCATCCAGTGCCACCAAGTGCCTGTGGCTGCGGGCGACTGGGCATTGGCCGTAAACAGAGTGGCCGACAGTGCGGCGGTGGCGATCGCTTTATGATGATGAATGCTCATATTTGTTATGGAGAAAGTAGAGATTATTTTTGGTTTATCTTGATGTCCAGAGCATCGTCGGACATTCGCACTTCATAAAGCGCGTTGTCCTCGCAATAGACATTGACAGGCATGTGACAAGTGACATGGGTGTTCTCTTGTATGTAGTCCGCATTGCCGAACATCACCCTTTCAACATCGCTGCATTTCAGGATGGTGCGGTCAGTTATGGAGATGGTTTGGCCGATTCTGTTCTTCATAAAGAATCCGTCCTGCTGCCCATTGGGTAGGATGAAGAAAATATAGTCTCGCGCCCGGCTCATGGCCACATTGATGATGTTTTCATTGTTGATATGTGTGCCAGCGGAGCATTTTGCGGGTGGATTGAGTACGATGAACATGATGTCGCATTCGTCTCCTTGAAAACTGTGGACCGTACCGCAAGTGACTTTGCAATAGGCTGTGTCAAGTGGTCGGTTTTCAAGCATGTCCTTGATGGCATCTGATTGTGCCCGATACGCACAAACCACGCCAAGAGAATACACATTCTTCGGATAGCGCTTTTCTATCTGTTTGATTGTGTATTCTATTAAATTGTAGGTGAAGATGGCCGAATATAGATTGAATGCAGAGTCTTTTATTGCGTTTAAACCTTTGATGTCATCGAATTCTGCAACGTCGAACCCAACAAAATTGATGTTCTTTATTTGTAGTCCATCAAGTTCGAGCGGTTTCATTGGTGCTCGGTTCGGGTCGTAATCTACAAGTCCGTCGTAGGCAAATTTGCTGACCAAATTCCCGATAACAGGGATTGACCGGTGCTGCATGGTCAGGCCTTTCACAGGGTAACGGTTGTAGTCGAAAATGGCTTTCGAGAAACCATGCAAATCCACCATGTCGTAGATGTTGAGTGCAGGCATGTCGTTTTGTGCCACGGGCTGAATTTGTTTCGGGTCGCCCGAAATGATGATTTTCTTTGCCTCTGCACCTTTGTAAATCACGTATGTAATCGTGAGAATGTCAATCATCGAGGCTTCATCAATGAAGATATAATCCCACGGATAATCGCACAGGAAGGTGTCATTCGGTTGGACATAATCGTAGGCATAGCGTGCCGCCGTCGCAACGACAATGTTGTGATAGCCGTCCATGAACGTCGTTTCGCGGTTGGTGACGCAGCCTATTTCCTCTATCAGATAGAGGCTTTCTGTTGCACCATAGCGGGCAAGTCCACCTTCACAGATTTCGTCGTTTGACATCTTGATGGCCACTACGTCGGCCGCCTTGTTGGTCGGGGTGAGGACAAGAATCTTGGCGTTCGGTTCTTTGACCAGCAAGTCGTGTACTTGGCGGACAAGTTCAGACGTTTTCCCGGTCCCTGGAGGCCCGTATAAGAATGACAGGTTCTTCGGCAAGTTCGCATTCATGTCGAAGTCATCTTCCTTGTTAAGTTGCAGGAAGCGAGTTTCCAACGAATCAACAATGTTGGTATTGTCTGTTGCAATGATTCGAATCTTTTTTGCCTGATTGATGTCCGCAAGCATCCTTTCTTTCAATTCAATGGAAATGTCAATGCTGTCATCTTCGCTTTTTACGATAAGTCCATCAATCTTGGCCGATTTCCCTTCTGCGAGTGCTGCGATTGAATATTTTTCGGCATCACATAGCCATGTTGGGACGGGTTGGGTTGGCTCTGAAAGATGTAGTATCTTGTCAGAACAAGTCATTTCATGGCGAGAAAAGTCTATCTGCACGCGACGTTCTGTAATCTTATCTTGACTCGCATGCATGAGTTCCATCAATATTTTGAACCACCTGAATGTGTATTGAGGTGTGCTGTTCAGCAAATCCAGGATTTCAACCTGTTCCTTGGCTGATTCTGCTTGATTTTGTGCTGCTGTGTCTTTCGCTTTCAGGTTCTTTTCTGCGCGGGCTGTGCTTTCGGCCGATACATCGGTTGTTCCATTTTTTGTTGGTTCAAAAAAAGGTGCATTTTTCTGTGTGGAATTAAGCCCCGTGCTTCTCGTCTCAAAAGAATCCATGTCTGGTGTGCAGGAAATGGAATGAGGCTTCCCTACGGAATGGCCTTTCTTTTCTTCCCATTTCTTTTGCAGTCGCTCCTCTATGGATTCTTGTGCGGCTTCTTTTTCTGTATTAGATGATTTTGTTTCAATATGCTGCTGTTGAATTCTTTCGGCTTGCTTTTTTTCACGAAGTTCTTTAAGTGCTTGTAACGCTTCTTCTTGGGAGATGTCATCTCCGCATATATCAGACAATTGTGCACCAAATTCATATTTCTGCTGTACATCGTCACTCACACCATATTTCTCTGTTAGGTTTTGTGTGGCTTTTTCTATACCCAGAATTTCCGCAACACCGTTGTTCAAATTGTATTCCGATGCCAATTCCTCAATGTGCAGTTTGTCTAAGAACCGTAATTTGTCGTTTTTGTCGTAGATCCATGGATATAACTTCATGTCGCGTATGAATTTGACTTCGACGCAATAGGTTTCTATTTCTTTGCTGCGTGAATTAAATGCATGCACTTCGGCAGATTTTGGATTATTGTTTATACTTTGTAAGGCTGCTGGCAGAATATCGTTCCACAGACAGACAGATGCTTTTTTGTCGAGATTAGAATATTTATTATAAAATTCGACAATTGTTTTGTCAAAAACATCTATTGAATCATATTTTGATTTTGGAGGAAGGGCGTAACTGATATAATTTGGAACGTTTTTTTGTGAAATAAAACGATTGACTTCATCTTGTATCAATACTTTTCTGACTCCAATTCGACATACTAAATCTTCAATAAACTCTTTTTTGTATCTATTGATGTCTGGGTCTTTATCGTAGAAAGAAAAATCGAAAAAAAAGTTGTAGGAATCTCCAAGATATGCTTTATATTGAGGTTTTTCAATGTAAAGGTGCTTTGGAGAACAAAGATTGTGGTTCTTGCCCATAAGTGAGATTTTACTACTGACTTTTTCGATAAAAATATCAGCTTCTCTAGTACCTTGTATTTTTTGGAAATACCGTAGTATGTTTGCAAAATCTTTTCTGATGGTTTCATCTGTGATTTCGCAGACATTTGCATATTTCCTCAATAAAATATTGCAAATGTAGTCACTTTGGTTCGGTTGTTTGAAACCAAATACATCAAACAGCTTCTTTGCTGATTCGTTTTCTAAAAAAATGATATTGATGAAATTATAATTTTCAACGGATGCATTCTGCCTTTCATCGACCGGAAAATATACATTTGGCTCTGTATAGTTATTAAAAGGCTTTACCCATTCGTCGTTCTGATTTTTGATGATTGGTGCATTCCTAAAAATAGGTTTTGGTGATATTTCACTAATACGAATGTATTCTACAGCATGATTGAGTAGAAATTTATAGAATTTAATGACCCAATCATACGATTGTAAATGCATAAATTCAGCTGAAATATTTTCACCGAAGTCTTCAATTTCATAGCGAGATACAGAAATGTAGTACCCGCATTCGTTAATATTGAGAATGTTTTGAGCAAGTTTACATTGCAAAAAATCTATATTTTTTTCTTGTTTGAGTTGTTCGAACTGATTTTGGTCAAGTAGATCAAAAATACCTTTTGTCGTCGTATAGGCATTGTTCGGTAAGACGTATTTATCGTTTCGAGTAAGGAACAGTGGTTCTTTTACTATAATTTCATTAAAAGCTTTAACTACGGGCCGCTCAAATGTGGAATCAAGCATCCATTGTTTTTGAGTCTGATAATTCGGAAGTAAGTATGTTAAGTTTTCGTTCACAAGAAGATGGCCGTGTTTGACTCCGTAATCGCGTAACAGAACTACAGATTTTGCTGCAAGTCTTGCTAAAAGATGAATTAAATCGCTATTCAGTTCTTCTCCTGGTTTGAGATTTTGGCGGTTGTCGGTCAACAAAAATGGAGCATGGGCAATGAAACAAGTTTTAAACGTCTCTTTGGTGGGAAAGAAACAGTAAATGTTTGGGACGCATTCTTTTGTAATAAGTTCTTTTCTTTTTTCATCGTAGTAATAACCGATGAAGATGGGGTATGTTTTTTTTACCTCACCAGTTTTGATGATAACCTGTTCAGAAAAGAGAAAAAGATATTTCGTTCCTTGTGGTTCCGTTACTCTGAAACGTTCAATGGTGACACCTTCTGATTCGGATTTTTCAAGACATTCTTTGTCATACGTAAATTCCTTTTCTTTCTTTTCGCTCAAAGAATCGATGCGGTATGCAATCTTTTTTAAATGCTGCAAAAAGAGTATTGGATTCTGCATCGATTTCAATCGATGCAGAATCTCGTTAAATGCTTTTTCTTTCTTTTTTTCTTGGAAACGGAATACGAAAAGCGTTTCTCCAAACTTACGTCCTAAGTTCGGATTTTCATCTATGAGTGTAGGAATGATATAGTTTTCAATCTTGAAACAGAATGTGTCATCGTAAATTTCAGGTGTGTCGGTATATTGGAAAACCGCTTTGAACCCTACTCCAAATTTCCCAATTTTGTTTTGTGTTTCACCGAGTTTCGTCGAGTTGCCTATGCCGGTGATGGCATTTATGTCACCAGTTTCTATTGAATCGAGTGGCGTTATATCGAAATGTTTTGTGCCATTATGTTTGAACATAAGGCAATCCTTTTGAAGCACAATATGCACTTCTGAGGCGCAGGCATCGTCTGCATTTTGTAACAATTCGTAAATAAAATGGGCAGATTCTGGATATTTGTCCACTACGCTGCGGAACAGTCCTCCATAATCTTTCTTGGAGAATGTCCTGTAATCTTCAACTCTGTCATTATGCAGACAATTGAATAATTCTATCTGTTCTTGCGTTAGCTTGTTCATGGGACAAATATGATTTAACGTCTTGGTCTTACCATTTATATTCATTCGGATATTTTAGCACAAAGAATTTGAATCCGTGAGAAAGGTTGGTGTGAAGATTGTTGCCTTGGAAGTCTGAATTCCAAAAAACTTCCATGTTTTGTTGTACCTTGTCTGGTTGCGGCACGGATTCCTGTCCTTGCGGTGAATGTCGTTCTCTATATGCCAAAATGCCATGTTTTTGGCTCGTGCCGTCTATTCGTTGAGCAATGGAAGGAACTTCACAGAGTTTTTGTATGGTGCTTTCAATTTGTAGGCGGGCTTTTGCAATTTTGCCGACCTTTTGGTAGTATGGCGGATAGAGATTACGGGATAATCCGCAGTACATTTCGACAAAGGCAATTTTTATTCCGTTATAGAGCAGCTTGTCGCATCTGTTTTTTATGCCAGCTCGTCGGCCATCAAATAGAGTCAAGAATTGTTCGATGTCAATGGCGTTGATTGATTCATTTGCATTGATTTTCATTATTTCTTGTTCTCCGTCATTTGAGCAATGTTGTCTATCGTCCTCTATGCACATTTGGCAGGCTTTGTCGTCGGATAAAGCAAAATTGCCCTGCATTGAAGTGCAGGGTACAATGTATTTCCCGGTCAGCCCGAAGTGCGAGATATAGTCGTTTTGAAGCAGGTCTTTCATGCCTTCTGGTTCTTCAGTTCTACATATTCGTCGTAGATGGATTTCATCGTCTCTGACAAATCGCGGGTGTCAACTGCCGAGATTTCACCATTGTCATCGCGAAGCATCAAATCTTGAACTTGGCCATCAAAGACTCGGTAAACAGCCAAATCTTTGCTATTGATATGAATGTCATTCGTTGGTCGATGCAACAAGACATTGAGGTAGTTGACGATGTAAGGACTATGGGTGGAAAGCATCAATGTCATGTCGTAATTGTTCGTTTTTGAAATGAAGCATCGGTCAACTAAAAAATTGACAAGCCCGATTTGGTTATCGGGAAAAAGGCTTAATTCTGGTTCTTCAATGAAAAGATTAACTCTTTTATACGGAAAATCTCCAATGTTCAATTGGCTATGGAAATCTTCTAAACTATCTTGCTCTGACAGATAGGACAAAACAGATTTGTTCATCGACTTCACCAGATCATAATGATGCGAATAGTATTCTACAATAAGCGATAGTGGGGTGGATGATTGAATGCCGGATGAAGATTCTTTCAGATCTATGGTATAGGACGAATTGCCGTCAATGGCTTGAATGCTATGCCTTTCGCCCATCTGTGTCTTGCGTCGCACAAAACGTACATTGGTGAATGGCATATCAAGTTCAGATATGTGTTGGGCGGCCAAAAGATAGTCAGACCAGACTTCGTTGAGGTAAAATGATTTCTTCCCGACCATAAGATTATGCTCGAGGACGTCTGGAATAAGATTGCGCTTCTCGGAGATGTATGCAATTTTTTCCAGATTGAGTTCTTCTCGGGGAATGCGCTGCTTGACAAGTCGAAACTTGTTTTTTGAGAACTCCATTTCGCATTCTCCACGAGAATAGAGGAAGTATGTGTCGGACTTCATGTAATTATTCAGTCCGTCTTCCTTTACATAGTATGGAAAATTGAATCTAAATGGAGATTTTTTCATGTTGGAATGGTCTTTTAGATAAGAACGGATTCCAACCATCTTATAAATCCATCTGAAAATGGCAAGCACCTTCATAATGGTGCTTTTGCCACTTCCAGATTCTCCGACAAGTAGTGTAATTGGCTTGATATCGTCAATTACGACATGCTTGATGGGCCCAAAATTCCTTATTTCTAATCGTTCTTTCATAGGCTTATAGGTTCTTCAAGTTTCGCAAGAGATATCTTGCAATTTAGTCTTTTTTAAAATCATTACTTGTATATTTCAACCTCTTGGTTCTCTGCCGGCTGAAAACATTCAGAACAGTATCAAAAGGAGAATGTCTTACTTTCCAGCCGCCTTCATCAGGCCGGCGATGACAGCGTGGTCGAAGCCCTCCTTGGTCATCTCGTTCAGACCCTTGATGGTGATGCCGCCAGGAGTGCAGACCTTGTAGATTTCGGTGTCGGGATAGGTGCCGTTGTGTTCCAGCAGCTCCACGGCGCCGAGCACGGTCTGGTCGATCATTGCCTTGGCCACATGCGGATAGAAGCCCAGTTCGATGGCGGCCTGCATGGCGGCCTTGATGTACTCGAAGGCGTAGGCGATGCCGCACGAGGTGACGGCGGTTCCAGCAGCCATCTGCTTTTCGTCGATGATGATGGCCGAGCCGAGTTCATCGAACATCTTCTTGACCAATGCCTTGTTCTCGTCGCTCACCTTGTCGTTGAAGGCGATGAGCGTCGGGCTCTGCTTGATGGCGATGGCGGTGTTCGGGATGACGCTGACGAGCTGGAACGTGTCATCGGCCAGGAATCCGTTCAGGTCGGCGAACTTGATGCCGGCTGCGATGCTGATGATGAGCGGACGGCGTTTGGCCAATGTGGGACGGATGCCCTCGATGACGGGCTGCACGAGCCACGGCTTGACGGCGGTGACGACGACATCGGCATCGGCCACAGCAGCCAGATTGTCGGTCATGATGTTGATTTCCGGCACATCGGCCTTGATTTTGGCCAATGTCTCCTTGTTCGGTTCGCTGACGGTGATTTCTGCGGCCTTGAAGACCGTTCCTGTGGCGAGGCCGCGGGCTGTTGCGCCGCCCATGTTGCCTGCGCCGATAATGGCAATTTTCATAATTTTATTTTGTTTTGAACTTTGATTCGCCTGGAAATATTTAACCACGAAATTCACGAAAAACACGAAAATCCCGTATCATTAGTTGATTGTAACCTATGCTTCCTCCCCATTACGGGGGTCCTCGCAGCAACCAGAACGATTGATAATCGTCCAGCGAGAAGACGAGCTTTAGCGAGGGGACAGCTGGGGAGAGGGTCTGTGTCTTCTTACTTCCCGAACACCTTAATGTTGATGTATCGTTTCGGGTGCGCCTTGATGTCGTTCACGAGGCTGTCAACATCGGCCAAAGTGCCTTCAAGCTGGCGGTGCAGTTCGTCGCTGTTGATGAGGCGGCCGGCCGTGCCCTGCGTACTGTTGAGGGCCGACACCATGAGGTTGACCGAATCGAGCGTGGCGTTGGCTTGTCCGATGATGTCGCGGATGCGGGCCTCGCGCAGTTCGACGCTGAGCGTGTCGAGGTTGGCGGTGGCATTGTCAACATTGTGCAGGATGCCGGGCAGTTCGCGGTTCAGGTCGGTGAGCGTGCGGTCGAGCTTGTGTGCCAAAGTGTTGACCGACAGCAGCGTCTCGTTCAGTTTCGTGTCGTGGACGACGGTATTCAGCCCCGTGAGCAGCGAATCGACTTTCGGCAGCAGAGCCATAACTTTCGGCATCGCGTCGGCAATTCCATCGGTCAGACCGGGAGCCATTCCGCCGCCCAGCAGGGTGTCGCCGGCCGCCATAAAACCATTGGCCGCATCGCCCAAAGTCAGGTGGATGTTGCTGTTTCCCAAAAGGTCGGGCACGATGATGGCCGATGTGCCGCGCGGCAACCGAAGCGATGGGTCAAGGTAGAGGCCGAGTACGACCTCGTTGGTCGCGTAGTTGTAGTGCATCGAGCCGACGAAGCCCACTTTGTAGCCGTTCAGCTTCACATGGCTCGACTCGGCCACACGTTCGACGTTGGGGCTCTGCATATAATAGACCGTGCTGGTGTGCAGCTGGCCTTTCAGGAACTTGATGCCAAAGACCATCGCGACGATGGCCACGATGGTCCAGATGCCTATTTTAAGTTCTTCTGCGCGTTTCATTATTCTAAAGTTAAGAAATAAGAAGTAGGAAATAAGAGTTG
>DFJU01000111.1:787-3058 GCA_002373755.1 Bacteroidales bacterium UBA3663 | reverse complement strand
CTCGGGGAGGTTGGGAGGGGGTCGTTTATCTTATTCTGTTGCCGTTTTCGTCAAAGTGAACCGAAAATGCGTCGGGAAACGATTTGCGCACTTTGAGGATGGCCTGTTGCAGGTCACTCCGGTCGGAGGCCTCGCCGTAGGTGTAGCGGAAATAGCCGTTCACCTCGTAGCATTGCACTGGCCACAGACCCTTCAGAGCCGCATCGCCACGTTTGAAGCGGGTTGTCGAACTCATGAACTGGATGCGGTAGCAGGAGCGTTTTTCCAGCATCGGGACTTCGGTGCCGGCTGGCGCGTTGGCCGTATATGCTACGTCGATTTTTGCGGCTTGAGGCATCGGCGTTGTGTTCGATGGCTCAGTCGTCGGTTGCGGTTCGGGCTGCGATGCCTGAGTTGCGATGTCCGACGGCGTTGCAGTCGTGTTCGATGGGGCAGGGGTTGCCGTGGCCGATGGCTTTTCCGTTGTGGCCGATGTTTCGGCTGCCGGTTCGGGTCGCGTAGCGTCGGCGATGGCTGGAGCATCGGCCACGACAGGCACTTCGATTTCTTCCCTCAGCTGGCGTTTGCTCCAGTTGCTCTTGTACTGCTCGAACCCACGGAAGATGGCTTGTGCGAACAGCGTCTGCGCGTCGGCCGTGTTGAGGAACTTCTCTTCGTTGTAGTTGGTCATGTAGCCGAGTTCGACGAGGATGGCCGGCATCGGGCTGTAGCATAGCACGAAGATGTTCTTCTGCTTCACGCCGCGATCCACCGCGCTGCTGCGGTAGTCCGACTTGCGCAGTGCCGACATGATGTTGTTCTGCACGTAGTGGGCGACCTCCTGGCTGTATTTGTTGTGCTTCTCGCGCTGCGCCTGGCAGAGGATTTTCGTCTCGATATCGACTGCCGTCTCGAAGTCGATCTGCTTGCCGTCGATGTCGAGGTTCTCGCGCTCGATCATTGTCCGTTCGCGGATTCGCTTCTGTTCGGCCGCGCTCTTGCCTTGCAGTCCGGTGATGCCGAACACGTAGGTCTCGACGCCCTTTGCCGAACTGCTCTGCGCCGAATTGACGTGAATCGAGATGAAGAGGTTGCCCTTGGCCTCGCGTGCGATGCGGGTGCGGTCGGGCAGCGTCGGATAGACATCGGTCGTGCGCGTATAGACGATTTTCACGTCGGGATGGTTCTGTTCGATGAGTTTGCCGAGCTTGAGCGCCACGTTGAGCGCGATGGTCTTCTCGTCCTGCTTGAATTTGCGGTGCAGTGTGCCCGGGTCGCCGCCGCCGTGACCGGCATCGATGACGACCACAAACTGCCCGGCCGCCATGCCCGAAATGGGGCAGAGCAGCATCGTCGCAACCATGAAAATCAGGTGAAAAATGGGTCGGTTCATGTTCCTATTATTTATGGCGCGCAAATTTAAGTAAAAACTTGCACGCGTGCAAATTTAACAGTATTTTTGCCGCCGTTTCAAACCGATAATGCCAATCCTACATACTCCTATGAGTGCAAACACCAAATTCGGCCTTTTGGGTCATCCGCTGGGCCACAGTTTCTCCCGACAGTTCCACAACGACCGTTTCGCGCGCCTCGGCATCGATGCCGTCTATGAGAATTTTGACCTCGACGACATCGCCAAGTTGCCCTACGTTTTGGCCAATGAACCAGACTTGCGCGGCCTCAACGTCACGATTCCGTACAAGCAGGACGTGATGCAGTTCCTCGACGAACTTGACCCGTTGGCCGAGCGCATCGGTGCCGTCAATGTGGTGAAGATTGAGCCATCGGCCGATAAGAATACCCGCGTAGCAGGGGTGCGTCTGAAGGGCTACAACTCCGACATCGTCGGCTTCCGCGACAGTCTGCGGCCGATGCTCCACGGCGGCGAACGGGCGGCTCTCGTGCTTGGCACGGGCGGCGCGAGCAAGGCCATCTTTGTGGCGCTACGCGACTTGGGCATCGAGCCGGTCTATGTGTCGCGCACGGCGGCTCCCGGTCGCTTGACTTACAGCGATTTGACGGCCGATGTGATGGCCTCGCACCTCGTCATCGTCAACTGCACGCCGCTTGGCATGTTCCCCAAGGTCGATGCTTGCCCCGACATTCCGTACGAGCTGCTCACGCCGTCGCACATCTGCTTCGACTGCGTCTATAATCCGGCCGAAACGCTCTTTATGAAACGTGCGGCCGATTATGGCGCACAGGTCAAGTGCGGCTACGAAATGCTTGTCGGACAGGCGATTGAAAGCTATCGGATCTGGACGGAGTGAAGACCCCCACCCAACCTCCCCG
>DFJU01000111.1:0-736 GCA_002373755.1 Bacteroidales bacterium UBA3663 | reverse complement strand
CAACCTCCCCGAGGGGAGGTGATTTCCCTCGCTAAAAGATTATCAATCGGTTTTCCCGCTGCGAAGACGCAAAGGCGAGTTGGCCAATCCCGAAAAAAACGGATGTAAATCGGCCAATGGAACTCTCGGAAATTCCTGTCTAATCCATTGAAGAAGAATTACGTATATGGAAAACAGACCTGACTTAAAATCTTGGAATATGAAACACTTCTCTCTACTCGTGTCACTCTTTCTTGCGGCGGCATGCGCATTGGCCGACAACCTGAAAGAGTCATTTGAATCGGGACTGCCCAGCTCTGCGTCATCGGCCGAAACCACCGTGGCTTTGGCGTCGGGCGACTGGAAAGTCAAGGGTGTCTATGCAAAAAAGGACAACGGAAGCCTGCGTGCCACGATGAGCGGCGGCGGCTACGTGATTACGCCCTCGCTGAACCAGCCGGGACGCGTGTCGTTCATCCACCGTGCATCGGGCAACGGCAAGAAACTCCTGGTCGAAAAGTCGGTCGATGGCGGCGTCACGTGGTCGGAGCTGGGCACGGCGACGATTTCATCGGCATCGGCCTACGGAAGCAGTTCGTTCAAGGTCAATTCGGACGAGGACGACACCGCTGTCCTGCTGCGTTTCACCTGCCAGAGCGCGACCATCTACTTGGACGACATCGACATCTCGTTGAACTCGGCATCGGCCAACACCACAAACGACGAGACGCCCGACCCGACCTACATCACCGAGGGC
>DFJU01000077.1:9092-36930 GCA_002373755.1 Bacteroidales bacterium UBA3663 | reverse complement strand
TGTACTGGTTGAAGCCCCAGTAGCCGAGGTTGGTCAACCAAAGTGCACCGAAGATGAGCACGATGCCAGGGTTGGTGAAGAATGGATCCTCCTTCTGTACAACATTGCCAGCAGCATCGCTCACACCGTTGATGACGGGATAAAGCTCTTCGTTGCGGGTAACGACGAGGTTGAAGTGCTTGTCGCCCGGAATAGATGCCAGATAGTCCTTGATGTGGCCAAGTGCATCGATAGCACCGCCCAAGCCCATTTCAGAACCGATGACGGAGAGTGCTGCATAGGCCGTAATCAAGCCACCGCCCACGAGGAATGTAACCTGCATGACGTCGGTCCATGCCACTGATGCCAGACCTCCGTAGATTGAATAGATACCTGCAATGAGGAAGAGCGACAGGATGATGACCATACGGACCTGATCAATCTCGATGCCTGCAATAACCACGGTCATGTCGGTCGGCAGACCAAGAATCTGCTGTATGGCCAATGCGCCGAGCCAAGCCACCGAAGTCAGGTTGACGAACACGTAGAGGAAGAGCCAAAGCAGCGAGAATGCGAAACCTACACCCCAGTTGTAGCGCTCGCGGAGGAACTGTGGGATGGTGAAGATTTTCTTCTCGATCATGAGTGGGAGCAGGAACTTGCCCACAACGAGCAACGTAGCGGCTGCCATGAGCTCGTAGGCTGCCTGTGCGATGCCGGAAGCGAATGCCGAACCCGACATTCCGATGAACTGCTCAGCCGAGATGTTGGCTGCGATGAGCGATGCACCGACGGCCCACCATGTCAATGTGTTGCCTGCAAGGAAGTAGTCGGTAGATGATTTCTCTTCGCCCTTCTTGGAACGGCTCAGGAACATGCCCAAGCCAACCAAAAGCACGATATAGGCGGCAAAAACAACGTAGTCGATGACCTCAAAACCGTTGCTGCCAAGTGCGGATAGGATTTTGTCCATGTCTTTTGATTGTAATTTTTGGTATAGAAATAAATTAAGTGTTTCTCGAGTTTTTAATGTCCGATGCCATCCTGTGTGTCAATGTCGAAATTGACCTTCTTGCACCCCCAGATTCCGTAGTAGAGCATATAACCGAACATCGCCATTACGAGTATGTACGATGCCGAGTAGCCGATTGCCGGTCGGAGCACATTCTCCTGCACGATTGGCATGATGCCGCCGCCGACCACCATTGTCATGAAGATGCCCGATGCCTTCGCCGTGTATTTGCCGAGTCCGTCGGTCGCAAGGTTGAAAATTGCTGCCCAAAGCACTGCGGTACACAATCCGCACAACAGAATGAAGAGGCAAGAAAGCGGAATCTCGGTCTGCATGATGTGGAACGGAATGTCCGATGTGAATTGCGCGACGAGCAACAGCACAATGGCTATGATGCAGGCGGCAATCATCTGTGTGCGTGGGGTGAACCTGTTCGAAATTATGGTCGATAGGAATCGGCCGACCATCATCAGAGTCCAATAGATGCCGGCCAACGAGCCTGCGATTGCTGCCGAACCAACGATCGGGTTGCCAGCTGAGTCGGTCAGATGGCTGATCCATGCGTTGAGTTCGCTCGGAATTCCGACTTCGGTGCCCACATAGAAGAAAATGGCGATTGCACCGAGCCTGAAGTGACGGAAATGGAGTGGCGAGTGCTTGAACTGAACCTGTGAAAGGTCGCCCTGCGGCTCGTCGATTCGGATGAAGCAGACGATGATAAACGCCGCGATGAAGATGCACATTGCCACCAGACACAGTGGCGCGACTTCGCTGATGGTTGTCCGTTCGGTGAGCGTGCCAATCAGGAAGCCGACCGCCATCGGAGCCATCGAACCGACCAGCGAATTGATTGTGCCGCCGGCTTGGATGAGCTGGTAGCCGCGTTTGCCGCCGCCGCCCAGCAGGTTGATCATCGGAGTGACGCTCGTGTTGAGTATGCAGACGCTGAATCCGCAAATCAAAGCCCCCAACAGGTAGATGAACAGGTTCAGACAGATCATCTGACCGGCAATTTCCACCACGGGGGTCGAGTCGCCCACGTAGCCCGAAGCCAGCTGTGTTGCCATGCCGGCTGCGCCTACGCCGAGGGCAATCAGGATGGTTCTTTTATACCCGAACCGGATGAGCAATGCGCCTGCGGGAATACCCATGAAGAGGTAGGCCACGAAGTTCATCATGTTTCCGGCCATGCCGGCCCAATCGTAGTGGGCCGACCAGATGTTGCCGAAAGGTGCTGCGATGTTGGTGACGAACGAAATCATGCAGAGCATTGCCCACATGGTGACGATCGCTATCCAGTTCAGGTTTTTCACGGTGTGCTATTATTTTTTATCTGAAGGACGCTGGTTGTCGGTGATGAACTGGAACACAGTAATGCTCTCATATTCCTCACCCGGACGGAGCGTGCACGATGGCCATTCAGGCTTGTTCGGAGTGTCTGGATACTTCTGTGTTTCGAGGCAGATGCCGGTGCGCTGCTGGTAGGCGATGCCCTTCTTGCCGATGGCTGTTCCGTCGAGGAAGTTGCCCGAATAGCACTGTACGCCAGGCTCGGTTGTCTTCACGACGAGCACAATGCCGCTCTTCGGGCTCATCAGGATGCAGGCCGGCAAATCCAGTTTGCTTGCGCCTTCAGGTGTCGGCAGCAGCACCCAGTTGTGGTCGTAGCCGTTGCCGTTCTTGATCTGCTCGTCTTCTGCATCGATCTGGGCGCCGACTTGGAACATGTGTGGAGCCTCGTCGCGCTTTGGCAGGAAGTCGAATGGCGAACCGGGTTCGATGTCGCGGATCTCGCCGGTTGTCATATAGGTCTGGTCGACTGGCGTCATCTGCTTCGAGAAGATGACAAGCGAGTCTTCTGTAATTGCGTTGGTCGGATCGCCGCTCAAATTGAAATATGAGTGGTTCGTCATGTTGATGATGGTTGGCTTGTCGGTCGTGGCGTTGTACGAAATCACGAGTTCGTTGTCGTCGGTCAACGTGTATGTGCAGTTGGCCTTGACGGTGCCAGGGAAGCCGTTGTCGCCATCGGGCGAAGTGATGCTCATGGTGACGGATGTGCTGTCGTCGCTCATCTCAGCGTCATAAACCTGATATTGCCATCCGGTCGGACCGCCGTGCAGGCAGTGGCCGAAGTTGTTTTTCGGCAGGTCATATTCGACGCCGTCGAGCGTGAACTTGCCTTGTCCGATGCGGTTGGCGTAGCGGCCGATGCAGGCGCCGAAGTCCGATGGGGTCTTGCCCAGGCCGACGTTGCCGTTCTCGTCCATGTTGGCGTACTGCAGCACGTTGTCGAAGCCGAGCACGACATCCTTCAGCTCGCCGTTGCGGTCCGGAACCATGATGCTGACGATGCGGCCGCCCAAGTTGGTCAGGCAGACCTCCATGCCGTTGGCGTTGGTCAGAGTGTAGAGTCCGGTCTTCTTGCCGTTGATCTCGGCTACGAACTTCTGTGGGTCAAGACCCGATTTTGTTGGAACTGGCTCCACCTTTTGGGAGCAACTGCTGACCATCGGCATCGCAATGACTGCAAGTCCGAAAAATTTTGTTAAATTCTTCATGTTGTTTTTAGGTTGGATAATGTATGGTATAATTATAGATGGATTTTTCAGCGCGCAAAGATACAAATAACTTTCAGAAAATGAACAGCGGCTATCTGTTTTTTTCGGGAAACTGGAGCAAACGTCGGCGGCTCATTCTCTGAAAGGCTGCAAGTGCGGGCGACTTTTGTTTTGGACTTTTTGGAGCGCGCTTGTCGGCCGAAATTTTTTATGATGGCGGTTGCAGAACGTCGTTCGGGGCTTTTCGGGGCTGGAATCGTCAGCACTGCTTGTCGAAAAAAAGAGTAAAACCGAGAGTTTTGCCGTGCACGCTTTGTGGCATTGAAAGATTTTTGTATATTTGCGCGGCTTTAAAACAATGTGCAACAGCCATGGCCTCCGTCTGCAAGTCGTGCGATGGGAAATGTCCGTCGGCCGATTCGGATGTTGCCCTCAGAATGTGTTGCACTCGACATTTGCACAGAAAAACAGAATTATGTTTGACTTCTTTTTTAAGAAACGGGAACTGCTTCCATTGCCTTACAAGCGCGAATTGCATTGCCATATCATTCCTGGTGTGGACGATGGCTCGCAGCAGATGGACGAGTCGCTCTTGCTGCTTTCCGAGCTGAGCCGATTCGGTGTCGAGCGGGTAATCTTCACGCCACATCACACAGCTCCGCGTTTCATGAATACGCCCGAAATCATTCAGCCGCTCTTCGACGAAGTGAAGCAGAAGGCTGCCGAGCAGAAAATTCCCATCGAATGTGAAGGCTTCAGTTTTGAATACCGTTTGGACGAGAGTTTCATCGAACTGATGCAGACCGGCAAATATGGCGAGCCGGCATGTCAGATCCGTCCGCTGTACGGGCAATATCTGCTCATCGAAAACAGCTTCTCGCACGCAATCCCAGCCTTTGACGAACTTGCCGAACGACTTTTGTCCGACGGCTATTATCTTGTCCTGGCGCATCCTGAGCGCTATCTCTACTACGCGGGTCATCGAGGCCGTTTCTACCACCATTTGCAGGAGCGTCAGGTCGAATTTCAGGTCAACATGCTGTCGTTCGCGGGCTACTACGGCGAAGTGTCGAAGAAGATGGCCTATTGGATGCTCGACAACGGCTACGTGAATTTCCTGGGCAGCGATTCGCACTATCCGCAACACATGAAACTGCTCGACAAGTTCTTGCGCTCGAAAGACTACGCCGCCATCTACGACCAGCTCTGCGACTGCATCGGCAACGACCATTTTTGACGGTCGTCAACTGCCGAATCGGACAGCCTGAATCCCCTTTGTAACTCAGATTTTCCTTCCAAAAAATGAATAAAGCAATTCCAGTTATTGCCGTGGCATCGATGGCCATGGCATTTGACTCGTCGGCGGCCGATAAGCTGTCGATAAAGTCGTGGCGCGCAGGCGAATATCGTCAGAAGGGCGCGCCGGTTTTCCGTTCTACGGCCGATGGAAAACACTATACGGCCATCACCTCCGACGGCCGCTCAATCGTCAAATACCGCTACAGCAACGGCGTCGCTGTCGATACTTTGCTGTCGCTCGACAATGTGCGCAACGACGAGAAGATCGACCTGAGCGGATTGCGGCTGTCTGGCTACGAGCTGAGCGAAGACGAGGAGCGTCTGCTGGTCTATGCCAACCCCGAGAGCATCTATCGCCGTTCGTTCAGGGCCGACTATTTCTACTACGTGATTTCGGCGGGCGGCGTGCGTCGCAACGACTTCAAGCGGCTCACCGAAGGCAAGGTGCAGGCTGCCAAACTGTCGCCCGACGGCCGCAGCGTGGCTTTCGTGCGCGACAACAACCTGTTCCTCACCAAAATCATGAGCGCATCGATCGAGAAGGTCGAGCGTCAGGTGACCGAAGACGGCGCATGGGGCAAGGTCATCAACGGCGTGCCCGACTGGGTGTACGAGGAGGAGTTCATGATGAACCGCGCCTACTGCTGGTCGCCCGATTCGAAGTACATCTGCTACCTGAAGTTCGACGAGAGCGAGGTGAAGGAATATTCATTGCCGATGTACCGTGGCATGGCACCGTCGCGCGACGAATATGAGTTCTATCCCGGCTCGTATGACTACAAATATCCCGTGGCGGGCGAGGTGAACAGCAAGGTCACCGCGTGGAGCTACGACGTGTACAACCGCAAGCACAAGCAGCTTGACGTGCCGTGTGAGGCCGATGGCTACATCATGCGCATCAAGCCGACGGCCGATGCCACCAAAATCGCCGTCATGACCCAGAACCGCCATCAGTCGGATTTCCGCCTCTACTTCGTGCATCCGGCATCGGGCGTGAGCACACTCATCGTGCAGGACACCAACGAGCAGTATGTATCGGACGACAATATGAACCAGATCCGATTCTACGACGACGGCTTCACATTAGTGAGCGAGAAGTCGGGATTCCGTCACCTCTACTACTACGACATGAACGGCAGGTTGCAGCGGCAGATGACGCACGGCAACTTCGACGTGACGCAGGTCTATGGTTACGACCCGAAGACCCGCACCGCATACGTCCAGACGGCCTATGTGGGCGAGGGCAGCGACATGCCGTCGGAACTCACGCGCGGCATCTATAAGGTCTCGGCCAATGGCGCAATGACGCCCCTCTTCAACGGCGGCAAGGACGGCGCAGGTTGTCGTGGCACGCATTCTGCTGCATTCAGCCGTGGGTTCGTCTATATGCAGCACGCCTACGAGGATGCCGACACTCCGGTGCGAATCACATTGGAGCAGGTCAGCGGCCTCAAGCTCGTCAAGGTGATTGAAGACAACAAGGCACTACGCGAATCAGCACGTTATGCGCAACGCAGCCGCCGCGAGTTCTTCCAGTTCACCACGCCCGACGGCGTCGTGCTCAACGGCTACCTGACCAAGCCCTACAATTTCGACCCGAACAAGAAATATCCCGTCCTGATGGAGCAGTACGGCGGTCCGGGCAGCCAGCAGGTGCTCGACCAGTGGAAGTTCGAGTGGGAGCAGATCCTGAACCAGGAGGGCTACGTCGTGGCCTGTGTAGATGGCCGTGGCACCGGCGCGCGTGGAGCAGCCTGGGAGCGTCAGACCTATTGCCGGTTGGGCGTGCTCGAATCGCAGGACCAGCTTCACGCAGGCCGCTACGTGGCTTCGCTGCCCTACGTCGATGCGTCGAGAATCGCCATCTGGGGCTGGAGTTTTGGCGGCTACAACACGCTGATGGCGCTGTGTGGCGGCAACGACGTCTTCAAGTTGGGCATGGCCGTCGCGCCGGTCACCGATTTCCGCTTCTACGACACCATCTATACCGAACGCTACATGCGCACGCCGCAGGAGAATGCCGACGGCTACCGTGCGTCGAGCGTCCTGGAACGTGCTACGCAGCTGAAGGGCGACGTGCTGGTAATCTGTGGTACGGCCGACGACAATGTCCATCCGCAGAACACCTACGAACTGACCGAGCGTTGGGTTCAGGCCGACATTCCGTTCGACATGCACGTCTATACCAACCGCAACCATTCGATTACGGGCGGCAACACGTCCAACTACATCTACTCGCAGCTTCTGCGCTATCTGAAGAAGAATCTTTGAACGGTTAGTTCCTCAAAAATCGCGTAGCCCGCTGTTTTCGTGTCCGATGCTGCCGCCTGCAACTGAGGCATCGGCCAAAAATGTTTTTATGAGAATGTTTTTAAATGAATAAAGATATGAAAAAGATTTTTTTATTGCTTCCGATGGCTGCCCTGCTGACAGCCTGTGGCCAGAAAGAGGCTCCAGTGGCCGAGCCGCCTATGGTGCGGCTTTCGACCGTTCAGGTTGTGTCCGATGCAGCCCATTCGTCATATCCGGGCCGCACTCAGGCCACCAATGTGGCCAATGTCGCATTCCGCGTGAGCGGCACTCTGGCCGACGTCAAGGTCAAGGAGGGCGACGCCGTGCGCGAAGGCCAGGTCATCGCTCGTATGGACGACCGCGACTACCAGGTGCAGCTGTCGGCCATTGAAGCCGAATATCAGCAGGTCAAGGCCGACTGCGAACGTGTCATCGCGCTCTACAACGACGGCTCGACCACGGCGCAGAATTACGACAAGGCGCGCTACGGCCTTGAACAGATTACCGCCAAATACAAGCACGCGCAAGACCAGTTGGCCGACTGCGTGCTCAAGGCTCCCTACAGCGGATATGTGCAGCGCGTGTTGCACGAGAGCCACGAGACGGTTGCGGCCGGGATGCCAATCCTGTCGCTCTTCTGCTCGAACGGCCTGGAGGTCGTCATCAACATTCCGGCATCGGAGCACGTGCAGTCGGCACGCTTCGGCCAGTTTGCTGCGACGTTCGACGTGCTGCCGGGCGAGGTCTATCCGCTGCGCCTGTTGAGCATCGCCCCACGCGCCAATGCCAACCAGCTCTACGAGGTGCGTCTGCTGCTCGAAAACAATGCGGCCAACCGCGAGACGTTGCGCAAGGTCACTCCGGGCATGACTGCGTTGGTTGACATCATCTACAAGGATGACGGCGACGCACCGGTCGAGATTCCGTCGGGCGCAGTGTTCCACAAGGGCAACAAGAGCTACGTCTTCATCTACGAGAAGCAGGACGACGGCAGCGGCATCATCCGCCAGTGCGAGGTGAGCGTGTCGGCACTCAAGTCGGCCGGAACGATGCAGGTCGATTGCGGTCTGCACCCCGGCCAGCAGATTGTCGAGAGCGGCGTGCATCATCTGACTGATGGCCAACGGGTGCGTCCGGCGCAGGTTCCGTCGAAGGAGAATGTGGGCGGCCTGCTTTGATTCAGATTCTCTAATTCCTGACTTTAGTCAACATTCAAATTTTTTGCTATGGATTTCGGAAAATGGGCCTTTGACAACCACAAGCTCGTGCACCTCATCATCGCGGTGCTGATTATGGGTGGTCTGTATGCCTACTATGATATGTCGAAGCTCGAAGACCCCGAACTGAAGGTGCGTCAGGCGCTGGTGGTCGGCGTCTATCCGGGCGCATCGGCCCACGAGGTCGAGCTGGAGCTGGTCGATCCGCTGGAGAAGTCAATCCGCCAGACTCCCGATGTCAATTCGGTGCAGTCGTACTGCTACGCGGACATGTGCATCATGACGGTCGAACTGTTGAGCACCGTGCCCAACGACCAGCTGGAGCAGCATTGGGACATCATGCGCCGCAAGGTGAATGCCGTGTCGTTGCCGTCGGGCGTGCGCACGGTGCAGGTGAAGGATGACTTCGGCGACGTGTTCGGAATGTTCTACGCGCTTACGGGCGACGGCCTCACCGACCGCCAGTTGTCTGACTACGCGGAATTCCTGAAGCGCGAAATCATCAACATCGACGGCGTGTCGCGCGTTGACATCTACGGCAAGCGCAGCGAGTGCATCAACGTCACCATCAGGCGCGACAAGATGGCCAACATGGGCGTGTCGCCCATCGAGGTCATATCGACGCTCAACGGCCAGACCGAAGCCGTCTATGGCGGATATTTTGCCAACGGCGACAACCGGGTGCGCGTCATGGTGGGCGACCGTTCGACGTCGGTCAACGACATCAAGAACCTCATCATTCAGGGTCACGAGAAGGACCAGCTGCGTCTGTCGGACATCGCCAATGTGACGCTCGAATACGACGAGCCGGTGCGCAATTCGCTCACCCACGACGGCGAAAAGGCGTTGGGCATATCCATATCGGCGATTTCCGGCACCGACATCACAAAAATCGGCAAGGCAGTCGAGGCCCGCATGGCGCAGTTGCAGACGCAGATGCCTGTCGGCGTCGAATATCACAAGGTGTTTTTCCAGCCGGAACGTGTCGGCAGCGCATTGTCGTCGTTCCTGTTGAACCTCGTTGAGTCGATTCTGCTCGTCGTCGTCGTGCTGATGGTCTTCATGGGCTTCCGTTCGGGCATCATCATCGGCTTCAGCCTGCTTGTCATCGTGCTCGGTTCGATTCTGGTGCTCTATTCGCTCGACGGCACATTGCAGCGCGTCTCGTTGGGCTCGTTCATTCTGGCGATGGGCATGTTGGTCGATAATGCGATTGTGATTGTCGATGGCGTGTTGGTCGATAAGAAAGCCGGTCGGTCGATGAAGGAGGCCCTCACGGCCACCGGACGCAAGACGGCGATGCCGCTTTTGGGCGCTACGTTGATTGCAATCCTGGCATTTTTGCCGATTTTCATGTCGCCCGACACCACCGGACTCTACGTGCGCGACCTCTTCATCGTGATGACGGTATCGCTGCTCCTGTCGTGGATTCTTGCGCTCGTACACGTGCCGCTCATGTCGAGCACATTGCTCTATGGCCGTTCGGATGCCGTTGCGCAGCGTGCCCACAAGCGTGCCGACATGGCGCGCGAACGCTATCGCGAGCGTCGTGAAGAGCGTTTGAAGAAGCACAGTTGGCTGCAACATCTGTTCCGCACCCGCACCTCGAAGCGTGTGGGCGACGACGATGACGACGTGGCACGTGCCAACGCCTCGGAGTATGACAGCTGGGGCTACCGCAAGCTCAACGGCCTGCTCGAATGGGTGCTCGACCACCGTTGGACGACGATTGCCGCCATGGTCGTGCTGCTCGCCTTGTCGGGCTATGGCTACAAGTTCATCCCGCAGGCATTCTTCCCCGACATGGAGTACGACCAGCTCTACATGGAATACAAATTGCCAGAAGGCAGCAACTACACTCGCGTAGAGAAAGACTTGGCCGCCATCCAGCGCTATCTGAAGAGCCGTCCGGAGGTAACGCACATCGTGGCATCGACCGGCGGTACCCCGTCGCGCTACAACCTTGTGCGCAGCATCGCGACCCCGTCGCTGGCCTATGGCGAGCTGATTGTCGATTTCGAGTCGTCGGAGGCATTGAAGAAGAACATGGACGAGATTCAGGCCACGGTGAGCGATATGTTCCCCGATGCCTACGTCAAGTTCAAGCGCTACAACCTGATGTACAAGAAATATCCAATCGAGGCGCAGTTCTCGGGTCCGGATCCGGCCGTGCTGCACAGCCTGTCCGATTCGTGCGAGGCAATCATGAAGCGCACCGGAGCCGTCCGCCTTATCACCACCGACTGGGAACCGAAAGTGCCGGTGATGACCGTCCACTACAACCAGGCTAATGCCCGACGCGTCAATGCGACGCGCAAGGCCGTGGCAACGTCGCTGTTGGCCGCAACCGACGGCATCCCGATGGGCACGTTCTACAACGCCATCCATCCGCAGAAGGTCTATGTGAAGTGCCTCGACACCGACGGCGAGCCGATTGAGAATCTGGAGGAGGCCACCATTTTCGGCATGTTGCCCAACATCACATCGTTGCTCAACGAAGAGACTTTCGCCGAGCTTCTGTCGGGCCGTATGGACAAGCGGACGGCATTGCAGCAGGTCATGGCTCCGGCTCCGTTGCGGCAGATCTGCGACAGCATCTCAATCGATTGGGAAGACCCCGTCGTGATTCGCTACAACGGCCAACGTGCCCAGCGCGTGCAGTGTTCGCCTGAGGTCGGACTTGGCACCGAAGCCGCCCGCAAACAGGTCGAAGCCGCCCTGCTACGCGAGTTGCCGCTGCCCGAAGGCTACAAGCTCGAATGGATTGGCGAGAAGGCCGCGTCCGACCAGTCGATGAAATATCTGTTCAAGAACTATCCGTTGGCCGTAATCCTGATGATCTGCATCCTCGTGCTGCTCTTCAAGGACTTCAAGGTGCCGGCACTGCTCTTCTGCTGCATCCCGATGATTCTGATCGGCGTGATTCCGGCTGTGCTCCTGTCGGGCAAGACCTTTGGTTTCGTGGCCATTGTGGGCGTGCTCGGCCTTGTCGGCATGATGATCAAGAACGGCATCGTGCTGATGGACGAGATAAAGCTCCAGATCGGCGAGGGCAAGGATAAGCGTCAGGCACTCATCGACTCGTCGCTGTCGCGTCTGCGTCCGGTGATGATGGCGTCGCTCACCACCATTCTGGGCATGATTCCGCTTGTGCCCGATGCGATGTTCGGTTCGATGGCCGTCACCATCATGGGTGGCCTGACAATGGCCACAATCATCTGTTTGGTCATCATTCCGGTGCTCTATGCGCTGTTCTACCACATCGGGCCTAAGTCCGATGCCGACGAAAACCGCGTAACGGAGTGATGTTGTTCCCCTAAAACGTAGTTAGCAATGAAAAAAGGATTTTTAGCAGTTCTTTGCAGTTGTGCCAGCATAATTTCCGCATCGGCCGACACTGTAAGCCTGTCGCTCGACAGTTGCGTGCAGCTCGCCATGCAGAACAACAAGACCGTCCAGTCGGCGCAGAAGCTGGCCGAAAAATACGGTCATGAAGTCAAGACATACAAGGCCAATTTCTTCCCCAACTTCAAGCTCGTGGCCAGCGACATCTGGGCCAATTCCGAAGGCTCGGTGGGCGGCGACATCTTCGCGGGCGTGTCCGACGGCGTGAGCCAGTTCCTCAGCGGACTGACCCAAATCGGCCACTTCGATGCCACAAATGCCTACGAGATGCAGGCCCTGAAGCAGTTCGGCGAGGGTATGGCCGACCTCAATAAGGGCATCGACTATAAAATCGGCAACATCATCCAGGCAGGCATCCTCGTCGAACAGCCAATCTACATGGGCGGCAAGGTCATGACGGCCTATCAGATGTCGAAACTCGGACAGCAGATGGCCGAGCAGGGCGCGCAACTCAGCCAGAACGAGGTCATCGTGCAGGTGCAGGAGGCATACGCATTGGCCGTGCGTGCCAACGAGATGCACAAGGTCGCCGTGCGCTACGATTCGCTGCTCCAGTCGCTTCTGGTCGATGTGCAGAATGCCGAAAAGCACGGCCTGCGCAGCCACAACGACGTGCTGAAGGTGCAGGTCAAGCTCAGCGAGGCCGAACTCCAGATGCGTCAGGCCGAAAATGGGCAGCGGTTGGCCACGATGAACCTCTGCCACTACATCGGACTTCCGCTCACCACGCAGGTTGTGGTCGATGCCGATGCCTTCGCCGTTGCGCCCGATGTGCAGGCCGACAGGTTGGCCGATGTGAGTGCCCGGCCCGAATACAGCATCCTGGCCATGAAGTCGGAACTTGCCGCCAAGCAGGTCAAGATCGAGCGCGCCGAATATTTGCCGCAGGTAGTTTTGGCTGGAACATACAGCTACGTTGACGGCTTTGAAGTGGCCGGCAGCAAGTTGTTCAACAAGCCGGCTGCGGCCGTGATGCTCAACGTCGTCGTACCGCTCTACCACGCCAATGCTGGCATCAACAAGATACGTTCGTCGCGGCTTGAGGCCGAACGCGCCCAGCTCGAACAGGACGACCTGATTGAGAAGATGAACCTCGAACTTGCCCAGGCCGCCAACAATCTCGACGAGGCGTTCCTCGAAGTCGAGTTGGCCAACAAGAGCCTCGCGCAGACCGAAGACAACCTGCGCAGCAGCCGCTCGGCCTACAATCTAGGCACCGAATCGCTCAGCGACCTGCTCGAAGCGCAGACTCTGTGGCAGCAGTCGTATGCCAAGTTGGCTAACGCCAAAGCCAACCTGTTCGTCGCCGCCACGAAATATCGGAAGGCTGCCGGCCGGCTTTGAGCTTGGCTGCCGCAGGTCGAGTGTTCGCGTAGTGGCGCAAAAAACATCCCCCAAAAGCCTTGAAGTGAGACTTTTGGGGGACATTCATTTATTGTGCGAAACCTGTGTGGATTTTCAAGTCCAGAGGTACTGTGCACAGAAGATACCGTACACAGTCATCCAGGTTGTGGTTCCTGCAATTGTTGCGGTGAGACGAAGTGTGCGTTGCGTAATTCGCGACGAGGATAAGCGTTGGCCAATGAATCAGATGCCCCTCAAGAGTCCCGAAAGAGGCTTTTGGGGGGCATATTGTTTATTCTAATCTATCGAATACTTCTATCATTTGACGGGAAATCTTTGGCAGTGATTCTAAGATTTTGTCTAAGTTGTTATCTTCCAAGAAGAATATCAGCACTTCACTTTCTTTTATCGCCCGATTATTAACTTCTCCTGGGTGTAGTTCGGGAATATTGGCAACAATTTTATTGGCTTCCTTGCGAAGAATCTCCAACCGTTTCTTCTTGTAAGCGGCTTCATCTTCAGATGGCTCTGCATATTGGTTGAGGCGGATATAAAACTTTCCAGAACGGATATCCACTCTCCAGAACAATATTTCCCAATATCCTGTCTTTTCAGCTATATCTATCTCTGTCCAGGGTCGTCCAGAACTTGTGCCATTCCTTATTTCAAGGTAAGGTACATTCTGTTTTGACATATTCTCCACGATAGTGTCACATAGATATTTTTGGGCATCTGCACTCCACAGAACATCGTAGTCATGTTTCAGAAAAATGCGCTCGTGGAAAGAATTGATTTCTTTCACAAACGTTTCGGTAATATACTCATGGTACATTTTTATCAAGGGATGAAGTTCTGTCATCTTTCCCAATGTAGATGACATCATTTCGGCATTGATAATATCATATTGCTCACGGGAAACATCCTTTTCTTCTTGTGAATTGATATATGCCAGCTTATAGTAGAAATATCGGTAGCAGTTGGGATATACACTTTTGTATGTTGCAAGTTGTTCACCATGGGTCATACTCCAAGTCTTGTTCTCAAACAGCACCGTTTGTGGCTCATCGTTATCCACAAAGCGGAAAGCAAGCAGCACATCGACATGGTTCTCCTGCCGTTTCAATTCTATGTTGTCAACTTTCCTTCCTGAATCTTCCTTCTTCAATATCAAACTGTCGAAAAAAGTCTGCTTGTAAGGTTCATATGTTTCCTTCGAGTCAAGGAAATAGAGCAACCACACAAGGAAAGCGTCCGTAGTCAATTCTTTGGGCGCGTGAACGAAAATGTTAGTTTTTTTATTCATAGTCATATCTTATTAGTACCAGATTCCATTCCTCATCATCCGAAAACGAGTGCGAACATACAAACAGCCTTTTCGTTTTCCTTCAGTTGCGTAACCTAACTCTACTCTTATTTCTTCATTTAGTTGTGAAGGATAAAAAACGAATTCGTACGTTCCTGGAGAAGAATCCTCCACATACAAGTTATCCATTTGTTGCGAAACGAATTGCTCTATAGCAGAGTTATAGTGAGCCTTTGCTGCTTTTTTTATGTCCGGATCAACTTTTTCATCGCCTATAATCAAATAATACATACATGCATCAATATCAGAAAATATACATTTTTTATTCTTAAATTCAATCTGACTAGAGTTCGTCAAAGAAGGGTCACTTCTCATGGAAATTTTGGCCAGGTTCAATATTATTTCCTTTGCTGCAAATTCGTACAAATCTTCGGATTTTACTCCAGGCTTATACATCACATGGGATCCGCTCAATAAAATAAATCTTATATTTGTCAATTCCAAAGTTCCAATATATTTACCTTCTTTAAAATACGCTTTACATCCTTTTTCTGCATCAAACCAATAATCCCCATCAGAAAGTGGATAGTCATAAGATATACTTTCCAATTCTTCGGCAACCCCACCTACAATGTTTTCTACGCAAGAAAACATGCTAATTGACAACAAGAAACAGGCAATAAGCAATCTGCCAATGCCTTTTCGATTTTTTTTCACATTTACAGGCACGTCTTTCATGCACAAGAGATTTTGCATCTTTTTCATAATTTTTAGATTTATTAAGTTAATACTGTATTGTGTTTCATTTTAAGGGTGCGGTGCTGATTTTAAGGCACAAAAAAAGCGCAGTCCTCACCATACTCTCTGCTTGGCTTGGAACACGCCATCACTTATCTATGGAGAAGACTGTACTAAATCGTACAGCTTCAACGATAAGTGAAATGCTCATTTTATTTCTCGTTCGAGGTTCCAATTCAGCAGAGAGATTGAGCAAATAAAAAAGAATCTGTGTTCCACTGAACACGGCGCAAATGTATATCTTTTTTGCGCGACTGCCAAGCGCAACGGCAAAAAAAGTGGAAAAAACATCGCCTCCTCATCCATTTCGGGTGCGGAGGCGGTGCTGTTTTTTAGCGTAGCGTGTAGAGACGTGCCACGGCGCGTCTCTCAATTGGATTGTCTTGTCACTTGACGCACATCTTGACAGCTTGGCCGTCGGCCTGGAGCACGATGTTGAAGCCCTGTTGCAGGCGGTTTAGGTTCTGGCCCTGCAGGTTGACGATGCGCGTCTGTGCGGCCGATGCGGATTGCGCTTCGAGGCGGCCGATGCCGGTTGCAGTCGCGTAGGCATCAACATCGGCCACGAAGTCGATGTCGTAGATGCGGCACGAGCCGTCGCTGTTGGCCGATGTGAGTCCGAAGATGGTCTGTCCGAGGCAGACGTTGGGGTAGTCGCCGACGAAGTTGTCGTAGATGCCGCTCGCCGACATGTCCCACGCGATGATGGTCTGCGTCTCGCCGCCCACTTCGACGGTGCGCTGTACGGTCGGGGCGACCTGCGTGCCTCGGTTGATGCCGTTCAGCCACCAGAGGTATGACATTCCGGCGGCGGTGCTGAGACCCGAGCCGCGCACCACGAGGTATTTGCGTGCGATACTGACGTCGTAGCTCAACTCGTTGTATTTCAGCATCAGGGCGATGTTATTGCTGCCCGCACTTTGAGCGACGATGCAGTTGTCGGCCTCGTCGTAGGTAATCTTGTCGGCTGCGATGCGCCACGAGTCGCCCGTTGTCCAGTCGGAGGTGCGGAAGGTGTATGATTGCGGCGTGCTACGCGGAATCCAGACCTCCATCAGCCCCTTGCCACGGTTCGCCCAAGCGTAATATGGGATGGCGGTGATTGCGGCGTCGGCCTCCACGTGAGCCATCCGGCCGTTGGCCTTGAGGGTGACTACACCGTTCAGATTGTCGGTCCAGGCGGTGTCGATTGCGGCATCGTCGGGCAACACGATTTCGGTCAGATTGTTGTTTTCAGGCCATTCGAGGCAATAGACGATGGGGCCGCGTTCGATGGCGACGAGTCCGTTGTCGGCCGCAACCTGCTCGTTGGCCAATGTGCGGTGGATGTCCATCGGCAGTGAGAACGAAACGACATCGCCGTCGGCCCAAGTGCGGCTGATGGTCATGTAGCCGTTGGTGAGCGTGTAGTCGGTCGGAGTGCCGTTGACGCTGACCGTGATGGTCTTCTGCTCGCCGTTCAGATAGGTGTAGAGGTCGGTGGCCAATGGCGCATCTGTGGCCCATGCCGGAAGTCGCATCATGAGGGTGAAGGCTTGGCCGGTGGCATGGTCGATGGCGATGCTCACGTCACCGTTCCACGGCATGTCGGCCGTCTGCGAAATCTTGACGTCGCCGCTTGCGAGGGTGACATCGGCCGTGCCCTGCATATAGAGATTCACGTAGAGGCTGTCGGCCTTGTGGGCATAGACGTAGCCCGGCACGGAGGCGGTGAAGCGGCACAGGTTGCTTGGGCAGCAGGCGCATCCGAACCATTCGCTGCGTTCGTAGGTGCCGTCGCTGGCCAATGGGTTGGGGTAGAAGAAGTGGTCGCCCGACAGTGAGATGCCCGCGATGACGGCGTTGTAGAGCGTGCGTTCGATGATGTCGTAGTATTTCGACTCGCCGTGCAGCAGGAACATGCGGTGGTTCCAGTAGATGTTGGCGATGGCTGCGCAGGTCTCGCAATAGGCCGATGCGTTGGGCAGCTCGTAGTTGGCGCCGAACGACTCGCCGCTGGAGCGTGCGCCGATGCCGCCGGTCACGTAGAGCTTCTTTTCGGCCACGTTCTGCCAGAGGTTGTCGATGGCGTTGAGGTAGCTCTCATTGTTCATGATGGCGGCGACATCGGCCATCCCGGAGTACATGTAGGCAGCGCGCACGGCATGTCCGACGGCCTCGTCCTGTGCGATGACGGGCTTGTGCGTCTGGCTGTACTCTTGGTGGGTGACGCCCTTGGTGCCGCGCAGGTCGAGGATGTATTTGGCGAGTTTGAGATACTCCGTCTTGCCCGTCACGCGGTACATCTTGACGAGGCCCATTTCGACAATCTGGTGGCCCGGCTCGTAGGTCAGTCCGCCATCAAGGAAGTCTTTGACGAGCAGGTCTGCGTTCTTGATGGCCACGTCGAGCAGCGAGGTCTTGCCGGTCGAGATGTAGTGCGCGACGGCAGCTTCGTAGAGGTGGCCGCAGTTGTAGAGTTCGTGGCTCAGGTTGGGGTCGGCCTCCCAGCGGTTGGCACCCACCCAAGCGTGCAGAGCGCCCGGTTTTCCGGCCGTGCGTGCGGTGTAGAGGTATCCGTCGGGCTCCTGTGCAGCGGCGATGATGGCAATCAGCTCGTCCATCTGCTTGTCGAGTTCGGCGTTGGGCTGCGTCTGCACGGAGTAGGCCATGCCTTCAAGAATCTTGTAGATGTCGGTGTCGTCGAAGGTGTATTCGGTGTCGAAATAGCCGATGTTTTCGCCGCGCAGGATGGCTGCCGCCTTCTGGAAGTTGAGCACGCGGTTGGTGCTGTAGCATTGCTGTAGCGCAATCGGGATGGTCACCGTCTGGTTCTGCTCCATGCGCGGCTGCCAGAATCGGTCGCTCAGGTGCACGTGGCTGAAATCGACGTTCTGGATCGGATAGTCGGTGTAGGTCTCGTCGCCGCTGTCGTCATTGTCAAAATCGACGATTTTCAGCGTCAGGTTGAACTCGATGGCTTTCGTGCCGGCCACCATGTAGAATGTGGTCGCGTAGCTGTCGCCCACGGCCGATGTCGTGCCCTCGACGGCGCACTGTCCGACCCACAGGATGAAGGTTCCGGCCTCGTCGCTCGACTGGTGCTGGATGAAGAAGCGGCGGTTGCCGTCGCTCCACGACGAACGGTAGCCGTTCAGGTCGAACCAGTTGTCGAAGTTCGGGCCGTAGGTGCCGTCGGCAAGCGGATAGTAGAGCAGACTGCCGACGTTGGCCGCACTCACCGTGATGCCGAGCTGCGCGCTGAGGCTGTCGTAGTTGAGGCGGAAGTGGGTGCGGTCGTAGTTGGAGTTCGGCCATTGCTCGGTGTAGAGCGTGTAGCTGCGGCCCACTTGCAGCGCGCTGGTTGACGAATTGTAGGTTAGGGACACATCGTTCGCCACCGTTGCGCAAGTGATTTCCGACTTGACACAGAGTTCAGAACTGGCCGATGCCTTTTGGCCGACGCCCATCGACGCCAGCATTGCGGTCAGCAGTAAAAATTGTTTAGTTTTCATTGGATTAGGTTTTGTGTTTGTGTTCGATGGCAAAGCTACGCGAATTTTTCGGCTTGCGCGTCCGGGCGCAGGTTCAAAGATGCCCGACGAATCGTTCAAGCACCGTTTTGGACGATTTTTCGGGTCTGTTTGCGCGATTTGTCGGGTGTCGCGGCCGATGCCTCAGTTGTTCGACTGCTGCCATTCGCTGGGCGATTGGCCGATGGCCTCGCGGAAGATGCGGCTGAAGTGGTCGCGGTCGGTGTAGCCCAGTTTCTGTGCGACATCGGCAATCGTGGCCGTGTGGTTCTGTAGCATCTGGCAGGCGGCCTGCATCTTCACGTCGCGCACGAACTGCAACGGCGTCTTGCCCGTGATGACCTTGATTTTGCGCACCAGCGTCGAACGCGACATGTTCATTTCGGCGGCCAATGCCACAATGCTGAAGTCGGCCTCGCCCAAGTGCCGGCGGATGATGTCGGCCGCCTTGTCGGTCAGCATCCGGTCGATCTGGGCGAACGGGATTGCGTCGGCAGCGGCATCGGACGTAGCTCCATCCACGTAGCGGCGCATGGCGAGCAGCTCTGCGCTGTCGCCCCACAGTGCCTTCTCGTCGCGGCGGATGCGCAGAATCGCGTAGCGCAACATCAGGGCTATGGCCGATGCCGCAAGCAGGCCGAAGACGATGCCGGCCGCCGTCGTTTCCCACCAATGCGGCTGTCGCACGACGGTGAAGTCGGTCACGCGGCTGCTCCACAGACCGTTCTCGTCGGTGGCACGCAGCTGCATCCGGTGTGCGCCCTTGCCGAGCGTCTGGAAGGTGACGCGGTTGATGCCTGTGGGCAATGCGACCCAGTCGCCGTCGTCGATGCGGTAGGCGTAGCGTTCGACGGCTGCGTGCAGGTGGTCGAGTGTCGAGAAGTGGATTTCGATGTCGTGGGCATCGGGCGGCAGCGGGGCATCGAGCGGATGGCCGAGGTCGAACGGCAGGCTGCGTCCGGCCACTCTTACGTCGGTGATGCGGGCCACTACGTTGCGCGCCATGCCCTCAATCTGGAGCGACGGCGCAAAGGTGAGAAATCCGTCGAAGCCGCCTGCCATGATTGTGCCCGACGGCGCGTCGATGCTGAGGGCGCGCGGCATGAACCGGGCGAGCGAGAGGCTGCTGTTGGCGGCGTTGGCGTTCACTACGCGGTAGTTATCGGTCGTCGGGTCGTATTCGGTGAGCCTGCGGTTGGTCAGAATCCAGAGGTGGTTGTAGCTGTCGGCCACGATTTTTTCCACCATGTCGCCGTTCATGCCCGATGCCGCAGATCTCGAAGAGAATGTGCCGTCGCTGCCCATCGTGAGCAGTTCGCCGGTGCCTGTGCCGATCCAGAGGCGGCCGTCGCTCGTGTTGGCAATCGAGAGCAGATCCTTGTCCAACGGATGCACGTCGGCCACCGTGTTGCCCTCGATGCAGGCCACTCCGCGACCGCTCACGGCAGCCCAGAGCCTTCCGTCGGCTGTCTGCGTGAGGCTCGTCACGTGTCCGAGGTCGGGCGCGACGGAGTGGAGGCTGTCGGCATCGGCATCGAACATGAAAAGGCCGCGATAGGTGCCGATCCAGAGCCGTCCGCTGTGGTCTTCAAACAGCGTTTTCGGCCGATGGCGGTCGGGCAGGGCGATGGTGTGGGTGAGGCGCATCTGCATCCCGTCGTGGCCGATGCCATAGACGAGCGAGGTGTCGGTGAGTGCCCAGATTTGGTGCGTGCGGACGGCCGACGGGATGAGTTCGTGGACGATGTTGAGGCGTGTGCGTGCCGTGGTCGGACAGTCGCTGTGGGTGGTCAGGCGGCCGGTGCGTTCGTCGTAGAGGCAGAGTCCGACGCGGTCTTGCGAAAACCAGACTAGGCTGTCGGCCGCGCGTGCCAGGGTGACGACCACGGTGCGTCGGCTGAAACGTCGGTCGATGGCCGGAATCTCGTGGCGCGTGTGGCGCGGTGTCTCGAAACTGACAATCATGCTCGCGCGGTCGTAGCCGGCAATCCAGATGTCGCCGTCGGCCGTCAACGTCATGCGGCTCAGCATCTTGCGGTCGGGCGTGTAGCCTGCAAGCTGTTCGGCAAGGTCGATGGGGCGCAGAGTGCCGTCGGCCATGACGTCGTAGGCGCGGATGTCGTCGCCCGTGACGGCCCAGATACGGTGTCCGCTGCGGTCGGCAATCAGCTGGTATGCGCCAGGCACGTCGGCCGTGGTCCATGTGCGTCCGCCTGCGCTGACGGTGCGGGTCGCGTAGCGCGGCACGGAGTCGTTCGCGATGGGCGTGATGTGGCAGTCGGCCTTGTCAAGCCTGTAGGCTCCGGCCGGTGTGGTGAAGACGATGCCGCCGTCGGCCGACTCGCCGATGCTGAGAATCAGGTTGCTGCCCATCGGCCGCGGATTGAGGAAGTCGTTGCGGATGATCTGCACGTCATAGCCGTCGTCGCGGCATAGACCATCGACCGTGCCGTACCAGATGTAGCCCTCGGAATCCTGAAAAATGCAGTGCACGGAGCAGACCGGCAGCTTGTCCATCTGCGGGTTCTTGAGCAGCGTGGCGATGTGTCGGGTTGTGGCCGATGCCGTTGCCGATGAGAGCAAGATCAGCAGTGCGGCGATGTTGCGGCCTATGATGTTCTTCATGCGGAAATGTGTCATTTCGGGTGTGATGGCGCGAGGCACTGTTGCTCCGCGCGCGGCCGCAAAGGTACAAAAAAAGAGCGAAGAGGTTTGCCTCTCCGCTCCGTAAAGTTTGGCATCGGCCGCAACTTAGTCTTCTTCAACCACGAAGTTGTCGATGGCGATGTAGCCTGGGGTGTTCATATAACCGTTGCTGTTGTCGCTGCTTGAGAAGGTGAATTCAAGTTTGACGACGTCGTCCAATTCGTCCAGATCGACCTTTGTCCATGAGGTGAATGCAATGTTCTTGTCGATGTCGATGACGTCGATGTCGAGCACTTTCTTCGTACCGTTGGCCGCAGTACCTGTGATGGTGACGCGGAAGTAGTCGCCCTCACCGAATTTCTTGGCGAAGCTATCGCCCTTCTGTGTGCTCAGGTAGGTGTAGGTCGTGAGCGACAGCATTACCGACTTTGGCTCGAATGATGCGCCGTCGGCACGTGCGATTGTCGGATTGTCGGTGAAGCCCATGTAGATGATGCCGAACTGCTTTGAGCCGTTTGCACCGCCGTTGCCATACACGCTGAACTGGTTCTGGTAGCCCTCGGTCTCCATGTCGGTCTGGTTGCTCACTGCGAAGCCGTCCCACGAACCGTATTGGTCATCGTAGTTGTTCGAGAAGGTGTAACCGCTTTCGGTGTAGTCTGCATTGTTGATGTAGCCTGCTTCGCCGAGGTTGGCTGATTCGAACGTGATGGTGACGGTCTTGTCGTCGTCGTCATCGTCGTCGCACGCTGTAAATCCGAACACTGTGCAGCAGAAAAGTGCTGCGAGAATAACTTTCTTGTTCATTGCTGAAAAGTTTGTTAAATTGTTAATAAATAAGTTATTAAAAAAGAAATTTCGATTGTGTTTTGAAAGGTAGTAAAAGAGGAGTGAAAAGGTAGTTAAAAGGGAGTAAAAGGCACGTTTGTTGTTGTCGTCGGGAGTTTTTTCGTGACAGATTGTATCGTCCCTTTTACTACCCTTGTACTCCTTTTTTAATCTTTTCCATACCTTCAGTTAATTATTTCGGGATAATTCTCGCTCCGCTTATTTCCGTCGATGTTTCGCCGATGTTGTCCGCCTGTTGACGCATAGCCGTATAGACGCGCACAAAGTCGATTTTTTTTAGTCCAACGGGTTGACGGCCAACGATTTCCACTGCGTCGTCAATGTCGAAGCTGTTGCCTGCGGTGTCGTTGTTCGGCAGATTGTCCACGTAGCCGCTCCGCAGGGCGTTCAGCACGTAGGTCGAGCCGTTTTTTGTCATGTTCGACGGCAGCATCGTGCCCGCGAAGAACAGCTTTTCGTCGGTCAGCCATAGCGGAAAATACTCCTGCGTGTGGTATTGGTTGCGGCCGATGACTCCTTTGTGGCCCAGATGGTCAATCCACGGGATGTCGCCCATCGCATTGGCCGAATACCAGATGTTGAGGCCGTATAAGACCTTGCCCATGCTGTCCGTGTCGGCACTTCCCGACAGCTCATACCACAGGTCGTCGGGCTCGCCGTTGCCGTTTTCGTCGCGGCTCACCCAGACGATGCCCGGTTCGCTGTTGCCCGAAAAAGCATTGCCAAAGATTTGGAAATCAGGCGCATCAGGCAAATTTTCGACGCTTCGGCCGAATCCGAACGTGATGTAGCCGCCCCACGCACCGAGCGTCACCAGTCCGCCGGCGTTGTGGCCGATGGCCTTCAAGCACTTGTCGGCCATCGCCTGCGCATCGTCGCCCTCCTCGTATTTCGGCAGCACGTTGACGAACTGGCCGGGTGCTGGCCGATATTCATAGACGTGGCAGATATAGTTCAGCGAATCTTCGTCATTGCTCTGATTTTCAGTGTTGAACGACGTATTTATGAAGGCAATGTGCGCCGGAATGTCGCCCGTGCGGACGCTCCATCGCAATGTTCCATCGGCCGCAATGCAGTAGAGCCGTCCTGGAGTCACGTAGTCGCCGGCGTCGGTCAGCAGGATGTCGCGCGTGTTGGGTTGCAGTGCGATGCCGTAGGGCGTGGCGATGCGGTCGGCCAATGTGTCGGCCAGAAAACTATCGTTCACCAGCTCGCGCGTGCGTGTGTTGACGATGTAGTAGCCCGCCTTGTCCGATGCCGTCCACGCCGCGCCGTAGCAGAAGAGCGAATCGCCGTTCACCGCCATGCCCGTTGCAGGCACGTCGAGCATGGCGCACACGGTGGCCGATGCAGGGTCGATGACGTAGAGCCGCGCCGGTGTCGTGCCGTAGTCGCCGCGCGATGTGACCCAGATAAAGCCTTGACTGTCAATGGTCATGCGGTGCAGGTTGATGGCGACATCGATGGTCTGTTCGACGGTGAACGATGCGAGATCGATGACCGACACCGTGCGGTCGTAGTTCGGGAAACGGTAGCCGCCCGAGTTGGCCACCCAGAGCTTTCTATTGGCCACAACCATCTGTTCGGGCTGGTAGCCGACGGTGCACATTGCCACGACTTGTAGCGTCGCTGTGTCGATTTTTGCCACGTAGCCGAGCCGCGCGTTCGGGTCGAGCTGGATCGGTCCGGCATACGAGCTGACGTAGGCGAATCCGTCGTCAAAAGTCACGTAGCGGCAGTTCGGGATGCTGACTTGGCCGATGTGAACCGCCGTCTGCGCATCCATCACCTCGACCAGATTCGAGCCGTTGATTACCGCCCACAGCTGCGAACCGTTGATTTTCAGGTCGTTGCCGACGTCGCCCAATTCCTGCACCACGCCCGGATTGGCCTCGCCGTAGATGTTGCGGCTGTAGGTTCCCGTCGCTGCGTCGTAGAAGTCGAGCGTCGCCTTGTTCGACCCCATGTTGCCCTCGTTGAGCAGGTAAAAGCTCATGGCCGATGCACCTCCGCCGTCAACTTTCTGTTCCTGATGGCCGATGATTCCCTCGTCGTCCGAGCGGCAGGCGGTGAGGAGTAACACTGCGAGTATAATGAGAACTCTCGCAGAGTGTAATTGATTGTAAATGAGTTTTATATTGCAAAAATCTTTCATTGTTTTTTTTGATTTTCTCGCAGAGTGTAATGAAGTGAAATGGAGTCTTTATTTCTTTGAGATTTATTTTTTAGTGCTCTTTTACACTCACTTACACTCTGCGAGAATTTTTTTCTATAAGATCACACTCACTTTCACTCGAAAACTCGTTCCCGGCATCGGATAGCATTGCACGACCTCATACTGCTGGTTGAACACGTTGTTCACCTCGGCCGTTACGCGGGTTTTGGCCGATGCACCTTGCCACTCGTACGAGAGCGAGCAATCGCTTGTGTACCACGGTTTTGTGTAGTTTTCTGCGATGTTTGCGCTCTGTTCGTACCGTTCGCCGGTGTAGATGAAACTGTAGTTGGCCGACCAGTTGCGCCACGTTGCACCCACGATGGCCGAGCCGCTGTGCCACGGGATGTAGGGCAGCTGTCCGTTGTAGAATTCGCTCGTCCGGTCGGTGCGGTCTTTGGCGCGTGTGTAGGTGTAGGTCGCGTGTGTCTCGATGTGGCATTGGCCGATGTTCCACATTGCGCGCAACGAGGTCTCGGCACCCCAGATGTGGCACAGCCCGTAGTTGAGCATCGTCCAGCGGAACTGGTTCGACGTCGGCATGGCTACAATCTTGTTACTAACGCGGTTAAAGTATCCGTCGCACTGCCAATGCACCTCGCGCAGCCATCGGCCGCCGGTGTGAAGCGCGTAGCCGAATCCGATGTCGGTCTGGCGCGCGGTTTCGGGTTTGAGCGACACGTTTCCGATGAAGGTGTAGTAGAGGTCGTTGAACGTAGGCAGGCGGAAAATCTGCTTGTGGAAGGCGCGTAGCGTGATTTTTTGGCTTTCGTCGGCCAATGCGCGCCAGCTGAGCGCCACGGTGGGAGTGAGGCGGCTCTCGCTACGCGAATTTTCGGCGTGGCGCGTGTGGTCGGCCGCAAATGTGTGTAACAGAGAGGCTTGCGCAGAAAATTTCGTGAGGTTCAGGCTTGTGGCCAATGCCGTGAGCAACGTCAGCCGCGTCGGTCGGGCGAAGTCGGTCAGGTCGGCATCGAGCGTGTTGAACTGCACGTCATTGGCCAACGAAATTGTCCATATCTCGCTCATTCTGAACAGGTTTGCGGCCGATGCGTAGGCTTCGCTCTGGCGGTAGTGGTTATCGACGTACATCGTGCTGGCATCGAGCCTCGGGTCGGAGCGGTAGTGCAGGCGGTCGTGCGCAACTTTGGCGTTGAGGAGCAGCGTGTAGCGCGAGGTGAACTGCTTGCGCCACGACCCTTGGCCGAAAATCGAGGTGTCCCACTGGCGGTCCTGATGCACGAATCGGCCCGGCGTCTCGCGCACGGCGGCACCCGGCAGACCTCGTTCGCTGTCGTAGGCGTAGATTTTTGCGCGCCATTCGCCGCGTTGCATTTGTCCGAACAGTGCAGTCTCGACGCGTAGGGCGCGCACGTCGCCGTTGTGTCGCACTTCGGTCGTGTCGTAGCCGTTTTTTTTCGCGTAGTGGAAGCGGTAGCGGCCCGATGTCGTCAGGTATTCGGCCGAGAGTTGCGCGGCAACGGCATCGGACAACTTCACCTCCCACAGCAGCGACGGATTGTAGGTGTCGAACGAACCGGCTTTCATGCTGGCAATCAGGTTGCTACGCGATTTTTTGTCGAACAATGGCTGTCGCGTCTGCATGTAGATGGCCGATGCTGATGCGTAGTCGCGCGCCGTCTGGAGCAGGCTGCTGCGTTGGCCGTTGCAGAGCTTGATGGCCTCCATGTTGTCGAGCGAGAATCGGCCGAGGTCGATCTGTCCGTTCTGCGCATTGCCGAGCTGCACGCCGTCGTAGAAGACGCCCGTGTGGTTCGTTCCGAGGGCGCGCACGTTGACCGTCTTCAGTCCGCCCACGCCGCCGAAGTCCTTGATTTGCAGGCCGGAAAAATAGCGTAGCGCATCGGCCACAGAGTGCGCGCTGAGGCGTTGCAGGGTGCTGTCGGACATCGTCTGCGTCGGGATGGTCGCGCTGCGTGTGGGGTTGGCGGCCGATGCGGTGACGGTGACCTCGCGTAGCTCCTTTTCATTGGCCAATGAATCGGCACTGGGTACAACGAAAGCATGCGTCGCCGTACAAGTGACAGCGACGCTCACGATGAACGCCAATAGCCTTTGCTTCATGAAAAAAGCTGCCTTATGAAGGTTCGTCCGCGCCTAACCCAGGAGGCTTGGAAAAAAATGGCAAGAGGCAGGTCTTCTGACTTTGCCGTCAGGCATCGAACGTCTTCCCGATATTCCCTCAGTGACATTGTGTTCGCGCCCGTCATGACGGCTTACAGCTGCCGGACAGTCGGAGATTCTCACCCCGTTCCCTTTTAATCGCTCCTTCGAGCGAACCAGTTGCATTAGCGGCCGCAAAGGTAATTATTTTTTCGTTTGTGCAATTGTTTTTGCAGAATATTTCGACTTTTTGAGATGTTTTATCTACAATGCCGATCCTCACTCCGCCCGCTGCGAGACGGAAATCGGCCGTCCCTCGTCGCTCACGCCCTCCAGCACGATGTCGAGTTTTTTCGCGGCGTCGGGCATGTAGAAATGCACTTGCGCCTTGCCGTCGCTGCCGATTCTGACGCGCGGATTCCAGTAAACCGTCTTGCGCATATCCAAATCAGCGGCATTGTAATTGTCTGATTCACAAGGTGTATAGAATTCAACTGGTGGCCGATAGCCCAGCTGTTGCACGGTGGCGAAGTTGAGCGGGCGGTTGGTCGCCTTGTGCTTGTAGGTCTGGTGTGTATAGATGAAGAGTACGCCGGTACTAAGCGCGTAACCATTGGCCAGATGGAGCAGTCCGAATGTTTCAATTTCCGAATATGCCGATGGCAGGAAATATTCCATTTGTTTGATTTGTGTCAGATCCAGACTCAGAACCTGGTCCCACTCATCTTCTTCGATTCTTCGGTCATCTAGGACGACAGCAACAGGTCTGGGGCCAACTCCGTTATGGTCTGCTTTAGTTGATGTCCTCCATATGCAGTTTAAAATCTTATAGCCATATTCATTGTCATTTAGGCGGATCGTGCCGACATTAAGTCCGAACTTGCCGACCAATACTTGCAGGCTCTTGGCAATGTCAAGGATGGGGTCGTCCTCGGCGATGAACCGGTCGGGAATGTAGCCGCATTGGTTTATGGGCTTGATTTTCTGCGCTTTCACTTGAAAGTCAGGCAGATGATGCGTCCCGAAGTCGGAGCTGTAGCGGATTTTCCCGTTGGCCGACGAATCGTTCTCCAATGCCACGGGGCGGTATTTTTGTAGGTTTTGGCCGATGGAGTATTGCGGAAATTCCTGCGGCACGATGTCGAGCTGCAGGAAGGTGCCGTTGCCCTTCTCCGTCTCGACCTGCATCTGGAGGGTCGCGCCCTCGGGGTAGTCGATGTCAGGGATGACGAAACGGTTGCCGCCCTTCACTTTCAGCGTTGTGCGGCTGCCGCTACGCGGG
>DFJU01000077.1:0-9039 GCA_002373755.1 Bacteroidales bacterium UBA3663 | reverse complement strand
GTGCGGCTGCCGCTACGCGGGTCGAGCAGGTGCAGGTTGTAGGCGTCGTGCTTCTGGAACGTGCTGCCGATCTTGCCCTCAATGCTCTGCGTTGCCTCCATCGCGTGGCGGATTTCGGGGCATTGGCCATGCAGGATGTCGTCCAATGCGTATCGTCGCCAGCCCTGCGTGAGCATCAGCAGGTCCATGTCGTGGCGCGTGCGCTCGTCCGAGGTGCGGAAGTAGTGGCCGACGTCCTCAATGCGCCCCTTGACCTCCTGCGAGAGCAGCAGCGACGATACGATGTCGGCCGATGTGGAGTCGCGTAGTGACTGGTCGGCGTCGGTCACGGCGATGGCGTAGGTGCCGGGTCGGATGTCGCCGTCGTTGCACGAAAGTTCAAGAGTGACAAAGTGTTGCGACGTTTCTTTCGGGGTAATTCCGATGCCGCTGTCGGTGTCGCGTGGATAGATGAAGGCGAGCCGTTCGGCCACCACGGCGAGCGTGTTTTTCTCGACCAATGCGATGTTGAGCACGCCGGGACGCAGCCGTTCGGTGTCGATGCAGATGGGTTGGCCGTCGCGCAGGTCCCGTGCGATGAGGTTGCCGTTGCCGTGCGCCACCAGCGTGAGTTGCGACGGTTCAAGGCCGGCGACGATGGGCGAGACGTAGAGGTTCTTCTTCCTTTGGGTGACGGCCAATGTCGCTCCCTTGGCCAATGCGCGCGGCACAACGGCGTAGCACGAGCGGCCGAGGCTGTCGTTGGCCTCGACGATGAGCGAATCTGCTGCATCGGCCAAAAGCTGGAGGCTGCCCATGCCGAGGTGCGACGAACGGCTTTCTTGTACGATGGCGCGGTCGGTGGCACGCATGAGTCGGACATCGACGTCGATGCCAAAGCCACCCGCATCGGTCACCTTGTAGGCCAACGTCTGCCGCTGTCCGTCAATGAGTTGGCCGCCTTCGGGCATGAGCGAGAGGATGAGGCTGTTGTCGGCAGGTGCATCGGCCAAAACGGCATCCGCCGTGCCCGCTACGTGGATTTCACGTCTGGCAAAGAGCGCAGGGTCGAAGTTCATCATCCAGCGGGTGTAGGCCACCATCGTGTAGCGGCCTGTGGCGAGTTCGTGGGGCAGGAAAAAGGCATTGGCAAAGACCCCAAGGCTGTCGCGCTTGATCATGATGCGCTCCACGAGGGTGTCGGCCGCGTTGTCGTGCAGCTCGACGTAGAGGAAGTTCGAGCGCGTGGTCGGATAGTCGGGCGCGGTGCTGGGTTGCAGGGTGACAGCGTCGGCCAGGTGCGCGCGCAACCACACGGTGTCGCCTGCCTCGTAGCGGTCGCGGTCGGTCTGGAGGTAGATTTTCTCCTGCGGCGCGTCGGCAAAGAAGCGGTCGAAACGGGTTGAGATACTGTCGTGGCGCATTTGATCGTCGGCAAACGATGTGGTCGCACACGTGAGAGAAAGTGCCAGGAAGGTGAGCCCAAAAAGCTTCATGTTTGTGTGTTTCATCGGTTAAAAATGAGAAAATGTTTTTCAGATGGCACAAATATCTGTTTTTGTGTGGAATCCTGCAAGTTTTTGTCGGTCTATTTTTATGTGATTCCGTATTTCTGACTGATGCGGGCTACAAAAGTACGCGTTTTCGTACTATATTCTCCCTTGTAGTACGATTTTTCGTATTGACGCTTGTCTGCCATTTAAATAAACCGTATCTTTGCCATGCTTTAAGATATTTTTTTACTTTAAACGATTTCTTTTATGAAATTGACTGAAAAAGAAAAGGAATTGATTGAAGCAATTAGGAACTACCGAAAGGCATTTCCTAATGGTCAAAGTGAGTTGTGGTACTATATCAACCAATTGGTTGCTGAACTAACAGACACGGAGACCAAGTAATCAATCCTCCTACCCCTTCGTGGGGTAGGTTCTTTGATTACTTTTTTGAAAATTCTAAATCATTATAAGATATGGAAACGGATGTAAAAAAGCAGCTTGCGCCGTTGTTGGGCATCATTTCATGGGCGGAGGTATCGCGCAATTATTTCGGGAAGTCAAGTTCTTGGCTTTATCACAAGTTGAACGGCATCGATGGAAACGGAAAGCCTACATCTTTCGACGAAGAGGAGCGGGCCAGACTGAAAGAGGCTCTGCTTGATTTGTCGGACAAAATCGCTTCATCGGCCAATCTTTTGTAATTTTTCTTTTTCAATTTATATCTTAAAGCAGCGGTCACATCTGGATTTTTTTCTTCGGATGTGACTTTTTTCTGTTATTTTCCGTCGATTCCGTATTTCTGACTGATGCGGGAGATTTCGGCCAATGTCTTTTCGCGCAGGGCAATGTATTCCGGTGCGTCGGGGTCGCTCGGCCGATGGGCCAAGGTGCGTACAAGGGGCGACATTTCGTCCATGTAGCGGCGCAGTTGCGGGCTTGCGGCATCGGCCAAGAACAGCTCCTTGACTGCCTCGATGGCGAGCGGCGAGGGGTGGACGAGGTCGTCGGCATAGAAACGGTAGTCGCGCAGGTCGTCGATGAGCAGTTCGTAGGCCGGGAGGTATTCGACGTGGGTGGGGAAGAGCTCGTGCAGACGGTCGATGGCCAACAGGAGCGTCGCCTTCGAGAGCTGGTTGCCGTGCAGTCCGTCGGCCAGATGCCGGATGGGCGACACGGTGAAAATCAAGTGCTTATCGGTCGCGAACTTGCTCCATTGCTCGACGATTTCATCGACCGTGAGGCGGCGGCGTGTGAACTCGCTGGCGGGCGACTTGTGGCAGTTGGCGACGATGCGGCCGTTGCGCTCGAAGACCCATGCCGTGCCGAATGTGACCAGAATGTGGTCGGCCGCAAGGTAGGCGGCGCGTGCCCGTCGGTCGATGTCGGCCAAAAGGTCGCGTAGTGCGGCTTCGTCGTCGGCCCAGATGCTGCCGTGGTGGTCGTAGCTGAGGCATCGGCCGCCTTGATGACAGATTTCGGGCTCGCGTGGCGCATCGGCCAGACAATTGGTCAGATTCTGTGCGATGGAGGCCGGATTGAACAGGATGCCCCACGGATTGCACGTGCTGCGCAGGCCGTAGTCGCGTAGCCATTGGCCGATGTGCTCCGTGAAGCAGCTGCCCAACAGGAGGGTCGAGTCGGGGCAGTCGATCCGCGTAGCGAGCGGCGCGGGGGCGAGTTCGGTGCGCAGTTTCATTGGCGTATCATGTTGTAGCCCAAGTGGGTAAGTCCCATTGCGGCGCCCATCTGGTAGAGCACCTTGACAGAGCGCGCATAGACGTAGTAGGCCGTCGGTGAGGCCGGTTCAATCTGTTCGTGGCGGATCATGTCCAATGCCATCTGGCTGCACGAGCGCACCACCTCTTCGCAGTCCCATTTGAGCAGGTCGAAGCGCACCACCTCGTCCATCTGGTCGAAGCCGCGCACGTCGCGCAGGTGCTCGTAGAGGTTCGGGTGCTTGCTATAGACCTCCCAGCCGTCGTCCCAATATTTTGCCATAGCGAGGCCGAGGTACATCGCCCAGCCGAGGGCACAAAGCGGGTATTTGGCCACTTCGCGCACGCCGTCGGTCACGTAGCTTTCGGCCAATGTCTCCCAGCGGTCGGTGATGTCGGGCGTGGCGGGAATCGGGCCGCTGGCAGGCAGCAGCTGTTGGCCGCGCAGGTATTGCAGCAGGTTCTGCTTGAGGTTCTCTTCGTAGCGGCGGAGGTATTCGGTTGTTTCCATTGAAAGTGTAAATTTTTATCTCTCGCGGAGTGTAATTGAGTGTAAATGAGTTTTTATGGCTCCATTACCTCTGTGCAATTTTTTTCCTCGCAGAGTTTAAGTGAGAGTGTTTTAAAACTCATTTTCACTCCATTCTCTCTGCGAGCGTTTTCTATTTATGCATTTTTAAAACTTCACCCCGAAGTTTTGTTGCTCCGGGGTGAATTATAGTATATAATAATGAGTTATCGCTGTGGAATGAGCAGCCAGGCCTCGGCGCAGGTGCCCGATTCGGTCGAGTAGGTCGAGCGGATGCGGTCGCGCACAGCTGTAGCCGACTCGCGGGTGTCGAAGCTGGCGGCCACTACGCGGTACATTCCGCTGCTGTTCTGCACGAGGAATGCCTTGTAGCCACGGCCGATCATCTTGTTCTTCTGGTTCTCGGCGTTGGTCTTGCTGCCGAAGCTGCCCACGATGACGTTGAAGCCCTTCAGCATACCGCTTTCAGTGCTGTTCACCACGGTGACGCGCTCGGTGCGGTCGGGCGTTGCGGCCTTGACTGGAGCCGGAGCTGCCATTGCCGGTTGCGACGTTGTCTGGGCTGCCGGCTTGGTGTATTGAATTGGAGCGATTTCTTCGACGTCGTCGGTTGTTTCGGCCACGGTGGTGGCTTCGCTCAGCGTCTTTTGCGATTTGCAGCTGTAGGTTGTCAACGTCATGACAGCGGCCACAGCCATCAGGAGTAATTTTTTCATCATTTGTAGTGGAATGTTTTTGGGTGATGTCCGAGTGTCGGACGTGCATTTTTTATCGGCCGCGAAGGTACGGAATAATTCGGAATGAGGCAAACTTTTGTTGTCGAATTTTTTTGTCCGATTTTTGGCCAACACGAAAAAACTCTCTACCTTTGCGCCTCGAAAAATTTTGCTGACCGACGAAAAATGATTCGCGACATTTGGTTTTCAATTCCGTTGTGGCTTCAGGCAGTGAGCCTGGGGCTTGTTTTTGTTTGGCTGATTCAGCTCATCTTGATTCTTTGCGTGCGTATGCGTCCGCTGTGGCAGGCGCGCCGCGACAGGCTCGGCAAGGTACGCACGGCCGATGCGTTGCCCTCAATCAGCGTGGTGGTCTATGCGCACAATCAGGCCGAAAGCTTGCAGGACAACCTGCCGCAGCTCATGGCCTGCGACTATCCGGACTTCGAGGTGATTGTGGTGGACGACGGTTCGAGCGACGAGACCGAAGACGTGCTGATGCAGATGGATCAGCGCTACTCATATTTCTTCCACACCACGATGGCCGACCGTGTGAGCACCGTGAGCCGCCGCAAGCTGGCCATGCTGCTCGGCGTGAAGGCTGCCCACAACGACGTGGTGCTGATGACGCAGGCGCAGTGCGTGCCGAAGTCGTCGGCGTGGCTCAGGAGCATCGGCCGATTGTTTGCCGACGGTGTCGATGCCGTCATCGGGCCTGTCGTCTTTGAAGACCGTCTCGGCCTCGTCAACCGCTTCTGCCAGTGGGATTTGTTCGACCGCGTCCTGTCGTCGATGGGACTCACGTTGGCCGTAAAGACGTTCGGCGGATGGAGCAGCAACATGGCCTTCCGCAAGGAGGTCTTCTTTGCCAACAAGAACTACGCGATTCAGCACCATCTGGACCTGCAGCCTGGCGAAGACGACCTCTTCCTGACCGACATTACGCGCGGCAAAAACGTCACCGTGGCTTGTTCGGCCGATGCCGTAGTCGTCAACCGCCAGTCGCACGTGGGCTACGTCTGGAAGCAGGAGCGTCGCCGCCGAGCCTTCACCGAGCGCTATACCTTCGTGCTGCCGCGCCTCGTCAAGCATCTTGATTCGCTGACGCGCTGGCTCGTTGTCGCATCGTCGCTCACCGTAGCCGTAGCCGCCGGTCTGATGATGTCGTGGTGGGTGATGGGCGCGGCTCTGCTGCTGCTCGTGCTGCATGCGCTCTGCTACGTGCTTGTGCCCTACAATGTTGCAAAGATGCTCGATGTGCATCGCCATCGCATCAGTCCGCTCGTCTGTTCGCTGCTTACGCCGCTGGTCAACATCTATTTCCGCATCAAGTCGCGCATCATAAGCAAGCAGTTCTACGTGGGAAGGATTTGACCCCCTCCCGATTCACCCCTCGCTAAAGTTCGTCTTCTCGCTGAACGATTATCAATCGTTCTTTTCGCTGCGAGGACCCCGAGGGGAGGAGACAGACCCTACCCCCCAGCCCTTCCCCGTGGAGGGGAAGGGAGTATAATGAAAAAGCGGGTAACAACATGAATGAGAAAAGAATAACATTATCCCGATAAAATTTATGGCCAATGTCCTTGCGTTCAGGAACATTGGCCAAAATAATTAACTGATTGTGACTACTCCCTTCCCCTACATAACGGGGAAGGGTCAGGGGTTAGGGTCTTCTGCTTCTTCCTCCTCCAGATTTCCTTCCCAGAGGTAATGGCGCGTCTCCTGCACGATGACGCCGCTCAATGCGATGAGGCAGATCAGGTTGGGGAGTGCCATAAGCGCGTTGGCCGTATCGCCGAAGTTCCACACAAGGTCGATAGCCCAGTTGGCACCGAAGAACGAGCCGACGATGATGAGCGTGCGGTAGGCGATGCGTGCCATATAGCTGTGTCGGCCGCAGAGGTATTCAAGAGCCTTTTCGCCGTAGTACGACCAGCCAAGAATCGTGGTGAACGCGAAAATGAAGATGGCCACCGAGAGCATCGCCTCGCCGACGTTGAATCCGGCCACCGTCCACGGCAGTTGTCCGAAGGCCTGCTTGGTCAACGTGTCGCTGGTGTCGGCCACGATGCCGTTTGGGGCGAGCGATGTGCTGACGAGGACGATGCCCGTGAGCGCGCAGATTACGACCGTGTCCCAGAATACCGACGTGCTCGACACCAATGCCTGCCGCACCGGATTGCGCGTCTTGGCCGCAGCTGCCACAATCGGCGCCGAACCCATGCCTGCCTCGTTGGAGAAGAGGCCGCGAGCCACGCCGAAACGCATTGCCAGCATTATGGCCGATCCCGCAGCGCCGCCCTCGACGGCCTGTGTCGAGAATGCCTCGCTCACGATGCAGCGCAGTGCCGGCAGGATGTAGTCGGCGTTGACGAACATCAGGAGCAGGCATCCGGCCACGTAGAAGATGGCCATGAACGGCACAATCTTCTCGCACACGCGCGCAATGCCCTTCACTCCGAAGAATATCACCGCCGCAACCAGCACAGCCAGCGTAAGCCCTGTCCATTGGGGTGCGATGCCGAAGCCGTCGGCCGCCGTGGTCGAGATGGCGTTGCTCTGCACCATGCAGCCTATGCCGAACGATGCCAGAAAGGTGAATGCGGCAAAGACGTTGGCCAGCCATCGGCACTTCATTCCGCGTGCGATGGCATACATCGGTCCGCCGCGCATCTGTCCGTCCTCATCGGCCACTACGCGATATTTTACGGCCAACAGGGCTTCGCCGTATTTCGTGGCGATGCCCAGCAGGCCGGTCACCCAGCACCAGAAGACGGCTCCCGGACCGCCATGCACCACAGCCGTCGCCACGCCGATGATGTTGCCAGTGCCGATGGTGGCCGCAAGTCCGGTTGCAAGCGCGCTGAATTGGCTCACGTCGCCCGCAGCCCCATGGTCGCGCTTCACGCTCAGGCCGATGGCGCGGAAGATGTATCGTTGCGGAAACCGCAGCCGGAGGGTCAGAAAAAGATGCGTGCCGACAAGCATGATAATCATCGGCCAGCCCCACAGGTAGCCGTTCAGTGTGTTCAATGCGTCGTTGGCCGTCGAAAGAAATGATTCCATACGTATAGTGCAAATTTGAGCGCGAAGATACACAAAAACAAGGGCATGGACAATATTTTCCGATAAAAGTTCCCGTTAAAGCGAATCCATCCACAATGAAAAATCTCGTCATCATTCTCGGCCCGACCGGAGTGGGCAAGACCGACCTTTCGCTCGATGTGGCCGATGCCATTTCTGCCCCGATCATCTCGGCCGACAGCCGCCAGCTCTACCGCGACCTGCCCATCTGCAGTGCCGCCGCCACGCCTCAGCAGCGTGCCAGAGTGCAGCACTTCTTCGTCGGCACCAACGACTTGGAAACGCCCTACAGCGCGGCGCAGTTCGAGGTCGATGCCTTGCGCGTCATCGACGGGTTGCCAGGCCGGAACATCGTGATGTGTGGTGGCAGCATGATGTATATCGATGCGGTGTGCAACGGCATCGACGATATGCCACAGGCCGATCCGGCCATCCGCGAACGGCTGAAGTCGCAGCTTGCGGCCGATGGTCTTGCCCCGCTTCTGGAACAGTTGCGCCGGCTTGACCCCGAATATTACGCGCAGGTTGACCGGCAGAATCCGCAGCGCGTGCTGCATGGCGTGGAGATGTGCCTCACGACGGGACGCCCGTTCAGCTCGTTCCGCACCGGCCAGCGCAAGCAGCGTCCGTTCCGCGTGCTTAAAATCGGTATTACGCGCCCGCGCGAGGAACTTGACGAGCGACTGGCCCTGCGCGTGCAGCAGATGTTGTCCGACGGCCTTATCGACGAGACCCGCCGCGTCTATGACCGCTACGCGACTTCTTTGCATGAACAATTGGCCGATGTGGTGCGCAATCCTGGGCCGACGCAGGCGCAACCGATTCCGAATCTTGCGCCATCGGTGCTCAATACGGTTGGCCTGAAGGAGATGCTGTTGCACTTCGAGGGCATATATTCGTTGGAAAAAGCACTTGAACGCATCGTCCACAACAGCCGGACATACTCAAAGAAACAGTTGACATGGTTCCGCCGCGACAACTCAATATCGTGGTTTGAGCCGCATCAGAGCAAGGAAATTATGTCATTGGTGGACGATTTTTTATGCTGTAGAACATAACTGCGCGCATTTTTTGCACTGCGCAACCGATTTTCTTTGTCTGTAGGTTTGTGTGGCGAGCATTGCAGCCCTATCTTTGCAATGCCTTAAAGAAATAGCCATAACACAATACCTTAATAACGCAACAAAGTAAGTTGTTACCTTGAGTCTAATACCAGAAAAACACCGAAATTCAATTGATTAAGTTTGAGAAAGGCTGGACGCGGAGTTCAGCCTTTTCTTGTGCCAGTGCGGAATGTCGACTACGTGGATTCAATGGATATCGAATGCGAAAAACACTATCGTTTGGAGACCAATATTGGAGCGCAGGCAATCAACCGTCCTCAATAATAGTAAATCTGTCCGTCTTCACCCACTCCGCATATCGTCACCTTCAGGTGGGCGGGGCGTGCGCCGTTGTAGAACTGGATGTCCAAGTTGCCGTCCTTGTCGGGATGCAGGTTCGGGTTCCAGTAGAGCGTG
>DFJU01000030.1 GCA_002373755.1 Bacteroidales bacterium UBA3663 | reverse complement strand
TGGCATCGTCATAGAATATACATTTCGTGATGGTATATCCTTCGGCTGCATTGACGGTTGCCGACCAACCGTATCCCCACCATCCCCAGTTAGCGAGGTATGCTGAGCTCCCTCCTGCAGTATAACTGAATGAAACGGTTGCCACATTCGCCGTACTGTAGCTGGCTTGCTCTTTGGCTGTTGCTGTAATTGTGGTCAGCAGCGTTTCGGTCTGCGCCATTGCGCCCGTCACTGCCATCAGCAGGAGGGCGAGGATTGAAAATACTTTTTGTCTCATAAGCATTTTGTTTTTAGAAATTAAACTTTTTTTTACTGATAAATGTTTGTTTCTTAGTGTCTGTCGCCATCCCCGCCGCAGTCGTCCGACGGGGACAAAAAACAAGCCGACTTCTCTTGCCGGAAAGCAAGAAAAGCCGTATATTAACGCGGGCGACCCGCGCAAAAAAGAATAAAAGAATAGGTGTTATTGTCTCTCTTATAGGTATAGGCGAGCGCCTGAGAGAGAGAAGAGAGTAGCAAAAATATTGGAATGGCCAAGTAAATCGGTCATTATTTTATTGCTTCGTTGAACATTGTCTTTTGTGGTCATAAGGTCAGTCATAACATTTAACATTTCTTGGGGGTACAATGCAAAGATATGGCAATACCTCATTTAATTAGCGCATGATTGCGCATATTTTCACATAAAGTTGCACACTCAATCGGTTGTAATGCCAAGTCCGCTGACCAAAATGAGCCATTGGCCATAAAAAGACTTGCAGAAATGCAAAGCTATTCACTTTCGCGAGCTCGTATCATAGTAAAGCGTTCTGAATTAACTGCTGTCCGTTCTCTGACGATACACGAGACAGTCGGACGTGAGCAATTTCGCTGAAAGCAAACCGCCGAGGCTCTCTTAAGTTGAGAATCTCGGCGGATAGTGTGAGGGGGATTTCAAGGACTCAGTCGTGCATATTTTCATTCATCCAGATATCGTTTTGCATCCATTGCGGCATGGCAGCCCGACCCTGCGGCCGATATTGCCTGACGGTAGAGCGGATCGGCCACATCGCCAGCAGCGAAAACTCCCGGGATGTTGGTCGCTGTGGTCGGATGCTTCACCACGATGAAGCCCTGCGCGTCACATTCGATGCCCGGCTTCACGACATTGCCTGCCTCGTCGCGCACCTCGCGGAAGACCTCCGTGTTCGGGTGATGGCCAATGGCGAGGAAGAAGCCGTCGATGGCAATGTCGAACGTCTCCTCGTGGTCGGTTCCCTTGCCGCGCACCAAGTGGGCGCCCTGCACGCCGTCATCGCCAAAGAGGCCGAGCGTCTGCGTCTCCCACAGGATTTCGATGTTCTCACGCTCGCGCACCTTCTGCTGCATCGCCTCGCTGGCCCTCAGCACGTTGCGCCGCACAATCAGATAGACCTTCTTGGCCAAGCCGGACAGGTATTGCGCCTCTTCGCACGCCGTGTCGCCGCCGCCCACCACGGCCACTACGCGCTTGCGGTAGAAGAAGCCGTCGCACGTTGCACAGGCCGACACGCCCATGCCGGCATATTTCTTTTCGTCGGGCAGGCCGAGGTATTTGGCCGATGCACCGGTCGCGATGATGAGCGTTTCGGCGAGCAGTTCCGTACCGTCGTCGATGTGGACGCGGTGGCAGGGTCTGCCGGCCGATGTCTCGGCGCAGAAATCGACCCTATCGACGATGCCGAAACGGATGTCGGCGCCCAACCGCTGGCACTGGCGGCGCAAGTCGGACATCAGCTCCTGCCCCGACACGCCGTCGGGATAGCCCGGAAAGTTATCGACCTCGGTGGTCTGGGTGAGCTGGCCGCCAGTCAGAGGGCCTTCATAGACGATGGGATTCAGCCCCGAACGCGAGGCGTAGATGGCAGCCGTATAGCCAGCAGGGCCGCTGCCCACAATGATGCACTTCACTTTTTCCATAATTTCAATGCGTTGTTTAAGTATTTAACAAACAAAGGAATATCTTCACTATATCCATAGCCGCCCGACAACGGCATCCCGTCGGCATCGAGCACGACGTAGAAGGGTTGCGCATTGGCCCCGAACTTGTTGCGTTGCAGGTAGCTCCATTTATCGCCCACGGTGCGCAGTGTCACGTGCTTGCCGTTTTCTTCAACGATTTCAGGCTCAGCGAGTTCCGCCTTGTCATCGACCATAAGTTCGACGAACACGAAATTCTCGTCAACGAGGCTCTTCACCTGCGGATCGGTCAGCACAGCGGCCTCCATCTTGCGACAATTCACGCATCCGAAACCCGAAAAGTCGAGCAGCACGGGGCGTTTCAGCCGACGCGCCTCGGCCATTCCATCCGCGTAGTCGTGGAAAGTCGTGGCCGATGCCTCTCCCAAACGGAAATCCTGGGTCGAGAGCGGCGGAGCGAAAGCCGAAATCGCCTTGCACGGCGCACCCCACAACCCCGGAACCATATAGATTGCAAAGGCGAGCGAGATGGCGGCCGACATCAACCGACCAACCGAAACGCGCTCCGACGGCGAGGCATCGGCATCGTGCGGCAAACGGATGAAACCCAACAGATAAAGTCCCAGGAGCAGGAAAATCACAATCCACAGGCAGAGGAAGACTTCGCGGTCGAGCAAGCCCCAGCCATAGGCCAAATCGGCCACACTCAGGAACTTGAGCGACAAGGCCAATTCTCCGAAACCGAGCACCACCTTCACGCGATTCATCCAGCCGCCCGACTTTGGCATCGACTTGAGCATCGACGGAAACATTGCAAACAACGCGAACGGCAGCGCCAAGGCCAACGCGAATCCCGTCATGCCGATGGCCGGATAGAGCATCGAACCCGACGTGGCAGCCTCGACCAGCAAAGTGCCGATGATGGGGCCCGTACAGCTGAACGACACCAGGCTGAGCGTGAAGGCCATGAAAAAGATGCTCAGCAAGCCAGTCGCGGCATCGGCCTTCTGGTCAAGTCGCGTAGTCCACGAGGCGGGCAACGTCAGCTCGAACGCGCCAAGGAACGACAGTCCGAAAAGCACCAGCAGCAGGAAGAAAATGATGTTGAACACGGCATTCGTGGCCAGGCTGTTCAAGGCCGATGCGCCGAACAACGCCGTGACAATCAAGCCCAAACCGACGTAAATCACGACAATCGACAGGCCGTAGATACAGGCATCGCGGATGCTGCGCCGACGGTCTTTCGTCCGTTTCAGGAAGAAGCTGACCGTCATTGGAATCATCGGCCACACACACGGCGTGACGAGCGCAATCAGTCCGGCAAGGAATCCCGCAAGAAAAATGTACCAGCCACCATGACTTTCGGCCGATGCACCAGCCTCGCCGTTGCCCAGCGCGCGCATCTCGTCAATCACAGGGCTGTAAATGTCGCGTAGCGGTGCGTCTGCAACGGCATTTTCGGCCGATGGCTCGATCTTCGGCAACAAAGAGTCGGCCGCTACGCGATTTTTTTCGGCCACGGCGCTATCCGACGGCGCTGTCTTTACGGCCGATGCCAATTTCGCAACCGATTTCGCTGCATTCTTGGCCGATGCAGCAGGTCTCTTGCCCGACAAGTCAAATTCGTGGCGCGTCGGAGCAAGACACGACTCGTCGTTGCACGCCATATAATAAATGTGGCCTTTGAGCCGCCAATCGTCGGCCGTGACGTTGAAAAGACCTGTGAATGTGACCGAATCCGCGTAGTAGGAAAGCGTCATGCCGAAAGTCTTGTCATCCACCGTAATCCGTTGGCCGTCAACATTGTGCAATACGAATTTCCCATCGGGCGACAAACCGGCGCTCTCGTCGATGACAAATTCCGTGGCCTGCGGGCCGCCCTCGGGAATGTCGGTGCCATAGATGTGGAAGCCCTTGTCGATGCGAGCTTGCAGCTTGACGGCCAATCGGCCATCCTTTTCCGTCCGATGCGTGACATTCCAATGTACTGGTTGGGAAATCTGTGCGCAACCGATGACAAAAAACAACAGCAGGGCAATCGATGACAATATTCTTCTTTCCATAAATTCTGGTTGGTTTGGCGGCCAAAGATACGAATAAATCGCAAACTGCAACCATTTCGACCCGCGAAATCGAAAAATCGGCCACTGCTACGCGACTTTGCATCGGCCGCAACGATGCCCGCCGATTTGAGCAACCGATTTCTCTCAGTTTTGCCCATCCAAGGTTACAAAACAGCCACGTCCAACAGCCGAAAATGTTAAAAATGAGCACTTTCCGCATCCAAATGCGATGCCTTCGGACAAAAACGCTTACATTTGTCCACGAAAAGACATCTATCCGACCTTGACCCTTAAATTCTTTTCGATTCCACATTCAACGAATCAAAAACAAGGTTAGCGCAATTGGTTGCGCGTTATAGAATTCGGCCGATGCCCTAACATCGGCCATGAAAATGACATTTTGGGACAATTTCTAAATTTTCAAGAGAGAGAGACATACTTTCCGACATTGGTATGTGTTCGTGAAACATTGGAACACTGAAAAAACTTTAAGGGCAACAAAAGCGGCTTGATGACCTATTTTTTTTAACCACACTACAAAATTTAGAGACAATGAAAACTTACATTTTGGGAAACATCCGGAGAGCACTCGTGGCAGTGTGTCTCATGGGCATTTCGGCCGCCAGTCTGGCTGCCGTTTCAATCAGCGATTTTTACTACAACCGCGATGGCGGATTCTATGAAATCCGCACAAAGGCCGACCTGCGCAACTTGGCAACGCTCGTCAACACGGGCAACTGCTGCGCCGGCCTCACCTTCCGTCAGGTGGCCGACATTGCATTCGACACCATCTCGGCCAACAACTTCAAGGCCATCGGCAACGCCGTCAACGCATTTGCCGGCACATTCGACGGTGACGGCCACACCATCAGCGGCATCAACATCAAGAAGTCGGGCAGCGGCTTCACCGACAGCTTCCAGGGCCTCTTCGGACGCAACCGCGGCACCGTCAAGAACGTCACGCTGGCAGCCAGCAGAATTTCAGGCCACTGCCACGTGGGCGGCATCGTCGGACAGAACAATCCCGGCGGCACAATCAGCAACTGCACCGTCACGGCCAACGTGAGCGTCCTGGCCAGCACAAGCAAGAGCCTCTACCACGGCGGCATCGTCGGCTACAACCGCGGCTCGGTGCGCAAGTGCACCAGCTCGGCCAACATGAGCGACAACGGACAGCAGTCGCACTGCTACGTCGGCGGTGTGGCTGGCTACAACTGCTACTACGTGTGTGAGTGCACCAGCTCTTCGAGCCTGAGCGGCGAATATTTCGTCGAGGGTCTTGTCGGCCAGAACGATGGCGGCGCCTGCACAGGTTGCCACTACTACGGCAGCGGTGCAACGATTCGTCGCTATGTGTTGCGCGGCTAAATTCAGAAACTCTCTAAACCATTACATTTTCATCATATTTTGAACCAGAATCTGCGTGATGCAGGTTCTGGCTTTTTCGTACCTCAAGGCAGAAGCTAAGGTCCCGACACTCGACTACGCGGATTTTGAACCGTCCGGATTGAGGCATCGCGGCAAAAAAATATCGGACAAGAGGCTAAAAATGACAAAAAAGTTCAACCGATGACGAAGTGCTCCCGAAAATTCATAAATTTGCCCGACCTAACCGAAAACACAAACGAAAAAACAACCTTATTACAATGCAAAAAGTAATTACCGAAATAACACCTCTCACCGAGCAAGACAGCTTCTACATGTTCGACCACCTGAAGGAGGCCTACGATTACCCGTTGCACAAGCACGAGGAACTCGAACTGACCTTCATGGAGAACTGTACCGGCGTACGCCGCGTGGTGGGCGACTCAATCGAAATCTGCCAACGCTTCGACCTCGCCCTCATCGGCAGCAACCTCGAACACGCCTGGGAGCAGCTGCCCGGCCAGAAACTTGTCGATGTGACCGAAGGTCGCAAGGTGCGCGAATATTTTGTGCAGTTCTCGCCCGACCTGCTCGGCGAACAGTTTCTGTCGAAAAGTCAGATGGCGACGCTGCGCCGCCTGTTGGAGAATGCGAAACGCGGTGTCGCCTTCGGCCTGCCCGTCATCATGCGCATCTACAGCAAGCTCGACCAGTTGTCGCACGAGGAACCGGGCTTCCCGCGCGTGCTCAAACTGATGGACATCCTCTACCAGCTTTCCATCGAACAGGATTATCACCTGCTGGCATCGACATCGTTCACCGCCGTCAAGACTGCGCCCGACAGCCGCCGCATCCGCAAGGTCGAGAACTTCATCAACGAGCATTTCAAGGAGGAAATCCGCCTGCACACCGTGGCCGATCTGGCCGGCATGACGCCCACCGCATTCAGCCGATTCTTCAAAATCCGCACCGGACGCACGCTGTCGGACTACATCATCGACATCCGTCTCGGCTACGCGGCCCGGCAACTGGTCGATACGACGACGTCGGTGGTAGAAATCTGCTACCAGTCGGGCTTCAACAACGTGTCGAACTTCAACCGCATCTTCAAGAAGCACAAGGGATGCTCGCCGACCGATTTTCGCAACGCCTACCACCGCAACAGAATCATGGTGTGAGGCTCCAACGAAAATGCTTAATGACAGTTGCGACAGATGACAGATATTATGAAAAACTGTCACTGTCAAGACTGTCATTAAGAAAAACGATTTCTGTTTTATGGCCGATGTGCATTGCACTACGCGAATAATACCCTGATAATACCCTCATAGTAGGCTGATAATACCCTCGCTACGCGGATTTTTCACTGTTTTAACGACGATTAAATGCCGTTTGAACGATGGTTTTCTCCATCAGTTGAAATCAGTTTTTTCGTCATCTGCCAGTAGAGACGTGCCATGGCGCGTCTCTACACAAATCCCAAAAACATGACGAAAGCCTTTGTTTGAAATTTTCAATTTCCCGAAGGCTCTATGAACCTTCTATGAACGACTGCGGTGCGCGCTCCCGATTGTTCACGGCGCAAAGGTATTCGACAAATGGTCTGGAAAAAGTT
>DFJU01000065.1 GCA_002373755.1 Bacteroidales bacterium UBA3663 | reverse complement strand
GGCGTTGCCCACGCCGATCCACGTCGAGGCCATGCCATATTTCCAGCCGAACTGGCCGGCATAGCCCACAAAGACGACGGCCGAAAAATAGGAGGTGCCATAGGCAAAGGCCGTCAGCCAGCCGCCCACCGAACGTCCGCCAAGCACAAAGCCATCGACGCTGCGTGCCGTCTTGCGCGAGTAGATGCCCACGCCTATCATGACGCCGAAGAAGATGACTGTCAATAGAATTTTGATTAGCATAAGATTAAGACAGTTTGTTAGATTGGACTTTTAAAGCGGCGCAAATTTAACAAAAATATCAAGAAAGCGGACAAAACGTCGGACAAAAAAAGGCCGTTCCACAACGGGACGGCCAATGGCTACGCGATTGATTACAAATTACAAACCGCGAATGTCATTAAAACGGCTGTGAACGACGCTCAAACGGCATCGGACACTGCAATTTGCTATGGTTCGCAGACCGCTCGGACGCTGCGGCCGAAATAGCGCAGGCCGCTGCCTCGGCTGACGCTCGTCTGGTCGAAATAGACGTAGAAGGCATTGGCCGTGCCTGCCGTGTTGAGCGAACTTGACCAGTAGTAGCCGTAGTCGTTGCTGCTCACAAGCCTTCCGTTCTGCCTGTAGCCGCCGACGGGCAGGAAGATGCTCTTGCCGTTCGGTCCGGTCACTGCGTAGCCCGTCGCATAGCCCGACGAAATCCATTCCCACGTGCAATTTTCGCGTAGTTCGGTCCACTCGGCATCGGTCGGCATGCGCCACACGCCGCCCCAGTTGCTTGCGGCCGCATCGTCGGGCATGGTCAGCACGGTGAGGTCATCGACTGTGCCGTTGGCCTCGTTGTCGTTGTATTTCGTCATGCTGCTGGCCGTGCCGTTGCAATACTTGTAGGTTTCCCACGTGTAGTAGCTCTTGACGTACGAATCCGCGTAGGCGTAGTTCATGGCGTTGCTTTCGTCCTCTTCGCCGGCCGCACAGGTCTCGCCCCATGCGTAATATCCGCCGCTCTCTTCGCCCGATTCGGCTCCCACATTGCACGTCGCCCAAAGCAGGCCCGACGGCAGACCCAAATCCACGTAGTCGTGGCCGTTGTAGATCGATGCAAGGTATTGTTCGACGATGGTTTCCGTCACGTCGATGTCGTCTTCATAGACGATTTGCCCCGTCTCTACGCTCTTGGCCGTGATGTGCAGGATGTTGCGCAGACCGTCGTCGGTCACGGCTCGGGTTGCCGCTACGCGGGTTTCATCGTCCATAAACGGACCGAAAGTGCCGAATTCGGCTATGAGTTCGGTAGGCAGCTCGGCGTCGTCGGGCACGGCGATTTTCCAGTTCGATGGAGGCAACGGCTGTTCGATGGCGGATGGCAGTGGCTTGCGGTCGCACATGGTCACGCCCGGACACATGTTCGACAGGCTTCCGTGCACTTCAACGCGCTCGCGCAGACCCTCTACTTGAATTCGCAACGTCATGGATTTCACCACGTTGGTCGGTTTCAGCACGCCCATCAGATTGAGCGCGCGCGTGCTCGACTGGTTGACCGAATTGAGCGATGCCACGGCCAATGAACCAGGCTTCAGCGACGAGTTCTCGACGCCCGTGACGGATGCCGTCTCGTAGCTGCTGAGGTCGAAATGGTAGTCCGCAAATTCGCCCTCCGACTGGTTGAAGCAGATGAGCGCGTAGTCGTCGCCCGGCAGCGTCACGGTGACGCGGTCCACCTCGTCGAAGTGCATCGTGCTGACCTCCGTGGTCGAGGCGTTCTGCGCCGTCGGATAGAAGCACATCGTAAGTCCTGTGGGACGTTGTGGCAGGTCGCTCCAGTCGATGTCGAATGTGAGTTCCAGTCCTGCCGTCACGTTGTCGTCGCTGTTGTCCGATTCCTTGCAGCCGGCAAGCATCATGGCCGCCGCAAGCATGTAAAGATAAATCCGTTTCATGGACGTTTATTTTTTTTGTGGTTGATTTTCAGATGATTGTTCCATCATCGTAGGTCGTCGTTCTTACCTGCGATTGTTGCCGCAAAAATATGAAGAATTTCAACGCTGACCAAAAAACTTGCCGTTGAATACGTGTACGGCGGGATCTGCCATATAGTCGGCAGGGAAAAGGTATCGCTTTTTCATAATAAAATTTTTTAACCCGACCCTAAACTTCCATCGCACATGTTTGTAATCTCGTCGAACGACTATAAATCATTCTTTTTACTGCGAATACCAAAAGTGTGGTGAACATATGGGGACTGCGGGCTGTTAATAATTGAATAAATAAATCATATTTTCTTTGTATCCATTAGAACCTTTTTGATTGATGTCCGAAGGTATTGCCGCTTCAATTTATATCACGAAGCCTTTTTAGGGGAAATCACAATTTGTCATTTTTTATGTTTCTGCAAATATCCTCTATCAATCGATTTATCAAAATTGGAATATATATAACTTCAGCCTTGGACCTTCTAAGGTGGAATCATTACATATATACGATATCATACACTCGCTAATCAAGGAATATTAAGTGAATGTCATATCCATCAATCTCGATGATGCCACTTTGATATTTTCCATTGTTTTTTGCAAGACAAAATGGAAGGAGAATGTAACTCTTCGAATCGCTTCTACCGAACCCATATCTTGCCAAATTTTGTATTTCCAATTTGAAGTCAAAGTTGAAAACTCGCTGCAAAGAATCTCCTTGCAGTTTTGCGATGAAAGTTTCTTTGGAAGCATTCGCTAATACAAAAATAGAATCATTGTACACCCAACTGGAACATAATGTTGTATCACCGTCATTCAAACTCCATTCTTTCATTTGAATTATGTCCTGATTTGGGTGTTTCCTCTGTGCCAATACTTTTACATTATCAATATTGTACGGCTTTCTTTCAAACAACTCGTAATGAAGTGCGGAATCGTAGTCCACACCATTCTGTGGATCTATAAAAGTAATACTCCGAAAACCCAATTGGCAATACACACTTTTATGTTCAAAAAGTCGGGAAAAAGAACTTGAAAAAAATATTTTTTTATTTCCAATGCTTTTCCTTTCAAAAATAAGATAACCCATTCCTTCTGACTGGACAATATGGAAGACTTTATATTCATCATCTTCATAAATTTCATCAAAAAATTTATGGCTTTCGTCCCTTTTGAGAATGAAATATTCCCATTGCTTTCGTTTTGGATTGTAATACTGAAAACGATTGTGATCCTTATCGAAAGATGTTATCATCAACGAATCGTTGCGGACAAACAATTCTTCATCACGTTCAAAGAACTCTGGGTTCGGAAACGGGTTCAGCGACTTCAAATTGCCTGACAACATGGCCAATTCCTTATCAAAATCCAAAATGTAATTGCCATTGTATCTGCACAAAGAATTCAAAAGACTGAAATCAGTTCCTTCATGCCATTCATTGCGGTCAATGTACACCGTGTCGCACCGCATTTGAAAATACGACAGTGATTCTTGTTGTTCGGTCGTTCCACATTGTTGCGAGAAGAAACAACAAGAGCGACACAACAACAAGAACAATGTGGTAATCAATATGTTCAAAAAGAAATACTTATTCCGAACCATGATTCGATGTTTTTTGTGCTGAAACCACCTTGTGTGTTTAAAGGGGAAACACTATATTCAATATTGCCATTCTTCGTATAATTTGCAGAATAAACATATAGATTATAACTTCCTATTTCTGTGGGTACTGCAACAAAATTTTTTATTTTGGGAGATTGCGCAGCATTCTTCACATCTCCACCTATTATTGTTCCAGAAGAATTGACTATGACAGATGGTCCCATAGTTGGATTTTCTCCAAATAAGTGATTATGGACAGATACAGCTCTGTTTTCTGCAATAATTTCATCTGTGAAATTATCAAAAGTTGAGACGCCTAAAGCAGGAATATCATTATGATCCGTTCCAATCACAAATTGCAAATCATTATCGTTTTTATATACATCCAGCCTCCACTCTACTAGTGGCCCACTTTTAAGAATCCAATCAAACAATCGAAATACGGCAGGACTTCTTGTAACAAAAAAATTAGAATATTTTCCTGCACCAGGTCTCTTAAATTGAGACGTTTCCATTGACAAAATTGAGCTACGTAATTCAGATGGCACAATAAAAGGAGCAATATCTTGGTTGTATGTATATTTATCCTTGCCTATACAATCTGCTTTATATAAAGAAACATAGTCTTTGCCATCTTCTTCTGATAGGACAATATACCCAAATGAACTAATTCCCACTTTTCTTAATCCAGATTTATCTACATAGTTAATAGGGTCTCCTCCACAATACACATAAGGACTTACCCCATAGTCGTTTTCAGCCAATAGGTCAACACTCGTGAAGTCCAGAGCCCCCGGATCATACTGTCTTGCCTCAAAATCATACAAATTCAAGCCGTTCGACAAATCGAGTTCCTTGCCGCCATACTTGAACTGCTGGGTGTTGGGCTTCGTGCTGATGACACCCATCAAACCGCCATAGGAATAGTAATGGTTGATTTGCTCGATGGCATTGGTGCTGGCATTCACCACTTCGCGATTATTGCCTTGATAATCCTGAATGTAGTAATGACAACCATTCAGTTTGCCTTGACTGTCAAATGAATAGTAGCCGCCATCGAAACTGAACATCGAGGGCTTGCCGTTCTTGAAAATGTAGCCGTTGACATAATCCGTCGTGGTACTCGTCTTGACTGTCTTCTTATTGGTAGAAGTGTATGTTTTATGGACGGCGCGCAACTTGCAACCATCAGGAGCATAGACATATTCGATGGTGTAGGTCTTGCCGTTCACCTTGGACGGATGCCCCAAGAGGTTGTACTCGTAAGTCTGACCCTTGTTGTCGTCACGCGTCAGGTTGCCATTGCCGTCGTATGCGTACTCGACATCTTCGCACGCACCGTCCACGCATTGCATACTGCCATAATAATCGGCCTCAAAACCGCTGTTGACCAGCGATTTTTTCTGGTTGCCGTTGTATTCGATATCAAGGACGTCAGATGTGTCATATCCGTCAATGTCGCTGCAATATCCCCAGCGCGCCAGCCACTTGATGTTACTGTTCTTGTCGTATTGGAACTGCTCACTATAACATTCCGCACCTTCATCTCCGTCATTCATCGGAATCCAACGTGCCGTTTCCGAGACGTTGCCGCTACGGTTGGCCGCGAAATGAGTGTAATCGGCACAGGTCAATCGATTCTGCCCATCATACGTGTAATCGTATCGGCGCAATGTGCTGTTGTCCGTCTTCCACGTCATGGCCGAAATGCTGCCGTTCCATCGTTTGTTTTGGCCCTCCGTCTCGCGGTAGAGCCTCTGCTCGAAGTTCTTGGCCGATGCAATGCAGGTCACCCAACCATGCAGATTGTCATATTCGTACGACATATCGCCCGCAGTGCCGCTGCGGTTGTTGGCAATGACGTGCCCGAAGTCGTCGTAAACAAAATTGGAAATGGTATCAGTCATCTGCGTGGCTTCATTGTCTTCGTACAAATGAATAACGGACGAAGTGGGCAGTTTAGTATGTGGAATGTCGAAATTGTTTGTAATATGCCCTTCATGCTTCAACTCATAGACATTTCCATCCAATTCGTATTCCGTAAAATCTTCCTTATCAATATCACCGACGAAATTGTACTCTGATTCTGAAACGGAAAGATGTCCGTCCAGTCCTATTTCACCCTTACGGATTATGCGACCATGATCATCATAGGCATAGACCGTGAGCAATTCCTCTCCATTGCTCGCACGTTGCTGTGTACCCGTCAATTGACCATGAAAGCCGGTTGAATTCTTCTTCAAGTAATAGTAGACAGGGCCTTCACAGGTCATCGTGTTATTCGTCAAGAAACTATAGTCATCATAATAATTTATGATTTCATCATACTCCACCATGCTGCCGCTCGATATGCTCTGTCTAGTCATGCGACCCAAGCCGTCGTATTCATACGTGCGGAACTTGCCCTTTGCACGCAGCAGGCCGTCCTGCATCTTCACTACGCGGTCGGTAATGCCGTCGTATTCGTAGGTGACGGGCTGGCAGCCGGGCAGCTTCTTGCTCGCTACGCGACCATGACCGTCATAACTGTATTGGAACGCGAACTTGTCGAGGCTTGCCTCTGATTGGTACATCGGCTGGAGGACGAAGCGGAGCTGTCCGATTTCGTCATAGACATAGTAGGTGTCAAACTTCGTCGAACCATCGTAGCGGCGTTCCAACACTTTCAAGCCTCGGAAATCTTTGAACACTGATATTTTGTGGTTGTCTTCATCCGTTATAGTTTGGCACAATAAATCTCCCTGTTTGTAATAGCCGAATGATTTGGCATCAGCACCGTATTTTTTCACGTCACTTCCAGCCAATTGATAGGAAACACGAATCTGTTTTTGATTTTCATTCCATTCTTTTCCTGGTCGAGTTATGCTTGTAACCCTACCGAGCGCATCATACTTGTATAATGTAAATCCATAGGAATCATTGTATATCGAACTGGATAATGCAGCAATGTCATCGGAACTTTTCCCTTCAAGTCCCATATCAGGCACAGGATTCCAATCTCGAGACAAGCGGCCCAATCCGTCGTATTCTTTTAGCTGGTAGATATAATTATCTTGCCCTTTGATTGCATTCGTGGCTGATAATGTAGGCCTGCCAATGCCATCATAAAATTGCACCGTCGCATAGCTCGAACGATTGTATTGGTCAAGAGGGGTTGTTGTTCGGACATAATTATAGCCATCATCTTGTATGTGGTAATCATGGGCAGAAATCAATTCATGTTTGTAATTGAACACGGAATCCAATCGACCAAAAGCATCATAATGATAGTATTCTGTATTGTTTATTCCTTTTGTTATGCTTGAAATTTCATTTCTCTCATTGTATGAAACGACTACGGCATCGACGCAAGGTGTTGAAAAAACAGAACGGCCATCGATAGTGTAACGATCGACAGAATTTGTCGCATTCGAATTTTCTGCAATCCTTACAAATTTTTTAGTCGTTATTGATGCCAACAAATTGGTCTTGTCCCAAAAAAACTGTGTTTCTTTATTTCCCTCTTCAAACACGCTTTTTGGCATACCAAGTTTATCAAACTCAAAATAGTGCATCAATGTGTCTTCTTTTCCCGAACTAAACGTTTTGATGACATAGGAAGGAACTACTGCATCGTTCACAAAATGATTCAAATCTACCCGATTCTTTTCTATGAAATTTCCATTTTGATACAGAGTCTTTGCTATCGGCCATATACAATGACTATAGTATGATGCTTGTCCATTCATGTGATTTCTAGGATAATCGAATGTGTATTTATAAGTTTCCTTTTGTGTCGTTGAATTATCCGAAGGATGTGCCGTTGCATTGAAAACCTTGGTTTGGGATCGCGTATACCTGATTGTTGATTTGACATCCTCGGCCACATCTTTTTTTATGTGCAATACAAATCGCAATGTCGTATCCTTCTTTTCGTACGTCGTCGTATTTGTCAGAGTTTCCCCATCAACATATATCTTTTCAATAGTCTTAACGACATCGAACTTGGTGTAATACAATTTATGTACTCCTCCAGAATAAGCGACCAATAGACATGGTTTGTCACTACAATTGGTTCCATCTTTTTGAAATAGTTTCACTTGAAAAGAAAGTGAATTTTCTTTCAACATTGTAGAATCATTGCGATATATATTTTTTTTGTTTATATAAAGGCTTGCCATATTCATCAAAAACAGAATAAGAGAGTAATCTTCCTCGCCCAAATGATTTGTCTCCAAATACTTCAAATGGTGAGTTTGTAAAGTTGTATGCTGTATCCATACACTCATTTCCATTGTCAAATCCAGCGGGATTGCTTGAAATGTTTGTATATTCATAAACGGTTTTCGTTCCATTGTCGTTTAATTCTGTCACTTTGCTATATCCGACATTAAACCCTTGCAAGTCATACAGTTTTGAAACTGGGTGACATGAAAAAATTTTATATTCTGCTTTTTTGCATTTTTCTAATGTATAAAGTTCTCCTTTCCATTTATAACTAGGGAAAGAGTACACTTGTCCATCTTCATATACGAATTTTCTAAATCCAATCAACTTCTGACATAATGTATCATCGTATGTCGTGATGGAAAAAATCCGACACCCGCCACAGAAAATGCCATAATCTGTCTGTTGTTCTTCATTCAATTCTTGTTCTCGTCGTCTTTGAAATACCCAATCAAGTGTATATTTCATGGATTTCCTGTCTTCTGACAAAATTTGGTCTGCCTCATTTAATTGATATTTAAAGATTTGACATCCTCCAGTAGGATACACGATTTTACTTAATAGACCATATTTTGCACATTGATTTGGCTTTCGTTGGCTTGCATAATAATCATAATATTGTTCTGTTTTGGTATTTCCGAATCCTGCCCGATAATAGGTATTTGGCGAAATTCCAATGCCACCCCAGTTTTTATCGCCGATAAAAAAACCATAATGGTCTGTATAATAAGTAGAATAGTCATATGGAATTTTATTCCAATTATTGTATGAAAACTTATAGGATTGAGTATCATTCCCGTCATTTATGTCAATGCCTTCCAAATGAATGAATCTTCTATCTTGGTTGTATTTCAAAATGTATTTTTTGTTCAAACTGCCACATTTTATTGTTATATAATTCAAACATAATAATCCCGTAGCAGACAAAGGATCTTCATTGTCTATGTCTTGTCTATACCAATATTTCTTGTATTTCGTATCCTGCAAATATGAAAATGGATTGCCACCTTTATGATTTATACACGATGCCAAGCAATCCTTGAAAGGAAATGGTTTAAATTCAACATTACCTGTAAAATCATATGTTGCGTCTGTTGTTATTTCATTGTATGCTGTTTTATATACACTTTTATTTGTAGAAAAAGCTTTGATGAAGTCAAAATATATTTTTCCTCCATTTAAAGTTTCAACAGAATCAAGATAAACAGGTGATGACAATGTTATTTTGTAAGGAACCATCCTGCTTTTGTTAATACTTTCGTCAACAACTAAATTTTGAACATTTCCATTGGTTCTACTTCGTGCGTTTTTATCATGATAATATGTTATTGTTTCGTTGTAACAATGCAATTTAAAACTGGAAACAAAAGGACCTCTTTGATAGTGAAATTTATACAATACATTCCCTGAACGATCTTGTATCGCAGAAAGATACCAGCGTTGCGAAACCCAATATAGTTCTTTTTCCGCTCCGCCAATCCCTTCAAATGGTATAGTATATTCTACAGGATCACTTTCTGAGACCAAATCTGTTACTCCAAAAATATATTTGATTCCATTGTCATCAATAAGTGTAAATCCTTTTATACTAGAAGGTTGTTTCTTCTTATTATTTTCAGGGTAAGTGTCAATGAAAGGTTCACAAAAGTTAGACGGATTATCATAATCAAATATAACATCAAGGTTGTCTTCACTGCAAACCTTCCAATAGCCATCGTCCCCCAAGAAAAACATACCTTTTTTACCCATAAAATCGAAATAGTAATAGTCAGGAGAAAGATCTTCAAATAGTCTTTTACTTTGAATAAGACGTGACATGGGCGAAGTTCTTACATCTGTATGAGACATTTCGTCATGCACTTTGTGAAATGAGTGAAAAAAATTTTCAATACCTGTACTTTCATCTAGATCATCGTACAATCCATTACAAACTCTATAAATTGAACCTCCTGCTGACAAATTCCAATTATGACCAGTACACCCTGGAAGTTTATTTACTTGAACCCCAGTATTTTTGTAAGCCAGCTTAATATCAAGGGAAACACCCAACTGATTTGTAGAAAAAATAGGTATTTCCAAATCCATTATGCCATTGAAATACGATATAGGAATTGCACCATAACTCCCAAAATCAGAATGGATTGGTGCATTAGGATATTCATTATAACATTAGGATATTCATTATAAGAAGAAGAAATGCAAGAGGCAGCATACATTAAAGAGAAAAGAGACACCAATAGTCTATGAAAACTATGGATATATTTAAACAAGTTCATAATGACACTTTTATTGATTGAATGAATTTATTTTGTTCAATGTTCAGCATCAGTGCATTGCCCACGGCCTGACGCGAAAGCGTGATGCTTTCCTGCCATTCGCCGACGGTACAATCCGCGTAGTGCGCGTAGCCGAGCACGTTGCCCATCACGTCGCACGCGATGAACGATAGGTCGCACGGCTCGGTGACGCTGAAACTGAGGTCAATGCGGCTGCCGTCGGCCGAAATGCCTGCCTGCAAGTCGCGTAGCGCAGTGATCTGTCCGTTCGTTGCCGATGCTCCTGCGGCGGCGTTGGCCAACAGGGTGCGGATGGAGTCGTTGACCGCATCGTCAGCCAAATCAGCAAGCTGCATTTCGGGCAGGTAGAGATAGGTCGTGCTGTCGGTCGGGAGGAGGCTGTCGCCCTCGGCCTCAAACCAACGTAGCGACTCCTGTACAGGATAGCGATAGCCCGCACAGAACCACGCGTAGCGGTCGATGACGGTGCGGAACTGCGTAGTGTCGGCACCGAAATAGGTGTTGGTGAAATCGTCGCGGAAGTGGATGCGCGTCACGTTGCGCAAGGTGTCAAGCCCGTCGGTGATGATGCCCGTTCCATCGGCCACGGTGTAGCCGAACCCGGAGCGCGCGGCATCGACATTCTCCTCGCGGCCAATGCCGGAGAACTGCCCCGAAATGCTGTCGCCGAACGCGAACGGATAGCGTAGCGTCGGCCGCAGATCGTCGTAGAGCATATAGGCGCGTCGGCTCTGTTCGCCCTTGTCCATCAGCGCGTTGCCGTGCATCAGAAAGTGGCGGATCCGGCCTGCCTCGAAGACGGCGATGGTGTCGCCCGACGCGGTGATACGTTGGCGCACCTGCCGGCTTTTCTTGTTGGCCTCGCCGAGCCGCCAGACTTGGTTCCGTCCGGCCTCGCCCTCATCGACGAAAGAGATTTTCAACTTGCACAGTTCATCGCCGCTCCGTGGCGCATTGGCCGCAGAGTCGATGGGGATCTGTGCTGACAAGAATTGGCTGAAAACGGCCATAGAGATGGCTGAGAGTAATGTTTTCATGTTTTGAATGTTTTCAAATGTCGGTTTGGAATCGGTATTCTTTTCAATTTTGCTTTCCACTCAAATGGGATATTTCAAAATTGCGGCGCAAAGATACAACAAGTCTGGGAAATATTGCAAATATTTCCGCATTTTTTGCGGAAAGTGTAGAGACGATGTACACATCGTCTCTATGGGCTACATTTGAAAAGCGGGACAGCGTTGCCATAGAATTGCGCAAAAGACAGGTTTTGGAGTTAAGAGATAATCATTCAACTCTTGTCGGAGTTAAGCCCCAAAGCATTCAACTAAGGCTGGAGGTAACGTCTAATCCATTCAACTTTTTTGGGAGGAGGACAAAAAGACATCGCAATGCCGCCGTGACAGCGTGACAGCAATTTTTTACGCCACATTCTAGTCAGAAAAAAAATTTATTTACATATTTTTTTATCACTACAATCACACGGCAAAAATATGCTGTCACGCTGTCACGCTGTCACTCGCACCCCCGATTTTCCGGCATTGAACCAACGCAAATTTTTTTCAGACAATTTGTCGAAATCCACCGATCAATACAATACCTTTGCGCCGGGAACAATCGGGAGCGTGCACCGCAGTCGTTCATAGGAGGTTCGTAGAGCCTTCGGGAAATCTCACAGGATGGAAAAGGCTTTCGTCATGTTTTTTGGAATTGTGTAGAGACGTCACATTGTGGCGTCTCTACGGGCAGATGACGAAAAAACAGATTTCAATTGATTTCAATTCGTGGAGAATTATCCAAAATTAGAGACGCGCCAACCGAAAATAATTCGTGGAGAAAAACCGTCGTTCAAACGGCATTTAAACGGCGTTCAAACGGTGAAAAATCCGCGTAGCGAGGGTATTATCAGCCTACTATTAGGGTATTATTCGCGTAGTGGGCATCGGACATAAACTGGTGGGAGGTCAAAAACTAACGCCTCACCACATTCGTTTGCGGTGAGGCGTCGGTCATATCTGAGGCATCGTCCAAAAAGGGAATAATCACATCGGCCGATGCAGCGCGGAATCAGAACTTGCGGAAGCCCATCAGCTGGCGCATCTCCTCGACGTTCTTGCGGACGATGGCGCGAGCCTTTTCGGCACCCTGTTCGCGCACCTTGTTGAGGTAGTCGGCGTTGGCGTAGATTTCGTTGTAGCGCTCGCGGATCGGGCGGGTCACCTTGAGCACGTCTTCGGCAATCTGCATCTTGAGGTCGCCGTAGCGGATTGAGCAGTCGTTCCATGCGGCGAGGAACTGGTCGTAGACCTCGGGTGCACTGACGAGCTTGAGGAAGTAGAAGAGGTTCTTGATCGGCTCGTTCATCTCCGAGTTCGGCACGGTCGGGGTCATGTCGGTCACGGCCTTCTTGAACTTCTTGATGACGACGGCATCCTCGTCGTTGATGTAGATGCAGTTGCCTTCGCTCTTGCCCATCTTGCCGCTGCCGTCGAGGCCCGGAATCTTGATGGGTTCGCCCTTTACCTCGTATGGCTTCGGCTCGACCATGAAGTCGGTCTTGTAGAAGTGGTTGAAGCGGTTGGCGAAGTTGCGTGCCATCTCGAGGTGCTGGAGCTGGTCTTTGCCGACGGGCACGAAGTTGGCCTTGTGCTGAAGGATGTCGGCCGCCATCAGGACGGGGTAGGTCAGTAGGCCGGCGTTGACGTTGTTAGGCTGCTTGCGTGCCTTGTCCTTGAACGAGACGGTCTTTTCCAGTTCGCCGAGGTAGGCGTGCATGTTGAGCAGGGTGTAGAACTCGCAGGTCTCGGGCACGTCGCTCTGCACATAGACGATGCACTTTTCGGGGTCCATGCCGGCGGCCAGATATTCGGCCAGAATGCTGCGCACGTTGGGGTTGAGCACCGACGGGTCGGGCTGTGTGGTGAGCGAGTGATAGTCGGCGATGAAGTAGCGGCAGTCGTAGTCGTTCTGCATCTCGACGAAGTTGCGCAGGGCTCCGTAGTAGTTGCCCAAATGCAGGTGTCCGGTTGAGCGGATGCCGCTCAGGACGATAGGCTTGTTCATAGGTATATGAAAATTACAAATTACTTGTGAATTGATAATTCAAATTACGAATTACAAATTACGAATTACTTGCCCCTGACTTCATCGTTATGGCCGATGGACCTGAACGGGGGCATAAAAAATCGGGCGCGAAGGTAGTCCTTTTCGTCCGATTTTCCAAATTTGGCTCGTAAATTGTCGCTCACTCCTTGAATTCGATTTCGTAGATTGAGAGGATGGTGCTCTTCGATGCCTTGGTCGAAACCTTGTGCTTGGCGGCGAGCTCCGTCATCGAACCGAAAGCCTCCTTGACCGTTGCCGGGCCAATCATGCGGATTTCGTAGGTCTCGGCCTCGACGGGATAGTCGATGTCCAGATAGCAGTCGCCCAACGTCTTCGGGGTGTAGCCCTGCCATATCTGGCGGCCGTCGGCAAACACCTGCAACGGGTAGCTCGTCGAACGGAAACCATCCATGCGAATGGCTATCTGACGGATTTTTGCCGGACGTTCGAGCTTGAACTTTGCCCAAGCGTTCTGCAACAGGCCGTCGCTGCTCCACTTCGAGACGAACGGATAGTTCTTGCTGTCGCTAGCCTCGTTGTCATCCACCATTCGGGCTGCATTTTCTTCGTTGGCTGCAACCTCGATTTCCTTGACCGGCACGCAGGTGAGATGCTGTGTGAACGATGGCGAAGTCGGGGTTTCGCCGCGTTCCAGATAGAGCGGCAGTGCGGCCGATGCGTCAGCCTCGATGGGTTGGCCGTCGCCGTCCACGTAGAAGCCGTTTTCCGACGGGCAGGCCACGCTGTGGGCCGAAATCGATGCCGAACGCAGACGCGAACGTACTCCGTCGCGCGAGGTTGGGGTGGCGGTGAGGCGGATCTTGCCCGGTTTTAACGTAGTGCGCAGCAGCACACGGGTCACGCCGGCCTCAAGCATCAGCTCCGACTCGCCGACGCTGTTGTTGTCGCGCGAGTGGCCGCCTTCGCTGATGATGCCCTCTTCGCCCGACGGCTTTGCGTATGCGTTGAGCTTCTTTTCTTCATCGGACACGACGCCGGAGCATCCGCCCAGGAACTCGGCTGCTCCGCGCACGGAGAACTTCACCTTGTCGTGGGCCAGCGGGTGACGTCGGCCCTGAGCATCTACCGCCTCGACCTCGGCCAGGAGCAGGTCTGAGCCGTTGGCCAATGCAGTAACGTCGGCCGATGTGACGGTGTCGAGCTGCACCCAGTTGAGACGCAGGCGCAACGGTTCGCCGACGGTGACGCGCTCGTCGCTCGAAACCTCCTTGCCGCCCTTGTAGGCCACGGCGCGCAGTGTGCCGGCCTGCCAAGTGACCTTCGGCCAAGTGAAGAGGAACGTCTCGGTGCGTTCGCCCTTACCAAGCGACTTGCCGTTCAGGAAGAGCTCGACCTCGTCGGCCGTCGATGCCACATAGACAGGCTTCGAGACCGGTTTGCCGCTGCGGTCGCCCGCCTCGTAGTTCCAGTGGCCGATGATGTAGGTGTGTTCGCGCTCGGTATCGACCCAGCCGTCCCACATCGCGCGGTGCACGAACCACGAGTCTTTGGCGATGCGCATCGGATCGACGACGCCCGAAGTGCGGTAGTTCTTTTCGCCGCGAGCGTGCGTGTTGCTGTCGGAGAAGATGATTTTCGCGCCGCCGGCATTGACACGTCGGCCCTGACCCGGACGTGCGCGCCAGTATTCATTCCAGCGGACGATGTTCTCGATGGCGAGGCCGTCCTGATTGTGGTTGTACGATGCCGTACGGTCGCCTCGGTAGAGCGGACCCTCGCCCTCCTCGTGGTAGGGGTATGACCAGCGGTCCCAGTAGCGTCGGATGCCCTCGTCGCGGTTGTATTCCATCTGCCACATCGGTTTGTCGGCCGATTTGTTCACGTAGAGCATCTCGCCGCCATATTCGGCCACGTCGCTCCAGAGCATGTTGCGGCATCCGGCAGCGCGTCCGCCGTGCGGGTCATACTGGTCGCGGATGGCTTTCAGTTCGGCCATGTGCTCCTCCGAGATGACGTTGTTGCCGCCCTCGTAGAAGATGATCGACGGGTTGTTGCGGTTGTAGATGATGGCGTCGCGCATCAGTTCGCAGCGTTGTGCCCAACGGCGTCCGGTGACGTCTTTTTCGGCATCGCCCGCAGGCATTGCCATGATGAGGCCGAGGCGGTCGAACGATGCGATGTCCTGCTTGCTCGGGGTGACGTGCATCCAGCGGAAGAAGTTGCCGTTGCAGCCAAGCACCTGGCGGTTGCTGTAGTCGCTCAGCCATGCCGGGATGGAGATTCCGACGGCCGGCCACTCGTTGGTGGAGCGTTGTGCGAAGCCCTTCAGTTGCAGGACGCGTCCGTTCAGGCGGAACATTCCGTCGCGGAACTCCGTCTTGCGGAAGCCGGTGCGGATGGTCTGCTCGTCGCCCGTCGAGAGGTGCGACTTTACGGTGTAGAGGTAGCCGTAGCCCCACGACCAGAAGTGCAGTCCGGCAATGCGTTTTTGTGCGACGAGGGTCACGGTGTCGCCCGCAGCGATGACGGTCTGTTCGCCATGCAGGACGCCGACCTCCTTGCCATCGGCATCGAGCACGGTGGCTGTCAGCGCGACAGTCTGCGGCTGGTCGGTGCTGTTGATGACCTGGCTCTCGCAGCACACGTTGGCCGCGTGTTGCTTCAGGTCGAAGTCCGTCGCATAGACATAGACGCCCGTGGTGCCAAGGTTGGTGTAGAGCGGAAGTGTCTGATAGACAGGCTCCATGATGTGCAGCCAGACGTTCTTGTTCAGGCCGCCGTAGTTGCAATAGAAGTTCTTGTCGTTCCACTGGAAGCCCGATGCGATGCTGTCGCCGGCCGGAATGACGTGCTCCTTGTAGCGCCAGTCGCTATCGACCCACACGGAGAGCACGTTGTCGCCCGCGTAGTTGACATAGGGGGTGAGGTCGAAGCCGAAGGCCATCACGCCGTTCTCGCACCAGCCGAGTTCGTGGCCGTTGAGGAAGGCGTGTGCGCCGAAGCGTGCGCCCTCAAACTCGACAAGGATGCGCTTGCCCTCGGCCGACGGCGGCAGCACGAAGTGCTTGCGGTACCACATCACGGTGTCGCTCAGTTCGCCGCACACACGCGAGAATGCCTCGCTCTGGTTGAAGGCGTAGGGCAACGTCACCCGTCGCCAGAAGGCATCGTTGCATTCCACTTCCGCGCCGTCGGCAATGTCGCCCAGGGCAAGCCTCCATTCGGCGTTGAAGTTGTAGCGGTCGCCGGCCGAAAGTGTCGCCAGACAGCCCGCGGCCAACGTCGTCAATAGAAATTTCTTCATAGGTTGGATGTTTTATTTTTTGTGTGTTGTTTTGTTCTATGGATGTAGTCCAGACGGTGATCAATGTGCCTCAAACGGGGCGACTGGCAGACCTGTCGAACCGTAGAGTGTGATGAGCGGGTCGTCATCCCAGCCGTAGCGCACTTTGGCAGGTTTTTGCACCTCGGCCGATGTCAGGACGACATCCTGCGTGCCGTTTTTCCTGTCGGCCGGACGGATTTCGGCATCGGCCCAATGGAAGCGGCCGTTGGCCTCGGCAATCTTGAATCCGCGTAGCTTGCCGTCGGTCGTGATGATGCCCTGCGATGTGTGCTGCACGGTCGATGGTGCGATGCAGAGGCTGTCGGTCGGCATGACGTTGAAGGTCACGATGGCGCGGTTGCCCTCGTAGCGCACGCTGCGGAACGTCGGCCCTTCGGAAATCACCTTCTTGTCGCCGCGCAGACGGAGCATCTGGAGCACGGCGCGTCGGGCAGCCTCCTTCTTGTTCAACGGATGGATGTCGTTCCATTCGCCGAGGTCGGCCAATGTGACCAGCGCGGCGTTGTCGAGTTTCAGGGCCGACAGACGCTGTGCCTCGCGTAGCAGTGCCCATCCGCCGCCGTAGTTGGCGTCGTCGTGGCGCGACATGTGGTTGGCCAGACCGAAAATCAGTGCTGGCACGTTGCCGAAGCTCTTGCGCCAGTCGTCAATCATGGGCGGAAGCAGTTGGCCGTATTCCTGCGGACGACCCGCATTGGTCTCGCCCTGATACCACAGGATGCCCGCTACGCGATAGGGGAGGAGCGGATGTATCACGTTGACGTAGAGCGACATGGCAATGCCGTTGCCCACACCTTCGATGCCCGGCTGGTTGGGCATCAGCACGCCGCGGTGCATCTTGTATTGGCCCTCAAGGTCGATGAACGAGCCGCCGTGGAAGAGTACGCGGTAGGGCTTGTCTTTCACGAACTTTTCGCGCGAACCGTTGGTCTTCAGCCGTATGCAGAGCACGTTGCGGCCGGCCTTCAGCTGGTTGGCGTGCAGCTTGTATTTGCGTGGCGGATACTGGTAGCCGGTCTCGCCCACCTTCTCGCCGTTGATGTAGCAGACGTCGGCGTCGATGAGGCAGCCCAGACGGAGCAGTGAGTCGCGGCCGACGAGCGAATCGGGCACGAAGAATTCCTTGCGGAACCACAGCGAGCCGCGCCATGTGCGTCCGTTTTCGTCGCCGATGTTCATGTCATATTGCGAGACGGTCTCCCACGACGAGTCGTCGAAGTCGGCCGACATCCATTTCTCGTTCAGGCCCGGGTCGTCAGCTTCGTATGCCTCGTTGTAGGCGCGTGAGATGGCGCGCGAGATGGCCGAATTGCGTTCCAGATAGCCCGGCGTGCGCAGGTGGTTGCGTTGGGCGAGGTGGCGTGGAGCGTTGGCCGACAGCACATCTTCGCTGCACCATGCCACAATGTCGCTGCCGCCCATCGACGCGCTGATGATGCCTTGCGGTACGCCCGTGCGCCTGTACATCTCTTTCGCGTAGAAGTAGCCGATGCCCGACCAGTGGCCGACGTTTTCCGGCTTCATGCTCTCCCACTTGTAGAATCCCATCGGGACTACATCGTCCTGCGGGTCAACGACCTGCGGCGTGCGTCCCATCTGCACGAGGTGGATGGCTGGGTTGCTGTCGCGGTCCATTTCGTCCTTGTAGAGGTCTTCAAGTCGGGCGCAGTGCAGGTCCATGTTCGACTGGCCGGAACAGAGCCACACGTCGCCAACCCAGATGTCGTCGAGTGTCAACTCGTTGATTGTCATTTTGTACGGGCCGCCTGTCAGCTTCTTGGCCGTGGTCGGAATCGCCACGCTCCAACGTCCGTCGGCATCGGCCACTGCGTTGAATTTCTTGCCGGCAAACTGCACCTTGATGGCAGTGTTGGCAACGGCCCAGCCCCAGATGCGTGCAGTGTCGCCGCGTTGCAGCACCATGCCCGAGCTGATGAATCGGGGCAGTCGTACGGTGGGGTTTTCAGATGAAGGTTTGTTTGGTTCGGATGCGGCATCGGCCACAACACACGCCGCGGTAAGTAGTGCGGTAAGTAAAAGTTTTTTCATGCTGATTAGAAAAGTTGTGTTGTCTAAACTGTTTTTCGGCCGCAAAAATACACAAATTTCACCTTCGTTCAGCATGTGACAAGGCATTTGGGACAGTTTCGCACAAAAAAATACAACTGTATCATTGTTTTCAACAGATGACTTTTGAAACATTGTCGGGTTTCAAAAATGAAAAACTCGCCAAAATTGCTTGTTGTTTTGAAACATTCATGTTACCTTTGCGCCTAAATATTCAATGTCGGCCAGAATCGCGACGAAACATGAAACATCGGCCGGCACAAACGATACAAACCTATGTTACATTGGACAATGGCGCGCGTCATGCAGCCGGAAGTCCGAACTCATCACCCAACATCATGAAAAAAACTTTATTGCTCATCGTCACGCTATGTTCGGCAGCCATGTTGCTGGCACAGTCGCCCACGCTCTACAGCACGGGCCAGGGCCTGATAAGCACCCGCATCGGCGAAATCTGCTTCGACCACAACGACTTCCTCTGGATTGCCACCAATCAGGGTCTGTCGCGTTTCGACGGACAGTCGTTCACCACCTACCAGCGGCAGACGGGCAACCCCTATTCGTTGCAGGAAAATCACGTAACGTGCCTCTATGAGGATGCCAACGGCGACCATTGGGTAGGTGCGGCCGACGGATTGTACCACTTCGACCCGACGGAGAACCGCATGACGCACTTCGCGCTCGACAGCATGACTCATTATATATGTGTGTCGCGCATCGTGCCAAACCCCGTGCGCCCCAACACCATGCTGGTCGGCACCTACGGCTACGGCATCTTCATCTTCGACACGCAGAAACGTGCCGTTGACCGCATCAACACGCGATTGCTGCAACCCGTCCTGAAACGGTGGAACTGCCAGCACATGATTACCGACAGCCACAACCGCCTCTGGGTTGCCGCGCCGACCAGCCTGCAGTGCATTGACCTTGCCGGATTGATCGACATGCCGCTCAAGGGCATCTTGGCCAGCGGACAGGAAATCATCGTGCAGGACATGGTCGAGGATGTGCGCCACAACTGCCTCTATCTCGCCACGTTGCACGCTGGCCTGCTTTGCGTCGATCTGAACACGCTCAACGTCGCCCGCATCGACCTCCCGGAACTGAACAACTGCAACTTGTCGTCGCTCCACTATTATCCCGACGGCACACTACTGGTCGGCACCGAATGTCAGGGTCTGTGGAGCGTGCAGGGCGGCAAGGCAACTCGCGTAGTGGTCGATGAATGTCCCGTTGACCTCAACCGCGTGAAGATTCACAGCATTGCCACCGACGCGCAGAATGACCTCTGGCTCGGTCTCTACCAGAAGGGCGTGCTCGTCATCCCGCACCGCCAGCGGCTCTTCAGCCACCGTGCCATCCATGCCGAAGGGCAGACGTTCAACTTGGGCAGCGTTGCGACGTTCGCCTCGATGAGCGACGGTTCACGCATCTATGGAATCGACGGCGAAGGCATCGTCCATGTCAAGGCCGACGGCTCAGTGTCGCACATCAACTCCAGCAACAGCGTGCTCAGCTCCGATGCCGTACTCTCGCTGGCCGCATTGCCCGGCAACTTGGCCTACGTCGGCACCTACAACTGCGGCATCTACCTCTACGATGGCCGACAGCTGCGCCGCGACCCGCAACTCAGCCTGCTCGACCGGCAGAGCATCATGACGATGGTGCTCGACAGTCTGGCCCAGACGCTCTATATCGGCACCAACGGCGACGGCATCTATGCCTTCAACATCGCCACACGCCACCTGCGCCGCGTTTCGGGCGAACGGCATCTGCTCTGGATCGTGTCGCTCTCCATCGACCGCCGCCACCGCCTCTGGGCATCGACCGAGGGCAGCATCACCTGCTTCGACCTCGAACGCAAAAACCGTTTCTCGCCGCTGTTCGACCAGCCTGTGCGTGCCTACGGTTGCGTTGAAGACCCCAACGGCGCGCTTTGGTTCGCCACCGACCACGGCCTGCTCTCCTACACCTCGGGCAGCGACAGCATGCAGATGGTCATGGCCGATGGCAAGCCGCTCGACAACGCCATCTTCTCGGTGCTGTGCAGCCGCGACGGACAGATCTGGATGCCGTCGAGCCAGGGTCTGGTGTGCTACGACCCGCGTTGTGCATCCGCTACGCGATTTGTCGATCCGCAGATATCGGCCGTCAGCTCGTTCGGTGCGCGTGCAGCCATCTCCTGGCCAAACGGCAACTTCTGTTTCGGCGGCGACAATGGCGTCGTTGAATTTTCGCCCGATGCCGTCAACTCCGACCATCGGACATTGCGGCCGATTCACTTCACGCGGCTGTGGGTCAACAACGTCCCGACCGACTACAACCCGCAACTCTCGGTGGGCGACAACCTGCTCGACAAGTCGCTCTGGACGGCTTCGAAACTGCATCTGCCGGCATCGGTCAACAGCTTTGCCATATCGTTCGCCATGCAGGACTACAGCCGTCCGCAGGGCTCGCGCTATTTCTATTGGCTTGAGGGCTACGACAAGGACTGGAACGAGGTGTTCGGCATCGACAACACTGCAACCTACTCATCGTTGCCGTGGGGCCGCTACACGTTGCACGTGCGTGCCGCATTGACCGACGGCGCAGGCCAGACGCAGAGCGTGAACAAGACGCTCGAAGTGGTGATCGACGCCCCGTGGTATGCCTCGGTGTGGGCCATCGTCATCTACACGCTGCTCTTCGCCGCCATCGTCTTCGGCGTCGTCACCTTCTTGCGCAACCGTGCCCACCAGCGCCGCGTGATGCGTCGCACCGAGCACAACCGCCAGATCAAGGAGGCCAAGCTGCGAATGTTCACATCCGTCAGCCACGAAATCAAGACGCCGCTCACGCTCATCATCTCGCCGCTCCGTCGTCTGATGCAGCGCAACGTGGACAATGCCACGCAGTCGGCCTACGAGATGATGTACCGCAGTTCGTTGCGCATCCTGATGCTCGTCAACCAGCAGATGGACATCCGCCGCATCGACAACGGCCAGCTCAACCTGCACGTGAGCGAAGGCTCGTTGAACGGTTTCCTGAGCGATGTGATGCAATATTTCAACAACACCGCCATCAGCCGACAGATCGACTTCACGCTCAACTTTGCCGACGGGCAGGACGATGCCGTGCTCTGGTTCGATGCCGGCCAGCTGGACAAGGTCTTCTTCAACCTCCTTTCCAACGCATTTAAATATGTGCCCGATGGAGGTCGCGTAGCAATCAACGTCAAGCCCGACGAGGCGGCCAAGACCATCAGCATCGAGGTCTATAACTCCGGCTCGCACCTCACGCAGACCGACACGCGCCTGCTCTTCGAACGATTCGGCGCCGAGGGAAGCATCGGACTTGGCCTCAGCCTTGCCAACGAACTCGTCGAACTGCACCACGGCACTTTGAGCGCTCGCAACGAGGCCGATGGCGTAACCTTCTGTGTCACAATGCCGATGGGCAGCCAACACTTCACGGCCGACGAGCTTAAACCCGTCGAACGTCCGCATGCCACCGAGCAGGACCAGCTCGAGCTCGAGGCGCGCGCAATGCGTGGCGACAGCACCGACGAACCATCGGCCGACGGCAAGGAACTCATCGACCTGCTGAACGATGAACTACGCGAAAAACAGCGTATGCGCAAGCGCCGCACCGACCTGCACTTCGACTTCAGCGGCAAGGAACTCACATCGGCCGACGAACGCCTGCTGAATCGCGTAGCGGAGTGCATCAGCAAGAATATGGGCGACCCTGACCTCGATGTCGATTTCCTGGCATCGGAGGTGAGCATAAGCCGCGTGCACCTGAACCGCAAGCTGAAGGAGCTGATCGACATGTCGCCATCGACGCTCATCAAGACCACGCGCCTCAAACAGGCGGCTTCGCTGCTCGTGCAGAAGAATGTGACCATCGCCGAGGTGGCCTACAGCGTCGGCTATTCAAGTCCGGCCTACTTCACGTCCAACTTCACGTCGTACTTCAACATGACGCCGCGCGAGTTTGTCAGCACCTACACCAACGACCCCGACAATCCAGAGCTGAAACGTTTGCTGGAATAACAGGCGGTTCTCAACAAAAAAAATGCAGCCTTGCAACGGAATTCGTTGCAAGGCTGCACGTGTAGTGTGAGTAAGAGAGAGATCTGATCGGATGGATGATTCTTTTTTTAGCGCGTCGGCCGTTTCATTTTGCTTTCTGACTGGCGATGAACTGCGCCGGCGTCATGCCGGTCTGTTTGCGGAACACCGTCTGAAAGTAGTTGCGCGTGCTGAAACCGCACATTTGCGCTATTGTGTCGTTGGTCCAGTCGGGATGCTCGCGTAGCATCTGTTTTGCGGCCTCGGTGCGCAGGTTGGTGAGCCAAGGGCTGAACAGTTCCTGCGGCGTGGTTTTGAGCCAGAGCATCAGTTTGTAGCGCGGCACCTTCATTTCGTCGGATGCGGTCTTGATGTTGATGCCGCATTGCAGATGCCGGCCTCGTGCGAGCCATCGTTGCACCGCCTTGCCCACCACCAGCAGTTCCTCGTCGGTCAGGGGCGGCATTTCCTGATTGCTGTCGGGGTCGTCATTGCCGTCGATGGTGTTGGCTTCGGTCACGTCGTGTGCATCGTTGCTCACCACGTAGCAGATGAAACTGATGACGAAATAGTAGATTCCGAACAGGATGGCCAGACCGAAGACCGACAGCAGAATGTTGTTGTTGAAGATGGCCAACGGGGCAAGCAGTGCCATCGAGACCAGCACCAGAATGCTGCGCTCCATCCATTGCAGCAGGTATCCCATGTCCAGATCGTAGTAGTTGTCGAGCGACCTGTGCATCCGTCGCAACTCGCGTAGCTCAATCACGGTATAGTAGGCTGTCATTGCAGTGTAGAGCGCGGCCGATGCGATTTCGGCGTAGCGCATCGCCGGAGTGTCGTCCAACGGGTTCATGCCGTTTGCCGCGGTTGCCGACATAAGCAGTGCCACGATGAGGGCGTAGGTGATTGCTCCAACCAGCCATTCGGAGCGTCGGATGTGCCCCTGCCTTTGCAGGTTGAGGATGGCCAACGCGAACATCCACGAGCATGGCACGAAGATAAGCAGATTGAGAAAGACTCCCTGAGTGACGCCCATGGCGCGCAACTTCAGTTCATATTGCAGCAGGAACTGGATGCAAAGCAGGCTGGTGCCGCCGGCCAACTGCCAACGTGAGCGACTGAAGACGTGGTCGCGCACCACGCGTCGCGGCAGCAGCATAATCAGTGTCAGCGTGAGAAGGAACATCACGACGATGGCCGTAAATTGCATTAATTCCATATCGGCCGCAAATTTAAGCAGATTTTTTTATTTTTTCCTGTTGGATGCCGGTTTCTCGCACACAATGTAACTGATTAGAACTAAATTCTAACAGAAATCGGTGAGTTTGGGCGTGCGAAACATCGTTTTCCGGGCGATGATTCAGGGTGGAGAATTTTTGTGACATGTGTTTTAATTTTATAAATTGCGTTTAGCAAGGGGAAAATAGCTTTGTTAATCATCTTTTGCGCTGACGATGCAGACTTTCGGGATTTTTTCATCGGATATAAATTTTGAAACTTTCGAATAATGCACGTTACAAAGTCGCGTAGCGGCGAAATGTTTCAAATTTCAGTGTGTTTTTCGCTTTGTTTTTGCGAGTTTTTGTACACTCGATTGCGTGATTTTGTACACCAAGTGACGATTTTCGACCCGATTTTTTTTAAGTTGGCCTTACCTTTGCACCCGATTTTTGCGAACATAGCGAAAAAATGTTGATTGAACTGAAACTCTATCGAATCACCCTAGTCGTTGCCTGCATCGTCAACCTGATGATGGCTGCCTCGCTGCTGCACAACAACTACATGTACCGGGATTATTGCGTGTACCATCGTGCTCGCTGGATTTCGGCGTTGTGTCTGGCGGTGTTTGCGGCCGGTTTCGCGCTGCATGGCTGGTTTCAGTGGCGTACGGTCTGGCCTCTCGGAGCCACGGCGCTGTCAGTCAGCTACTTCCACGTTGGCGGCGTGCTGTTCAGCTGGAGTCACACCTCATTGCTCAATCCCAACCACTTGAGGCAGGAGCTGGTGTGTCGTGATGTCGCATTGCTGGCCCTGGGCTTGTGTTGCTACTGGCTGGCTGCCACGGGCATTTTCCGTGGCTTTTTTCCGTTCATCATTTTCTTTTTGCATATAGGCTTGCTGACTTTCGTGTTCTATCGAACCTACTATCGTGTGAGCCGTCGGCTTATTGCCATGCAGTTGGGCTCGGTCGAGGGCTTCATCCGCTGGATGTTGCTCAGTTGCCATCTGATTATTGGCTTCGGCATCGGCAGCATTGTCTTTACGGCAATTTTCCCGGTCGAGGTGTGGCCCTACACCGTCCTGCTGTGTGTCGGTATGGCGGTTTTCGTCTATATTTTCTATTCGTTGGTGGAATATGGCGCGGTCATCGACTCGGCGACCAATGCCACCGAGGATGTTGCGGAAAAGGGAAGGTGAGTGGAAATGTGATAGTGAGAGAATTAACCAATTTGACATTTGAGCAACAAAAACATAAAACAATTTATCCAATCCAATCAATGGTAAACTTTTTTTCGGATACAAGATTTTTGCGCGCCGTGGTTGTGCTGTGTGCCGGTATCTTTTCATCTACGGCTGTTTGGGCCAATGTCCCGGCTCTATCCTACGAAGAGTATGGTGAAACTACCACTGTGGAAGAGTACACTGTCCTCTATGGCAACGAGATCCGGCTCGAAAGCGGCACCTATGTTGTGACGACCGATGTCGCCTACGACCACGCCCTGACCGTCGCCGATGACATTTACCTCATTATCTGCGACGGCTGCACGATGAGCTTCGGTTCGCAGGCGAATCCCGTCGAGCGCGGCATCGTCGGCGAGGAGGGAAGTTGCCTTTACCTTTTTGACCAGAGCCGCGACCCGCAGACAACCGGCTCACTCGTCATCTATGCATCGGGCGACGCTATCAGCGTGCCGTCTTTCTACCAGGTCGGCTGCCGTGTGTTTGCTTTTTCGGCCGATGGCAATGCCATCGCGTGTGCCAACTATTGCAGTCTGTCGGGCGTGGCGACCGATGCCGCATCGACCGGCGGCTACGGAGTCCAGTCCGCCGACATCGTGCTGGGCGAATGGGACCTCGGTTACGTCTGTGCAAGCAGCTATTCCGGCGTAGTCACGTTCGGCGAAATGCTCGGCAACGATGATGGCTGGTATGCACGTAGCAGCAGCGCGATTGACGCGTCGGACTTCGACCAGATCAACGGCAAAAAGCTGCATCCCGTCACGGTGAACATCAGCTACATTGACGGAAACGGCGACGAGCAGCAGATTTCGCTCGATGAATTGACCCCGGTGGATGCCAGCACGACCAAATTTGATGCCGGTTGGTATCTGGTCGATAGCGACGTCACAATCAACCAGAAAGTAATATGGAGGGGCGACGCGCACATCATCCTGTGCGATGGCTGCACGCTGCGTATCGGCACGGAAAGCGAGCCCGTCGGCGATAGTCCATGTTTCGGTTTTTCGGCCGATGCCGCAATCTCCCTCTACGGACAGAAGGGGCACACCGGCACATTGGCCATCAACAGCAAGGGCTATGTCGCCTACAGCTCGGGCAGCCTGACGCTCAATGCCTGCACCCTGACGGCCAATTGCGGTCGCGGTGGACTGGGCGCGGCCTTCCTGATGGGCGGCGACGTGAAGGTCAACAATGCCAACGTCACGGTCAATTCGGACGAAATTGGTATCTTCATGACCGATGGCCATGCATTCAACTTCAACGGCGGCAACGTGAATGTGGGCGGCAACGGCATCAGCGGCACGATCAACCTGCATTGGAACGCCAACAGCGACCGTCTCACGTGCAGCGGCTTCGGCTATACTGGCACAATCACTATGGCCGATGGACAGTACTGCACCGAGGGCAAGAACGTCTATAGCGGCACATTCTCGACCAAGGGAATTGTCTCATACACCAAGTCCGGCGACGGATCGGTCACGCTCGAACCCTGCTATGCCGTGACGCTCCACATCGACGGCAGCGACAGCCAGTTGCTTCCTGTCGTGTTCGATGGCGAAGGCAAGGCACATGCGGCCTACGTCCCCGAGATCCCGACCCGCACGGGCTACATCTTCAGCCATTGGTCAACGCAGGCCGACGGCGGCGACGTGATCGACTTCACCACGTTCGAGGTGACGGACAACATGGATGCCTATGCGCAGTGGACGATCTGCTACATTGCGGCCGATGGCAGCGAGCAGGTCTGCGGCGACTACACCTTGCTGACGGGCAACGAGAGCGAACTCGCGGCCGGTTGGTATGTGGCCAATGATGTTATCGCATTTACCGCCGGCATCAACCTCACGGGCGACATCCACCTCATTCTGGCCGATGGCGCAGAGATGTCGGTCGGCTCATCGGCGTCGGTGGTAATGCTTTATAGTGTGAATTATTCCATCAGCAGTGGCTCGAATCCTCTCAGTGCTACGTGCGACGTGAACATCTACGGTCAGGCCAACAGCACGGGCAAGCTCATCGCCAAAGATGCCATCGCAGCCAAGAATCTTACCATCAACGGTGGTGTCGTCAAGGCAGGCCAAAACGGATCCACAGTGGGCATCGGCGCTGTAAACAATATCACCATCACTGGTGGCAATGTGACGGCTTTCGGTGTGCGTGGTCTCGGTACGGTCAATGGTAAGACAACATTGGGCTGGCGCAACACATCGGACCGCATCAACTCCAACAGCTATAGCGGCACGATTGTCGTTGCCGATGGCCAGACCCTCGCCGACGGCAACGGTCTCGTCGTGAGCGGCTCGTTGGACACCGACGCGAAGAACAGCATCGCAGGCAAGTCGCTCTTCGGCACCTATCTGCTTGACGATACTGCCGATGCACCTTTCGCATCGCTCGTCGGCCAGACGGTGAACGTGACATTGGCCAACCGCACCATCGACAACGAATGGAACACGCTCACGCTGCCCTTCAACGTCTCGATGGACACGCTGAAGAAGGTCTTCGGCGACGGCGTGAAACTCTATCAGTTCGGCAATTCCGGTTTGGGCGACGATGGCGTGCTGACGTTCTTCTTCTTCAAGCCCGACTACATGATGTGCGGCCTTCCGCACTTCATCCAGGCCACGGCCGAGACCGTCAATCCGACCTTCTGCAACGTCACCATCGTCGACACCGAGGGCGAATCGAGCGGCGAGTCGGGCAGCTACGTGGATTTTGTGCCGACGCTGGGCGCTACGACGATTGTGGCCGATGACATCCGCGAGGTGCTCGTCTTGGGCACCGGCAACACGCTCTACAATCCGGCCTCTCTGCCTGCCAGAATGAAGGGCTTCCGTGGCTACTTCCGTGTTGTGAACGATGAGGTTGTGGCCAATGCCGCACAGTTCCGCATGTCGTTCGACGAAGAGAGCGAGATTTCGGGAATCGTGACTACGCAAGTTATGAGTGATGAATTAGGAAATAAGAGTTGCGGATGCATCTACAACCTGATGGGCCAGAAGGTGAACCGCGCCGAAAACGGCCTGTTCATCGTGAACGGCAAGCGCGTGATCAGACCCTAACCCCAGCCCTTCCCCGTTATATAGGGGAAGGGAGTATATACGGGCAACCAATCACGCGGGAATTGTAGAGACGTTTCATGAAACGTCTCTACGAAGAAACCCAATCGCGCGTGAATTGTAGAGACGCGCCATGGCACGTCTCTACGCGACCGCAAGGGAAAACAATCGCGTGGAATTGTAGAGACGTTTCATGAAACGTCTCCACGAAGAAACCCAATTGCGCGGGAATTGTAGAGACGCGCCATGACACGTCTCTACGCGACCGCAAGGGAAAACAATCGCGTGGAATTGTAGAGACGCGCCATGGCACGTCTCTACGCGACCGCAAGGGGAATCCAAACCGCGTCTGAATTCAAAAATGAGATATAAATTCTAAACAACAAATTATAAACCCTTTATCCTCCGATACTGACAACTTCCATCCTCTACATAAGGGGGAAGGGGTCTGAGAGAAACAGCTAATTAATTATGAAAACTTATCAGAAACCAGCAATCAGCGTTATTGAACTCGATGCACAGAGCATCATCGCGCAAAGTCAGCCGTATCGTTCAACGCTTTTTTCGACAAACGACAACAGTGAAGTCAGTGTCACCTACACCGGCATCAACACGCAGGGCATTGGCGACGGTGGCTTCCTGAACAGCAAATAAAAATCGCCCCCTTTCCGCCGTTCAGGGGAGGAGGGGGCGTATGTCCGGCGGCCTTTCGCTCGTAGCGCATCGCCCGAAGTCCGGAGCCGCTCAAAAGACTTTTCATCATGGTTTTCATTTTACTGGAGAGGAAATGAGAATTGATTGGTTTTAGCATTTCCTCTAAAATTTCTCTCATTTTTACGACATGGCCTGCAGTGGTTGCAGGTCATGTTTAATGAAGTTTTTTAAAGATACGTGTGCCAAACTGGGCAATGGAAGACCATGATACCGTATAAGAAAGACCCGGCCAGAACATGGCTGCGCGGTGCTTCCAGTGTGTAACCGTATTTGCAAATAGGCACTGATAAAACTTCAATTCATTCGTTTTGCGGCAGCAAATTTGCAAATTATTTCTGAAACTGGGTCAACAAGACTGCATTTTTTTGCCAATCATAATAAAACAAATGGAAACAGTCAACTGGCATATTGTGCCGCGTCTCCATGTTGGCAACCAACCGTGCAGGAATTGTAGAGACGTTTCATGAAACGTCTCCATGTGGCAACCAACCGTGCGGGAATTGTAGAGACGCGCCATGGCACGTCTCCATGTGGCAACCAATCGTGCGGGAATTGTAGAGACGTTTCATGAAACGTCTCCACGTTGAAACCAAAATTAAACAACAATAATTACGGACAATCCTACTGTCCTCCAGAGCAAAATACTCCCTCCCCCTACATAACGGGGGAGGGTTAGGGGAGAGGGTCTGGGGTCTGATTTGCAAAAGAACAATGACACATCTACGGAACACACAGACACAACAATCCCCCGCAGCGCAATGGGCGGTGCAGGGGAAGATGTCGCGGTTGTTGGCCGCAGGGCTATTTGTCGTCGTAATGGCCGTAGGCAGTGAGAACGAGTACGATGACTTCAGTGTCGTGGATTTCGTACACCAGACGGTGCTTCCTCGTGATGTGGCGGCTCCACTGTCCTGCACGGTCGCCCTTCAACTGTTCAGGCTTGCCCGTGCCAGTGCGCGGATGGTCCATCAGTTCGCCGAGCAACTTACCCAACTTCTGAAAGGCCTTCGGTTCGTCGCGCTTCAGGCGTTGCATGTCCAGCTTCGCCTCGTCGGTATAGTCCAATTTGTACATAACGCTCAAAGACTATTCAAGAACTGGCCCAGTTCTTCTTTCGACTCAATCCTGTGTACCCGTCCCTGCCGAACCTGTTCCAGCGACTTGTCCACCTTGGCAAAGAACTCCTCCTTCGTCATCAGCGTCGGGTCTGCCTTTTGGGCTGCGAGTTTCTTCACGTACTTCAGCACTTTCGCCATCATCGTCTCGTCGTCGGCAATCTCGCCCATTGCTCGGAACAGTTCCGCGTTCATTTGTAAAGCTGTCATAATCCTAAAATATTTAATTATTTGCGTGCAAAATTACGAATAATTTTTGAACAACAAAATATTAACAATTTACATAATAACGACAATGAACAACATAATCCATTCTACGCGACCGCAATGGCACCCAAACCGCGCGTTGACGTTGTAGAGACGTTTCATGAAACGTCTCTACGGGAAACCCCGAAACCATAAAAATTGTAGAGACGTCACAATGTGGCGTCTCTACGCGGGAAACCGAAATGAAACAAATTCTAAACAACGTTTTCGTTACGCGCCCAAGAATGAAAAAGATAGTTTTTGGACAGCCTACAGGATATTATAAAATAATTTTGAACAACTACTTATTATAAAAATGACAACAACAATGACAAAGAAAAGATTGTTTGCGCCCACGACCTTGGGGCTGGGCGCCATGCGACGGGCAGCGATGACGCTGCTCCTCGCCATGCTCACTGCCACCACGGCGTGGGCGCAGAGTTCATTCTCTGGCGGCAGCGGAACGAAGGCCGACCCGTACAAAATCAGCAGCAGTGCCGACCTCGTGCAGCTTGCCACCGACATCAACAACAGCACGAGCCGCCTCTACGAAGACCAATATTTCGTTCAGACCGGCAACATCGACATGAGCGGAATCAACTTCGTCCCCATCGGGATAAATGACGACAACAACAATCACAAGTTCCGTAGCAATTACAATGGCCAGAACTACACCATCTCCAACCTCACGGTGAACGGCAGCTATGACTATGCCGGACTATTCGGCTACTTCTACAACGGCGACATAGACAACGTCCGTCTGGTATCGCCGAGCATTACGAACACCAAAACCGGCTACACGGGTGCTCTGGTCGGATACGGAAACATGCCCGGCATACACAACTGCTTAGTCATCAACCCGACCCTCAGCGGCGGCAATAGCATCGGTGTATTCGCAGGAAAACAGGCTGCGGGCAATATCCAATACACCTATTACACGGGCAACAACAACTACAGCAACGTCGGTTCTACCGACGGATCAAATGCGAACACCAGCATCGGCCACGCCTACGCCCTCACCCTCAGTGGCGGCGCGACCACCAGCACCACCGCCGCTTTTACCTACAATAGCACCGACTACTACGCTGGCACCATCACCCTCAGCAACGCCGCCCCCGCTGGCTGGATATACGCCTACACCGTCAACGGCTCGCCCATCGACGGCACGTCGTTCACCATCAATGCCGATGCCACCGTCGCACTCAGCCGCACTCCCGACCCGACCCACTTCTCGGTCAACGACGCAGGCACCGAGTACACCATCCACACCGCCACGGGCTGGAGCGTCTTCTGCGACTGCCTCGACGACAACGACACCTACAACCGCTTCAGCGGCAAGACCGTCAAGTTAGGCGACGACATCCGCGTCACCCGCATGGCGGGCAGCGAAGGCAATCCGTTTACCGGCACCTTCGACGGCGGCGGCAAGACGCTGACCGTCAACTATGCCAACACGGGCAACAACACAATGACGGCTCCGTTCAGTTATGTGGACGGCGCAACGATACAGAACCTGATTGTCGGCGGCACCATCAGCGGAACCGCCTACCGTGCAGCGGGCATCATCGGCGAGACGGTCAACGCCACAAGCCATATCACCAACTGTGTCAGCAGCGTTAACATTTCGAGCGACCGCTACACAGGCGGCTTCAGCATTGGCGGCAACGTCGAGATAGAGGGCTGCATGTTCAACGGCAAGATAAACGGCACCGCCAAAAGCGGCGGCTTCATAGGATACAGCAACAGCGCACAGGTGATTAAGAACTCGCTCTTCGCCCCGCAGGACGGCTCCAGCATCAGCGGTGGCACGTTCTACTTCAATGGCGGTGGTGACGTCGCCCCCGTCAACAGCTACTACACCCAGGCCCTCGGCATCGCCCAGGGCAAGGCATGCCATAGCGTGACAGCAGGCGATAACGTTACCATCGAGGCCGTCGACATCACCTCCGGTGCCGTATGGTACAACGTCAGCGGCATCGTTGCCTACAGCAGCGGAGGTCTCTATCGCGACGGCAACCTCTACTACGGCAGCGGCGACCAGCTCAGCCTCACCCTCAGCAACTCCGTCGCCGGCGCACCCCAGGGCTACCAGTACGGCTACACCGCCAGCGCAGGCACCCTCAGCGGCACCACACTCACCATGCCCGACGCCGACGTGACCATCAGCGTCAACACCGCCGCCCTCGCCCTCATCGACTGGGCAACCGTGAACAAAGGCAACTCGGCCGACCCCTACATGATATACAACAAAGACCAGCTCCTGCTGCTCGCCCACCGCGTGAACGGCACTAACGGCGAGACCGCCAACGACTACAAGGGCAAGTACTTCAAGCTCGGAGCCGACATCACGTTCACCCACCCCGACAACGAGGGCGACGACTACGCCGAGAACTATGAGGCCATAGGACGCTACGACAGCGGCACCTTACGCTACTTCAACGGCTACTTCAACGGCGACAACCACACCGTCAGCGGCATCCGCATCCGCAAGACCGGCAGCGGCGACGCCGACATCTACCAAGGCCTCTTCGGACTGATAGGCAGCGGTGCCGACATTTACGACGTCCACCTCACCGACGCCCGCATCAAAGGCTACGAGTGCGTCGGCGGCATCGTGGGCTGCAACAACAAAGGCTACATTATGCGCTGCTCCGTCACCGATTCCTATATCACCGCCACCTACAACTCGAACTACGGCACCATCTGCGGCCGCACCCTCTACACCTCCCGCCTCAGCAACAACTACTACCACGGCTGCACCGTGAACGGCACCGCCGTCACCTCCGGCAAGGGCTGCCAGGGAGCCGACATCACCGCCAACAACGGCGCCCTCCCTGCCTACGCCATCACCCTCGGCGACGGCGTGAGCACCACCGCGCTGGCTTCCGCGCCCGAGAACGGCTTTGTGTATAACGGCGTGAGCTACTACCGCGAGGGCCTCGCCCTGCCCCTCGCCAGCACCCTTGGCAGCGAAGTCCCCGAGGGCTACACGCCCACCTTTAGCGCCAACGGCACCGCATTCAGCGGCAACACATACACTGTGAACGCCACCGACGGCGACGTGACCATCACCGCCGCCCTCCGCAGCGACGGCCAGCAGCACGAAGTCAGCTACGTTGATGCCGACGGCACCACACAGACCGCACAGGCCATCGCCCTCGACGGCACGGAGACCACCCTCGCCGCAGGATGGTACTTCGTGGGCAAGGACATCGACTACACCGCCACCGTCACCCTCGGCGGCAACGTAAACCTCATCCTCGCCGACGGCTGCACCATGAACATCGGAACGAACGACAACAAGATTAACGACTACGGCATCCATGGCTACATCAACAACAGCAACCAATTCGACCTCACCATCTACGGCCAGAGCCTCGGCACGGGCGACCTCAACATCTATACCACCGGCTCCGACTACCACCATGCCATCTTAGTCAACAATCTGACCATCAACGGCGGCATCGTCACAGCCATTACTAACGATAGTAAAGCCACCGCCCTCTACGCCGCGAGCGACCTCACCATCAACGGCGGCAACGTCACAGCCACCGGCACCGGATGGAACACTGGCATAGGCATCCTTGGCTTCAATAGCGTCACCATCAACGGCGGCAACGTCACAGCCAACGGCAGTAACTACGGCATCACTGCCCGCAGCGGCGTTGTCACCATCAACGGCGGCAACGTCACAGCCAACGGCAGTATCAATGGCATCTACGCCTGGGTCAGCAGCGGCACCATCACCCTCGGCTGGACCCGCCCCGACGACCGCATCACCGCCAGCAGCATCAGCACCGAAGGCGGCACCGTAGCAGTAGCCACCGGCCAGGCCCTCACCGACGGCAGCGGCAACATCTACACCGGCACGCTGACGGACGACGAGATATCGGCCATCGCCGGCAAGACCCTGCGCCCATGCATCTCTTACCTCGACTCGGACGGCGAGACGCAATACTGCGCCGACTACACCGTGCTCACGGGCGATGAGACCAAAATCACCACCGCAGGATGGTATGTGGCCACAGGCACACTCAACTATACTGGTACGCTCACATTCCAGAACACGGGGGACTTCCATCTCATCCTTGCCGACGGTTGCCAGATGAACATTGGAACCAGCGAGAGCAGACTCAACGGCGTGGGCATCGAATGCATCTGGGGTACCCTCACCATCTACGGCCAGAGTACGGGCGACGACATAGGCAACCTCAGCATCTATGCCACAGGCACTAACACTCATGGCATCTGTGTTTCAAACGCCCTCACCATCAACGGCGGTCACATCACGGCCAACACCGATGGATTTTGTGCCTACGCGCTCTTTAGCAGGTCTGGAGACATTACCATCAACGGCGGCAATGTAGAAGCAACCACTACCGGAGGAGACGCGACCGAAGCTATCTACGCTCATGGAACCTTCAACTACAACGGCGGAAACGTAACCGTAGCCGCTGCCCATAAAAACGCAATCTGTGCGTCTGGAGGCTGCTACAACTTCAGTTGGAGCGACCCTAACGACTGCATTACCATCGGTTCCACCGGCCTCTACATCAAGGATGGTGCCACCGCCACATTCAACAGCCTCTTCACAGACGGCGAGGGCAATTATTACAGCGGCACGCTGACGGGTGACGAGATAAACGTCCTCGCTGGCAAGACGCTCGTCGGCACCCATCTGCTCGACGATACGGCCGATGCTCCAAGTGCAGCCCTCGACGGCCAGACGGTGAACGTGACATTGGCCAACCGCACCATCGACACCGAGTGGAACACATTGACCGTGCCATTCGACGCATCGGCCGAGCAGCTCACCGAGACCTTCGGCGAGGGCGTGAAGCTCTACGAGCTCTCCGGCTCGACATTGGACAACGGCGTGCTGGGTCTGGAGTTCACATCGGCCACAAGCATCGAGGCAGGCAAGCCCTACTTCATCAAGGCATCGGCCGACGTCGTGAACCCGACCTTCAGGAACGTGACGATCGAGGCATCGGCCAACAGCCCGAGTGAGACCGACTACGTGGATTTCATCCCGACGCTGGGCGTCACGACGGTCGAGGGTTCGGATCTGCGCGAGGTGCTCGTCCTGGGCGGCGGCAACACGCTCTACAACCCGTCCGTCCTGCCCGCCATGATGAAGGGCTTCCGTGGCTTCTTCCGCGTGCACGAAGAGGTTGTGGCCAATGCCGCGCAGTTCCGCATGACGTTCGCGGAGGAGAGCGACGTGACCGGCATCATTGACGTGCAAGTTAAGAATGAAGAATTAAGAAATAAGAGTTGCGATGCCGTCTATAACCTGATGGGACAGAGGGTCAATGCCGCCACCGCACGCGAAATTCACGTAGTGAAGGGCAAGCGCGTGATCAGACCCTAACCCCAGCCCTTCCCCGTTATATAGGGGAAGGGAGTATATACGGGAAAATGTCTGAAAATGGCCGTGCGGAATTTGTAGAGACGTTTCATGAAACGTCTCTACAATTCGGGACGATTCAAAAAACGCGCGGGATTTCTGTAGAGACGTTTCATGAAACGTCTCTACGTTGAAACCCAAAACGTCTCCATGTGGCAACCAACCATGCGGAATGTTGTAGAGACGTTTCATGAAACGTCTCTACGTTGAAATCCAAATTAAACAACTATAGTCAACCCCTTCTGTCCTCCAGAGCAAACCAATGCACCCTCCACATTACGGGGTGGGGGTCTGTTTTGTAGAGACGTCACAATGTGGCGTCTCTACTGTTTTTAAATTTTTAGGCTGAATTCATTGTCCGTGCGGAAAAATACATACCTTTGCCGCAACACACTAAAAAGGAATAACAATGCAAGCAACCGTTTTTAATCCGATTCAGCTGCAACTGTTGCAGATGTTTTCGCACATGGATTCCGAACAGGAATTGAAGGAGGTGCAGCAATTGCTTTCCGATTACTACTACCGGAAGGTGGAGCGTCGCGCCGAAGAACTTTGGGCCAATTTGGGACTTGACCAAAAGAAATTGGACGAAATTGCTGACATTCACGAGCGACTGCCATATTGATGAAAGCTGTACTCGACACCAATTGCATCCTGCAAATTGTTTTCCCCAAATCGCTTTATGCAGAGGTTTGGAAGGCTCTTTTTGCGCAGAAATACACGATTTGCATCTCCAACGAAATCCTGCTTGAATATCGAGAGATTTTGGAAAGACGGTTTGGAGATGTGCAGTTCGCCGAAGCCGTAGTTGAAGCAATTCTTTCCCTGCCGAATGTTGAACGGGTTAATCCTGCATATCGTTTTAATCTGATTTCGTCCGACCCGGACGACAACAAATTTGTCGATTGTGCGGTTACGGCCGGAGCCACCTATATTGTCAGCAACGACCATCATTTTGCGGAACTTGACCGCTACGATTTTCCGAAGGTGAATGTGCGTACATTGGTGGAATTTGTTGAAATTGTAAATAATCTATAGAGACGTGGCGTGCCGCGTCTTCATGTGGCAACCAATCATGCGGGAATTGTAGAGACGCGCCATGGCACGTCTCTACGTGGAAACCGGAACCCGACCCGTGCGGGAATTCTGTAGAGACGCCACACTGTGACGTCTCTACAATCTGGGACGATTCAAAAAACGCGCGGGATTTCTGTAGAGACGTTTCATGAAACGTCTCTACGGTTGCAAAACAAAAATCGTGAATCAATAATCCCTGTCCTCCAGAGCAAAATACTCCCTCCCCCTACATAACGGGGGAGGGTACGGGGAGAGGGTCTGCCCTATCGTTTGTAAGGCCATCTTTTCAAAATCGGGCGAAACGGCGCATCGGACAGAAAAGTGGCTGATTGATTGTGCAATGGTTTGAACTTTTTGCCTATCTTCGCGCCCAAAATTTCAAACAATAAAATCCGTATTGCAATGAAAGTAGCAATTGTTGGCGCCAGTGGTGCCGTAGGTCAGGAGTTCCTCAAGGTGCTTGCCGACCGTAACTTCCCCATCGATGAATTGCTGCTGTTCGGTTCGAGCCGTTCAGCAGGCCGTACCTATAACTTCCGTGGCAAAGACATCGTTGTCAAGGAGTTGACCCACAATCCTGAAGACTTCAAGGGCGTTGACATCGCCTTCACGTCGGCAGGCGGCGGCACCAGCAAGGAGTTTGCAGAAGACATCACAAAGTACGGCGCCGTGATGATCGACAATTCGAGCGCGTTCCGCATGGACAAGGACGTTCCGTTGGTCGTTCCCGAGTGCAATGCAGCCGACGCTCTTGACCGTCCGCGCGGCATCATCGCCAACCCGAACTGCACCACCATCATGATGGTCGTCGTCCTCCAGTGCCTCGAGAAGCTGAGCCACATCAAGCGTATCCATGTGGCTTCCTATCAGGCAGCATCGGGCGCAGGTGCAGCTGCCATGGCCGAGCTGGAGCAACAGTATCGTGAGGTGCTCGACGGCAAGCCTGTCACGGTCAACAAGTTCGCCTATCAGTTGGCCTACAACGTCATTCCTCAGATTGACGTCTTCACCGACAATGGCTACACCAAGGAGGAGATGAAGATGTTCAACGAGACCCGCAAGATCATGCACACCGATGCCGCATGTTCGGCCATGTGCGTCCGCGTGCCATCGCTCCGCAGCCACTCTGAGGCCGTCTGGGTCGAGACCGAACAGCCAGTCAGCGTCGAGGCATTCCAGCAGGCTATCCGCGACGGCGAGGGTGTCCAGCTGATGGACGATCCGGCCAACAAGGTCTATCCGATGCCCCTCTTCCTCGCAGGCAAGGACGACGTCTATGTCGGCCGCGTGCGCAAGGATCTGGCCAACCCGAACGGCCTGACCTTCTGGCTCGTAGGCGACCAGATCAAGAAGGGCGCAGCCCTCAACGCCGTCCAGATTGCCGAGTGGCTCATCAAGAACAACGGCCTGAAGAAGTAAGCTATTACTCTTTTTTACATAATTGCCGATGGATTCCGTCCATCGGCTTTTTTTGTTTTCATTCGTTCCATTCGGTGATGAAACAAACATACTACGCGTCTTTTTGGCCGTTTATTTGTCTTTTCGACATTATTTTTATATTTTTGTCGCAAAATTTGCGACGATATTGATTATTTTTCGTCGCATAACAGAAAAAGCGCTATGTACATACACGAAAGAGACAATTGGACAAACTTCCGTTGGGATGCTTCGCAGGTGTCGCTTCTTCAGGAGAAGGTGTACCGTAAACAAGGTTTGCTTTATGGCAGACTAAGTTCTTTGGGCTTCGACAGCAAACTGCGTGCTATGGCAGAAAACCTTACTTGCGACGTAGTGTATTCTTCGGAGATTGAAGGCATCTCGTTGAACGTGGAGCAGGTTCGTTCTTCCATTGCCAGAAAACTTGGAATTGAGAATGTGAAATATAGTGCGCCTTCGCACTATGTTGATTCTGTGGTCAACGTAATGCTCGAGGCGGTTCAACATTATGAAATGCCTCTCAGCAAAGAGAAACTTTGCGCTTGGCAAGCCGCATTCTTTCCATCCGGCTATAGCGAAGGTCGTGACATAGAGATTGGTCAATACCGAACAAACGAGGAACATATCGTCAGTGGAATGTTTGGGCGCGAAAAGATTCACTATATCGCACCTTCGCCAGACCGCGTTGAAGAGGAGATGCGGAAATTCCTCATTTGGTTTGATGGAGATGAGCCTGTAAGTAGTGTCATCCGTTCTGCCATCGCTCATTTCTGGTTTGTGAGCATTCACCCCTTTGAGGACGGTAATGGACGATTGGCTCGCATCCTTTCCGACATGCTCTTGGCGCGCGGTGAGAAGAGTGAGTTCCGTTTCTACAATGTCTCATCGCAAATTAACAAGGATAAGAATCACTACTACGACATCCTTGAACGTATGCAGCATGGCGATGGTGACATTACAGAGTGGTTGGTGTGGTACATGCAGAAGTTGGAGGAGGCGCTCGACGAAGCAGACACCATCGTAACTACCATCCTGAACAAGAGTTTCTTCTGGCAGAAGGCATCGTCAGTGCCAATGACAGAGCGACAGACTCAGATGCTCAATCTTTTTCTCGACGGTTACGAGGCAAAGATAACTTCAAAGACTTGGGCAACGCTGGCAAAGTGCTCGAAGGACACCGCCATACGCGACATACAGGACTTGGTTGACAAGAATATCCTTATAGAGGACATTCCCGGAGCCAAGCGACCAAGTTACTCCATCGTCTATGATGCAGAGGATTTGACGCAATTCTTCACCGAGGTGAGCATCTCCGAAGAAAATGGCATTCCATATCTCCATGCTTTATACAGGGGACAGAAACCGATATGCGAAAGAATCCTCAAACTTGACGCCGAACGATTCCAGAAAGGTGATTTGCCATTGGGCAATCTGCTCAGTAAATACTGTTCGTATGTTGCAAATAGAGACGCCACATTGTGACGTCTCTACATATTTCCGCCAATTCGTTCAATCGAAAATGTGTCCGATGCACCTTCGTCTCAATTCGTTCCATTCGGTGATAAAACATTCGCTCCAAATTCGTTTAATATCCCCGTTCAATCCCGTCCAATCTGTTTTTGTTCCATTCGTTCCATTCGGTGATAACTGGCCACTTCGTTTCATTCGGTGATAAAATTGAAGCCGAAAAACATTTCTGCACCCTCATTTTCGTACAAAAACGCCTCGCCGCAATGGTGAAATCTGCGTATCTTTGCACCGCATTTTATCCATCCCGATGCGCCGCACGGAAAATCCGCGTAGTGCGTCATCGGACAAAACACACTCAGCAAATGAAACATTCGATTTTGACAATTTGCGCCGTGACGTGCGTCATGTGTACGTCCATGTTTGCCCAGGCGCAGGATGCGAAGCCGTTGGACGCCGACCTCACATTGTGGTACAGCCGTCCGGCAAAGTATTGGGAAGAGGCGCTGCCGTTGGGCAACGGCCGTCTGGGTGCTATGGTCTATGGCGAGCTGGTGAACGACACCATCCAGATGAACGAGGACACCTATTGGAGCGGTTCGCCGTACCAGAACGCCAACGACTCGTGCGCCGCCTATTTGCAGCAGATGCGCGACGGCATCGCACAGAACACCGAGGCCGGCTACGTGCGTGCGCAGCAGTTGGCCATGAAATATATGGTGGCCGACCGTAGCCGTACAGCACACGGGCAGCCCTATTCGAGCGCGGGACGTATGCTGTTCACGTTCGATGGCCATGACCTCGCGACCGACTACCGCCGCTGGCTCGACATCGACCGCGCTGTGGCCGGCGTGCGCTACAAGGTGAAGGACGTTGAATACCGCCGCGAGGTGTTCTGCTCGATGGCCGATCAGGTGATGATTGTGCGTCTTGAGGCATCGAAGAAGGGCAAGCTCGCGTTCAAGACGGCGTGGGTCGGCCCCGAAAAGACGAAGCGCGGCAAGTGCTCATCGGCCGTAATCGACCCGCAGACGCTTGAAGTGCTCACCGAAGGCGGTCAGAAGGAGTTCGAGAACATCCCGAACGGCCTGCACTGCTACACCTATATCCGCGTAGTGGACACCGACGGAAAGGTGTCGGCCAAGGGTACGACCGAAGTGCGCACCAGCGTCGATGCTCCAGCCGAAAAGGTGCCTGTGCTCGAAGTCAAGGGTGCGAGCTACGCAACTGTCGTGGTCAGCTGTGCCACCAATTTCGTCAACTATGCCGACATCTCGGGCGATGCCAAGGCCAAGGCTATGCGCTACGTGACCGATTTCCAGGCGCGTCAGAAGGGCTACCAGCTGGCATTGAATGACCATGTGAAGGCATATCAGAAGCAGTTCCGCCGCGTCAGCCTCTACCTCGGCCAAGACGAAAAGCAGATGCAGAAAGACACCGAGACGCGCATCCGCGAGTTCGCTACGACCGACGACCCGTCGTTGGCCGCAATGTATTTCCAGTTCGGCCGCTACCTGCTCATCTCGTCCAGCCAGCCGGGCACTCAGCCGGCCAACTTGCAGGGAATCTGGAACCCCGACGGCCGCCAATATCCGGCGTGGGACTCGAAATACACTACCAACATCAACGTCGAGATGAACTATTGGCCGGCCGAGGTCTGCAACCTGAGCGAATGTCACGAGCCGTTCCTCAAACTCATCGAGGAGGTTAGCCAGACGGGGCAGAAGACGGCCCGCACGATGTACAACGCGCGCGGCTGGATGCTGCACCACAACACCGACATCTGGCGCGCCACGGGTGCGGTCGATAATGCCACAGCCGCCATCTGGCCGACGTGCAACGCGTGGTTCTGCTCGCACATCTGGGAACATTATCTATATACGGGCGACAAGAAGTGGCTCCAGTCGCACTACGCGATTTTGCGCGATGCCGCCACGTTCTACGAGGATTTCCTCTACCGCGACTCGTTGACGGGCTACCTCGTGGCCGGTCCGTCAATATCGCCCGAAAACCATCCGGGCAAGTGGAGCTACGTGAACGAATCGGGCAAGAAGATGGGTTGCGCTGTGTTCAGTGGCGTGACGATGGACAACGCGATAATCTACGACCTGCTGCGCAACACCGCTCTTGCCGCCAAGACGCTCGGTGTCGATGCAGACCGAATCGCGCTTTGGGACAGTCTGCGGAGCCAGTTGCCGCCAATGATGCTCGGCCAATACGGCCAGTTGCAGGAGTGGCTGTACGACTGGGACCGCGAGACGTCGTCGCACCGCCACCTGTCGCACCTTTGGGGCGCATATCCCGGCAGTCAGGTGTCGCCCTACGAGAATGTCGCGCTCTTCCAAGGCGTGAAGAAGAGCCTCATCGGACGTGGCGATGCCGCACGTGGCTGGTCGATGGGCTGGAAGGTCTGCCTCTGGGCACGTATGCAGGACGGCAACCATGCGCTCGACATCATGCGCAACCAGCTCGTGCTGAAAGACCCGAACGCCACCATCAAGGATACCGACGGCGGAACCTATGCCAATATGTTCGATTCGCATCCGCCATTCCAGATTGACGGCAACTTCGGATGCACGGCGGGTGTGGCCGAGATGCTTGTGCAGAGCCATGCCGGATGTCTGCACGTGCTGCCTGCCTTGCCCGATGCGTGGAAGGCCGAAGGTTCGGTGCGCGGCCTGTGCGCTCGCGGCGGGTTTGAAATCGTCGAACTCACATGGAAGTTCGGCCGCATCGAGAAGCTTGTCGTCCGTTCAAGATTGGGCGGCAACCTGCGCCTGCGTACGCCGACTACGTTGAAGTTGGCCGAAGGTATGGGCCTGAAGGTGGCAGCCGGCGACAATCCGAATCCGCTCATGCAGCCATACGGAATGACGGCTCCCATCGTGAAAGATTCGACCAAGGTCGCTGCTCCTGAATTGACCGAGACGTTCGTGTTCGATTTGGATACAAAACCGGGCAAAATCTACACTTTTAAGCCATATTTTTGATTTTTGTGCGCACTTTTTGCAAAAATGTGCAGTCGAAAAAGGCTAAATTTTGTTTTTTCTTTCAATTAAAAGCTCGAAAAGGTGTTTTCGGGCTTTTCTTTTTTGCCGCCTCCGAAATATTCGCTACCTTTGCGGCCGTTAATCCTAATTTTTCACATAAGTATAAACGATTTAATTGATTATGGCATTGAACATTATCGTACTTGCTAAGCAGGTACCTGATACCCACAATGTGGGTCCTGACGCCATGACACCCGAAGGCACCATCAACCGTGCTGCCCTTCCTGCGGTGTTCAATCCCGAGGACCTCAATGCGTTGGAGCAGGCTCTGCGCCTCAAGGAGCAGTTCCCCGGTTCTACCATCCAGGTCGTAACTATGGGTCTTCCAAAGTCGGCCGAAGTCATTCGTGAATCACTTTATCGCGGTGCCGATGCCGGCGTTGTCATCACCGACCGTTGTCTGGGTGGCGCCGATACATTGGCCACCAGCTATACCATCAGCCAGGCCATCCGCAAGATCGGCAACTTCGACATCATCTTGGGCGGTCGTCAGGCCATCGACGGCGATACCGCTCAGGTAGGTCCTCAGATTGCCGAGAAGTTGGGCTTGACCCAGGTAACCTATGCCGAGGAAATCCTCTCGCTCGACGAGAAGGCCCGCAAGGTCGTCATCAAGCGTCACATCGACGGTGGTGTCGAGACTGTCGAGGCTCCATTGCCACTCGTCGTTACGGTCAATGGCTCAGCCGCTCCATGCCGTCCACGCAACGCCAAGCGTGTGATGAAGTTCAAGAACGCCACCGTGCCAGCCGAGCGTCCTGCCGACAAGGCCGAGGCTATTGCAGCCGCCAATGCCGGCAAGCCATATCTGAACATCACTCAGTGGGGTGCTGCCGACATCGACGCCGACCTCAAGCAGGTAGGTAAGGCCGGTTCGCCGACCAATGTGAAGGCTGTGCAGAACATCGTGTTCAAGGCCAAGGAGAGCCAGACTCTCACCGGCAGCGATGCCGACATCGAGGGCCTTATGGTTGATTTGTTGAACGAAAAGATTATTGGCTAACGCCAAGTTATTAGAAACTGTTCAAATCTCGCAAGCTCAACTTGAAGTAGGAGAGAGGAGAAGGAGTTAACAGTAGTTATCGGGAGTTAACGGGAGTTAGCAGACGATAGAACTGGAGGACACGACCACTGAGTCAAACGTCCGTTAACTCCCTAAGCGAAGCGCTAACTCCAAAAGTTAACTCCCATTAACTCCAAAAAATGAGGTGAGCAACGCGAACCGACAATAACTAATAACTCGTAACTAATAACTTCATTTGAAAAATGAATAGCGTATTTGTATATTGCGAAATAGAGGGCACAACCGTCAAGGAAGTCTCTCTCGAACTTTTGACCAAAGGTCGTAAGTTGGCCAATACTCTTGGTGTTCAGTTGGAGTGCGTCTGCGCCGGTGCTGGACTTGACGGCATCGAGAAGCAGGTCATGAAGTATGGTGTGGACAAGGTGCACGTCTTCGATGCTCCAGGTCTTTTCCCCTACACCTCTAATCCTCACACTGCAGTGCTGGTCAACCTCTTCAAGGAGGAGGATCCTCAGATTTGCCTGATGGGTGCAACCGTCATCGGCCGTGACCTCGGTCCTCGTGTATCATCGGCTCTGTTCAGCGGTCTGACTGCCGACTGTACTCAGTTGGAAATCGGCGACTTCGACATGAATGTCGGTTTCGATGAGAACAAGAAGCCTATCTCCAAGCACTTCGAGAACAAGCTCTATCAGATTCGTCCTGCCTTCGGCGGCAACATCGTTGCTACCATCGTCAATCCGGAACATCGCCCACAGATGGCAACCGTCCGTCCTGGTGTGATGAAGATGGAGGTGCTCGACGAGAACTACAAGGGCGAGGTCATCAAGCACGACGTTGCCAAGTATGTGCCTGCCACCGAATATGTCGTCAAGGTCATCGACCGCCACGTTGAGGAGGCCAAGCACAACCTGAAGGGCGCCAGCATCGTCATCGACGGTGGTTTCGGTGTCGGCTCGCGCGAGAACTTCGACATGCTCTTCGAGTTGGCCAAGGAACTTCACGCCGAAGTGGGTGCCAGCCGTGCAGCTGTCGATGCCGGTTTCGCCGACCATGACCGTCAGATTGGTCAGACGGGTGTTACGGTTCATCCGAAGGTGTACATCGCCTGCGGTATCTCT
>DFJU01000140.1:13869-27383 GCA_002373755.1 Bacteroidales bacterium UBA3663 | reverse complement strand
TCGGGATAGACCTTGCGCACCTGCAGCTGGAACTTCCTGTCGCCGCGGCTGAATGTTGCCGACAGACCCTGCCGCACGCGGTCGATGTAGTGTTCGTCGATGTCGGCCTGCACCTTGTAGTCGCCGAGGTCGTTGATCTGTCCGATTTTCTGCCCTGGGCTGATGCTTTGGCCCAGTTCCACGTCGAGCAGACCAAGTTCGCCGTCGATGGCCGAGCGCACCTCGAGCTTTTCACGCCGTTGTCGCACCAGAAGCACGTTGCGGCGCATGTTCCGCAGGTTGTCCTCCATCTGGTCCATCTGCACCGAGCGGTAGATGCTGTCCTGCTTCAGCCGTTGCGCCACCAGAAGCTGTTTCTTGGCCGACAGCTGGTAGTCCTCTTCTGATTGCAGATACTCCTCGCGGCTGATGAGCTTTTCCGCGTAGAGCCGCTTGTTCTGCTCGTAGGTGCGCTGCTTGCGCTGCGTGTCCATGTCGAGTTGCGCCTGTTCCGTCTGGTTGTTCAGCCTGTCCTGCTGCATGGCCACCTGCGTGTTGCGCAAAAGGTTCTGCTTCTCGGCCAGTTCTGCCTCGGCATTGAGAATCTGCAGGTCGAGGCTGGAGTTGCTCAGCCGGACAATGACGTCGCCCTTCCTGACCGTCGTGCCCTCTTCGACGACCTTTTCCTTCACGATGCCGCCCTCTTCGGGCGAAATCTGCACCACCTGGATGGGCAAGACCTGTCCGCTGGTGCGCACGTAGTCCTTGAATTCGGCCAGCCTTGCTTCGCTGATTGTCAGCTCGTTTCGGTTGACCTTCAATGTCGCGGCGTGGTTGCCGAACACCGACCAGCAAATCGCGGCCAGCACGAGGCAGCCTCCTGCCATATACGGCCAATGCCTCATCAGCCGTTGCGTCCTTGTTTGTTCGATTGTCCTGTCCACAGTAGTATAATTGAGAATTGATAATTGAAAATTGAAAGCAAACGTCCGCTAACTCCTGTTAACTCCCGTTAACTTCTGCTAACTCCTTTGTCAAAAATTCACTCCCAGATGCACTCGCCGCGGTAGTATCGGACAAGTTGCCGTTTGACCATTGCCATGAGCCGGCATTGCAGCAGCGTCGCCCTCGATTGCAGCAGCTGCACGGATGTCGTCCGCAGTTCGATGGCAGTCGATAGTCCCTCCTCAAATTGCCGTCGCGTCAGTTGGTAGGCAATGCTGTCTGCCTCGACTTTCTTCTGCATCTGCACCGTCTGCGTCAGGCATGCTTGCCAGTCGTGCCACGCCTCGCGGCTCATTTTTTCCAGTTCCAGCCGCTTCTGCTCGTAGTCTTCCAGCGCGATGCGGTAGTTGTTCCTTGCCCGACGGATTCCGGTGACGGTCTGCATACGGTTGAACAGCGGGATGCTCAGCGTCGCCTCGATGTATTCGCCACGGTTGTTGCGGAACTGCTCGTCGAACGATGCCGCCGTGTGCCGGTGCAGAGTCTTGTTGTAGCTCGTGTTCATTCCGACGTTGAGCGAGATGGTCGGACAGAGCGAGCTGCGCATCTGGTGCCATTCGTGGCGGGCGGCGTCGGTCTGATAGCGTGCCGTCTCCAATGCCGCATGTGTGTCGGTGAAGGGATTTCCGTCGGCCAATGCTGGTGCCAGATTCTCGTCGTCCGGCACTTCCACGATGTCCAGCTCCGTGTCCAGCGGCCAGGCCATCTGTTTTTTCAGTTCCAGAATTGCCGATTCGTAGAGGTTCTGCTGCCGCGTCAGGTTGTATTCGGCCTCTGCCTGCTGCGATTCCACAAGGGCGACGTCGGCCGCGCGCTTGCGTCCCACCTCTTCCAGCAGCCGCATCTGCCTGAGTAGCAACGTGGTTTCCTGCAATCTTTCATCGGCCATGGCTATCGTGCCACGATAATAGAGCACGTTGGTGTAGGCTTGCAGTGTGGCCAATGCCGTTGCGTCCTGTTGCTGGCGCAGGGCTGCCAGACCCATCTGCACGCCGGCTTTTGCGGCCCGGAGCGCGTGCAGTCGGCTGAATCCGTCGAACACCGGCAGCGTGGAATATACCCGATAGCCGTTGTAGAACGTGCTCACATTCGTGTAGGTGTTCGTTTCGGGGTCGATGGCGCGGCCGAAGTTGTATTGTGCATCGGCATTGGCACCGACCGATGGCAGGAAGTCGCCGATGGCGCGTGTCTTGCTCTCCAGCTGGTTGTCCAGTTGCAGGGCCGTGCGGTTCACCTCGTGGTTGTGCCCCACGGCATATCGCATGCACTGCTGGGCCGTCCAAGTGCATCGTGCGTCGGTCTGTGCGGCCAATGGCTGCGCCGTGATCAGGAGTATGATTGCCAAATTCTTCATCTGTGTATCGCCGTTTTGTGCCACAAAGGTAGATGCCGTCGGACAAGGCCGCAACTTTTTCACAGGCGCTGAGGGCAGATTGTCTAATTGTTAGACACCTGTTTGTCTGATTTTTAGACAGAATAGCCGTATCTTTGCGGCATGAATACCTATGGAACCATACTTGTGGCCGATGACAACGCCGCAATCCTGACTGCAATGAAATATCTGTTGGCCGATGCCTTCGACCAGGTCCTGACCACCGCCCAGCCGGACGACATCGTGAAACTGATGGCACAGCAGCCCATCGACATGGTGTTGCTCGACATGAATTTCTCGTCGGGCGTGAACTCGGGGCAGGAGGGAATCTTCTGGCTGCGCGCCATCAAGAAACGGCATCCCGACGTGCCGGTCGTCCTGCTTACGGCCTATGCCGACATCGCCCTCGCCGTCAAGGGCCTGAAGAATGGCGCATCGGACTTCATCACCAAGCCGTGGGACAACGACGACCTGCTGCGCAAGCTGAAGGATGTGCTCGACGTGCAGCACGAAATCGTCAGCCTCGACGAGGTGGAGAAGGAGCACATCCGCCGCACCATCGACCGCTGCCACGGCAACCTCTCGCAGGCTGCCGAGCTGTTGGGCATAACCCGCCAGACGCTCTACAACAAGATGAAAAGACTGTGAGAGAATTGACAATTAGGGTCATACAACTCTTGAGAACAAAATAATATTGATTGACCGCTTAAAATCATGACTACAGCATATATAATCATAGGAATTGGCGTCGCGCTTCTTGCTACGTGGTTTTTCCGCCACCAGCGGAAGTTGCGGCTACGTGCCCACCTGATGCAGGAGGCCGTCCGCAACCGCGACTTCACCTTCCGCCTGCCCACCAAGGGCCTGCTCTCCGGCGAACGAGCCATGCAGGAGGCATTGAACAGTCTGGGCGAGACCATCCGCCAGCAGGTGAACCAGAACGAGGTCGAGTCGTGGGAACGGCTCACGCGGGTGCTGACCCACGAGATCATGAACGCCACCGCGCCCATCACCAGCATCAGCCAGTCGCTGCTCGGCCGCCCGGACGTGAAGGGAACGCCGCTGGAGGACGGCATCCGAGCCATCTGCGACGCCTCGCAACACATGAGTCGTCTGGTGTGCAACTACCGCAAGATGTCGGAACTCGAACAGCCCAAGCTGGAGTCCGTCGCCATGCGGCAGCTCGCCGAGGATGTCTGCCGCGCCTATCCCGAACTGTCGTGCGACGTCAACATTGGCTGCGATGTCTGTGTCAAGGCCGATGCCGGGATGCTGCGTCAGACGTTGACCAACCTGTTCCGTAACGCCATCGAGGCCGGCGCCCGCAAAATGGCTTTGGTGGCCGATGCGGCAATCGGTCATGATGATGCCAGCACAAACCGCCAGCTTTGCCTATATGTCTGCAACGACGGCCTTCCAATTCCGGCCGAGGTGCAGCAGTCGCTTTTCGTGCCGTTCTTCACCACCAAGCAGACGGGCAACGGTATCGGCCTGTCGCTCAGCCGCCGCATGATGATCCAGCAGGGCGGTATGCTCGACCTCGCGCCACGTCCTCGCCACGGCTTTCCCGTCGAGTTTGTCCTGACTGTCCAGATGCCATGAAGCACGGATCGCCGTCATTCTTCTACCATATCACCGAATTAAACAAATTCAAACTGAGTCTGAATTTTCCCCCGATTTTTTTCAAGTCTGTTTGAAAATTTTGGCATTTTTACCGATTTTTTCAAATGCACTTGAAAATTTTAGGGTGTTTTTTCAGTTAAGTTTGAAAAATCACCCTATTGTGGGCAAGGAAATCCTGTCTGGTAACGCCAAGTATTACAGCAACGACCTCGCCTACTACAACTATCTGTACCGTGGTTTTGCATACGGCGCGGGCAGCCTGCTGGAGAATGCCGTCTATCTGCAACTTCACCGCGCGGGCTACGATGTCTATGTGGGCGTGCAGGATTCGCAGGAGGTCGATTTCGTGGCCATCAAGCAGGACAAGAAACTGTATTTTCAAGTAAGTTGGCAGGTCTTGGCCGATGAGAAAACCATGCAGCGCGAATATGCTCCGCTGATGAAACGCAACGACCAATACAACAAATATCTTGTCACATTGGATGAAATGAAACTGCCCAACAACAACGGTGTGGAACATCTGTTCCCGTGGGAACTGGACACCGTGCTTTGACTTATGGCCGATGTGGAGAACGTAGAGACGTCACAATGTGGCGTCTCTACGGGCAGATGATGCACCACCCCAAAAACTGATTTCAATTCATGGAGAAAATCCATCGTTCAAACGGCATTTAAACACCGTTCAAACGACAAAATCCGCGTAGCGAGGGTATTATCAGCCTACTATCAGGGTATTATGAGAACAGAGGACATCGGACAAGAAATTTTTCGATAATTCCTTTGGCAATGTTTTATGGCCGTTCGACAAAATCGTCGGACAAGACGGAATCGTGCAGCATTATTGGCCGTAATATCTGGTGGAAAATCCGCGTAGTGTGCGGCAAAAGCATCGCAAATCAAGAAAAAACGGGCTGAAAAAGCCATGCGAAAGAAAAAAAGGCTATCTTTGGACGATTTTTTCGGTGAACTCTATGACCAACGACAACGGATTCGCGTCTCTGCTCGACGGCTTGAAGCTACAGATTGCATTGCTCAAGAGGCGTTGCATCGACGATGAGGCTGAAATCAGCGCACTGAGGGAGGCCAACGGACGGCAGCAGGAACGCATCGCAGAGTTGGAGAAGAACGAAGCGGAGCTGGCCGAAAAATATCGGAGCCTGAGGGCCGGAACCTTGCAGGGTGCGTCGGCCGAGGAGGTGGAAAACCTCCGCAACAGGTATCTCGCCATGATACGCGAGATTGATTTGTGCTTAGACAAGCTCAATGGATAAAGGTAAAGTTAACATAAACCTAAAGGCTGGCATCCTGAATCATCCGCTCTCGATTGCCCCCGAAGACGAACCAGTCTATCGTGAGGCGGCGCGACTGATTGACGAACGGTTTGTGGCCTATAGCAAGAAATTTTCGGCTGCCCGACTGAACAGTGAAGAAATCATGTCGATGGTGGCTCTTGATATTGCCTTCAAGCATGTGAAGCTGCAACGCGGCATCGACATCGAGCCGGTGGAAAAGACGTTGCAGGCTTTGATTTCCGATTTGGAGGATTTCAATCGCACAAGATAACCTTATCTTACTTCCCCTTTCTGCACATTTCCTGATCTTCCCGTATCGCCCATGGCCAAAAGCAATGGACACTTTCATCATTATATATATACAACAAATTTTTATGGATATTGCATTGATTTTAGCAGCATTGGGCGGTGTCGTCGTGGGTGGCGGCATCGTTGTGCTCATCTGGACTTTCGTCCTCAAAAAAACTTATAAGAACACCTTGCATGAGGCGCGCAAAGACGGCGAAATGCTCAAGGAAAAGAAGATTCTGGAGGCCAAGGAGCGCATCTCGAAGATGCAGAGCGACATGGACCGTCAGGCCAACCAGCGCAACCAGAAGATTCAGCAGAATGAGCAGCACATACGCCAGATGCAGCAGCAGGTGCAGCAGCAGCAGCAGTCGCTCAACGACCGCATTGCCGACAACGACCGCACGCGCGAGCAGTTGCAGCGCCAGATTGAACTGACTGAGCAGAAGAACCGCGAGGCTGATGCCCGCATTGCCGAGGGCCGCAGGATGCTCGAACAGATTGCCGGACTCAGTGCCGACGAGGCCAAGACCAAGCTGGTTGAAAGTCTGAAGGACGAGGCGCGCACGGAGGCTGCAAGCTACATCAACGAGATTATGGACGATGCGCGCATGACGGCCAACAAGGAGGCCAAATCCATCGTTATCAAGACGATACAGCGCGTAGCATCGGAGACCGCAGTCGAGAATGCCGTCACCGTGTTCCACATCGACAGCGACGAGGTCAAGGGCCGTATCATTGGCCGTGAAGGTCGCAACATCCGCGCATTGGAGGCTGCAACGGGCGTCGAAATCATAGTCGATGACACTCCGGAGGCCATCGTCCTCTCGTGCTACGACCCTGTGCGCCGCGAGGTTGCCCGTCTGGCATTGCACCAGCTCGTGCTCGACGGCCGAATCCACCCAGCACGCATCGAGGAGGTCGTCAACAAGGTGCGCAAGCAGCTCGAAGAGGAAATTATCGAGACCGGCAAGCGCACGGCCATCGACATGGGCGTGCATGGCCTGCACCCCGAACTTATCCGCATGATCGGCAAGATGAAATATCGTTCAAGCTACGGCCAGAACCTCTTGCAGCACGCACGCGAGACGGCCAACTTGTGCGCCATCATGGCCGCAGAACTTGGCCTGAACGTCAAGAAGGCACGCCGCGCCGGCCTGTTGCACGACATCGGCAAGGTGCCGGACGATGAACCGGAATTGCCGCACGCAGCATTGGGCGCAAAGATTGCCGAAGAGTATCACGAGAAGCCGGATATCGTCAATGCCATCGCCGCCCACCACGAGGAGTGCGAGATGACATCGGACATCGCCCCAATCGTACAGATATGCGACGCCATCTCTGGCGCACGTCCTGGTGCCCGCCGCGAGATTGTCGAGGCATACATCAAGCGACTGAATGACCTGGAGAACCTGGCCCAGTCATATCCGGGCGTGCAGAAGACCTACGCCATTCAGGCCGGCCGCGAACTGCGCGTCATCGTGGCAGCCGACAAGATCAACGATGCCGAAGCCGAGCAGCTCTCGACCGACATCGCAACCAAGATTCAGAAAGAAATGACCTATCCGGGTCAGGTGCGTATCACCGTGATTCGCGAAACCCGTGCCGTAAGCTATGCGAAGTGATAAACCATTGATGGTGACCGACTGGTTGGCCGATGCCCCAGAACTCGTCCAGCAGTGGCCCTACGTCGAGGTTCAGTTCAAGAATACCCGCAAGGGATATTATCTGAACAAGGACAACCTCGACCTGCACAAGGGCGACTGGGTGGCCGTGGAGGGTACGCCCGGCCATGACATCGGCGAAGTGACGCTGACGGGCTATCTGGTGCATCTGCAAATGAAGAAGTCCGGCTTCCACTTTGAAGATACGGAGTCGGTCAAGAAGGTGTTCCGCATTGCCCGCGAGGCCGATATGGCACGCTACCACGAGGCGAAGGCCAAGGAGCACGAGACGATGATACGCAGCCGACAGATTGCACAGGACCTCGGTCTGGAGATGAAAATCGGCGACGTCGAATATCAGGGCGATGGGCAGAAGGCCATCTTCTACTACATTGCCGACGGCCGCGTCGATTTCCGTCAGCTCATCAAGGTGCTGGCCGATGCCTTCCACGTACGCATCGAGATGAAGCAGATCGGCGCGCGTCAGGAGGCTGGCCGCATCGGCGGCATCGGCCCATGCGGACGTGAACTGTGTTGCGCAAAGTGGCTCACCAAGTTCCAGAGCGTAGGCACGGCTGCCGCCCGGTTCCAGGACCTCTCGCTCAACCCGCAGAAGCTCGCCGGCCAATGCGCCAAGCTGAAGTGCTGCATGAACTTCGAGGTCGATTGCTATATGGAATGTTCCAAGCGGCTGCCTGCCAAGGACATCGTCCTCCAGACGCTCGACAGCGACTACTACTACTTCAAGGCCGACATCCTGGCACAGACCATCACCTACAGCACATCGAAGAACGGCCCGTTCAACACCGTCACGATTTCGACGAAGCGCGCCTTCGAGGTCATCGAGATGAACAAGCAGGGACAGAAGCCCGAAAAGCTCGACGTGACCGAGCCACGGCGCGAGCAAAGGCCGCAGTTCACCGACGGCGTTGGCGACGAAGACCTCAACCGCTTCGACCGCAGCCGCAAGTCAAAAAAACGCAAGAATGGAAAAGGCAAGAAGGGCGGTGCTGCCAATGGCGGTGCTGGCAACAATGCTCCAGCTGGCGGCGTGCAGTGACGCTCCGGCATATCTACATTCGGTCGATGTCGATTCTTCGGAATGGACATCGGCCGATACGCTTGTTTTCCCCATCCGCGTCGATGCCGAGGCCAAGAGCTATTCGCCGCTCGAACGGAATTTCCCCTATTGCCTGTCGCTCATCGTGCGCTATGACGGTGTCTATCCGATGCCCGATGCGAAAGTCTGCATTCAGTTGTCCGATGGCAGCAAGCCGCTGTCCGAAATCCGCGTAGTGGACCTTCCGTTGGCCGACGAAGACGGTTTCCCCGACGGCGAACGCGTCGGATCGCTCTGCATGAAGACCATCGACGTGCCGAGCGCGTTCTACCTTTTCCCCGATTCGGGCGACTATCAGTTGCGCATCTGGCCCGACAGCGTAGCATCGCACATCGTTTCGCTGACCGCAACATTGGAATAGCAGATTGTGCAAACAAAACTAAATTTTTGACAAACTATAAGTTAACATTTGTGAACGACCGCGCCGACATTACCGCAAACCCATTACCTTCGCCATCGGATTTTCAAAATCAGTAGAACAACACAAATTACTATATCTTTATGAATTTCAAACCTTTCCTGCTGTCGCTGACCGCATTTTCGGCATCGTTCGCAGTCGTTGCACAGAGCCGCTGGACGTTGCAGGACTGCATCAGCTACGCGCTTGAAAACAATATTCAGATTCAGCAGTCAAACCTCACGGCCGAGAGTTCGGAAGTGACCGTCAAGCAGAGTCAGGCGGCATTTTTCCCGACGCTGACATTCAGCACCTCGCAGCAGTTCGGATTCCAGAAAGTCGAGACGCAGGACGTTTCGACCTACGATGCCACGGCCAAGAATCCGACCTATACCGGCTCGTACGGTCTGAACCTGAACGTGACACTGTACGACGGCCTGAGCAACGTGAACTCGCTGAAACAGAGCCGCATCCAGCACGAAAGCGACATCTACAGCGCACAGAAGACATCGAACAACGTGCAGCTTCAGATCATCCAGAACTACTATCAGATCCTCTACGCGCACGAGTCGGTGTTGACCAACGAGGAAATCGTGCGTGTGGCCGAACGAGAACTGGAGCGCACCAAGGCCAAGCTCGAGGTGGGCAAGGGCAGCAAGGTCGATGTGGCGCAGATGGAGAGCCAATATCAGCAGAACCAGTATTCGCTGGTCAATGCACGCAATCAGGAGGCGGCCTATGTGCTGACGCTCAAGCAGTTGCTGCAACTCGGCACGGGCGATGAGTTTGCCATCGACTACCAGAGCTTCTCGACCGACGATGTGATGGCCTTGCTTCCGACGGTCGATGAGGCACAGCAGATGACGCTCGCCAACCTGCCCGACATGAAGGCCGCGCAGCTCGATGTGCAGTCGGCCGAATTGGCCACGAAGATTGCGAAGGCAGGCTACCAGCCGACGTTGTCGCTTTCGGCAAGCGTAGCCACGAGCAATGGCAATACGTACAACAACAACTTCGCCGAACAGGTGAAGGACCACATGCACGAGTCGGTCGGGCTGACGCTCAGCGTGCCGATCTGGGACGGCCGACGCACCCGCAGCTCGGTCGATAAGTCGAAAATCCAGCTCAGTGCCGCCGAACTGGCACAGGAGGACACGCGCCTCGAAATCTGCAACACCATCGCATCGCTGCATCTCGACATCACGTCGGCTCAGGCGCGCTACGCGAGTGCCGTGAAGAGTGAGGCATCGGCCAAGGAGAGCTTTGAACTGATGGAGCAGCGTTTCGACGTCGGTCTGGAAAGCGTCGTTGACCTGCTGAGCGAAAAGAACAAGTATTTGCAGGCACGCCAGGAGACGTTGCAGAGCAAGTACACCGCATTGCTCAACATCGAGACAATGAAGTTCTACACTAAAATGGAAGGGCTGTGAAAAGGCTATGAAGGGGAGTAAAAAAGGAGTAAAAGGGACGATTGCTCCGGCTCGCAAAACTTTTTTCTCCAACTCTCTAACGATATATATTCTAAAGAATTTGAGAATTAGAGATTCTGAATTAATGAGGAAAGAGAAAATTTCAACTTGCGTAAGCGACTTCTCCAATTCTTATCAATTCAAAAAAATAATTCTTGAGAAAAAAACTTATTCCTCAAATTCTCTAATTCTTGAGAACTTATCTCGAAATATTTACTTAAAAACGATATATTATGAAAAAAATCGTGAACTATTCGCTGATGGCATTGGCCACGATGGCATTGAGCAGCGGATGCGGCGGTCGGAAATATGAGGTGAACTACGCGACCGAAACCATCGGCCGAGGCGATGTCTGCACCAGCGTGACCGCCACGGGAACCATCGAGCCTGTCACTTCGGTCGAGGTCGGCACGCAGGTGTCGGGCATCATCAACCGCATCTACGTTGACTACAACAGCGAGGTGAAGAAGGGCCAGATCATCGCCGAACTCGACAAGAGCACGTTGCAGGCACGTCTGGCATCGGCCCAGGCGCAGTTGACCGCAACGCAGAGCGACCTCGCATATCAGACAAAAAACATGGAACGAATGAAGGAACTGCATGAAAAGCAGTTCATTTCGGACGACGAATACGAGAGCGCCGTATTGGCCTACGACAAGGCGAAGGCGACCTGCGAGGCGCAGCAGCTGAGCGTCGATGAGGCCAAGACGAACCTCGGCTACGCGACTATCTACAGCCCGATTTCGGGTGTCATCCTGAGCCGCGAGGTGGAGGAGGGGCAGACGGTGGCCGCCGCAATGACCACGCCGACGCTTTTCGTCATCGCACAAGACCTGACCGACATGCGCGTGATTGCCGACGTTGATGAGGCCGATATCGGCGGCGTGAAGGAGGGCCAGCGCGTCACTTTTACGGTCGATGCATTTCCGAACGACACCTTCGAAGGCCGCGTAACGCAGGTGCGCCAGGAGGCCACCACGACGAGCAACGTAGTGACATACGAGGTGGTGATTTCAGCTCCGAACCCCGACCTGAAACTGAAGCCGGGGTTGACGGCCAGCGTCTCGATCTACACGCTCGAACGCCGCAACGTGCTCACCGTGAGCGCGAAAGCCCTGCGCTTCACGCCGAAAGAGACCTTGCTTGAAGAGGGCGACCAGATTGTCGATTGCGATGCCGCAACCAAACTTTGGGTGAAGGACGGACACACATTGCGCGCCGTGCCGGTGGAACTTGGTGCGAGCAACGGCGTTGTGACCGAAGTCATCTCTGGTGTGGCCGATGGCACAGTCTGCATCAACGATGCAAAGGTGGCGCAGGAAGAGACGGCCGAGGCCAGCACGTCAAATCCGTTCATGCCTGGCCCTCCAGGCAGCAAGAAGAAGTGATGTGAGGTCGCTTTGCTTGTGAGGTTGTAAGGTCGCTTTGCTTGTGAGGTCGATCCTTCGGACCTTAAAAACCTTACGACCTGATAACCTTAAAACCTCATAACCTCACAACCTAAAAAAAAAATATGGCAGAAAACAATAATAACCAACCGTTTGAAGTGCGCAGCACATTGCCTTCGCGTGGCGGTCAAGGCGACGAAGACCGCAAGGTCGTCATCGAGTTGTGCGACGTGAAGCGTGAGTTTCTGGTGGGCGACGAGGTGGTGCGTGCCCTGCGCGGCGTGAGCTTCAAGATCTACGAGGGCGACTTCGTGACCATACAGGGCACGTCGGGCTCCGGCAAATCGACTCTGCTCAACCAATTGGGTTGCCTCGACACGCCGACTTCGGGCGAATACATCCTGGACGGCACCCCCGTGCGCAAGATGACGAAGAACCAGCGCGCCAAGCTGCGTAACCGCAAAATCGGATTCATCTTCCAGAACTACAACCTGTTGGCCAAGACCACAGCCGTCGAAAACGTCGAACTGCCGCTCATGTACAACAGCAAGGTGAAGGCCAAGGAACGCCGCGAACGGGCAATCGAGGCACTCAAGGCCGTCGGACTGGGCGACCGTCTGGAACACAAGTCGAACCAGATGTCGGGTGGCCAGATGCAGCGCGTAGCCATCGCCCGTGCATTGGTCAACAATCCGACCATCCTGTTGGCCGACGAGGCGACCGGCAACCTCGACACGCGCACGTCGTTCGAGATGCTTGTGCTCTTCCAGCAGCTCTACCGCGAGGGGCACACCATCATCTTCGTGACGCACAACCCGGAAATCGCGCAATACAGCTCGCGTAACATCTTCTTGCGCGACGGCCAGATCAAGAGCGACACCTACAATGACCATATATTGGATGCAGCCGAGGCATTGGCCGCACTTCCCAAACCTCAGGACTAAATGAATGCAATTATCCTCATACTGATTCTGTTTGCCGTCGGCTTCGGACTTTACCATCTGGGCAAGGCGACGCTGCTCGGAATGACCTTCCGCGTGGCCGTCAAGGCACTCTATGCCAACAAGGGTCGTTCGTTCCTGTCGATGTTGGGCATCATCATCGGCGTGGCTGCCGTGATTGTGATGATGGGCATCGGACAAGGCTCGAAAGAGATGGTGCGCGCCAACATCTCGCAGATGGGCACCAACATCATCATGATCCATCCGGGAGCCGACATGCGCGGCGGTGTGCGTCAGGACGCATCGGCCATGCAGACGCTCAAGGTGGCCGACTACGAAGCCATCGCATCGCAGACGGAATACATCATGTACACGTCGCCCGAAGTCACTTCGTCGGGTCAGGTGGTGTATGGCAACAACAATGCATCGACGTCGGTCTATGGCGAGGGCATCGACTATTTCGACATCAAGCAATGGACGGTCGAGTCGGGCACGAGCTTCACCGAAGATGACATAAAGGCGGCCGCGAAGGTCTGTCTGGTGGGCAAGACGGTGATCGACAACCTCTTTCCCGACGGCGGCGACCCTGTTGGCAAGACCATCCGCTTCAAGTCGATGCCTGTGCGCATCATCGGTGTGCTGAAGTCGAAGGGCTACAACTCGTTCGGCATGGATCAGGACAACCTCATCATCATGCCATACACCACGGTGATGAAGCGTATCAACGCGCAGACCTACCTGTCGTGCATCAACTGTTCGGCATTGACCGAAGAGCTGACCGACAAGGCCATCGAGGAGCTGACCGCCATCCTGCGCGCCAACCACAAGCTGAAGGACGATGCGGCCGACGATTTTACCATCCGTTCGCAGGCCGAGATGATGGAGACGATGTCATCGACCATGGACAGCATCACGCTCATCCTCGTCGTGGCGGCCGCCTTTTCACTGCTTGTGGCCGGCATCGGCATCATGAACA
>DFJU01000140.1:8611-13792 GCA_002373755.1 Bacteroidales bacterium UBA3663 | reverse complement strand
TGCTCGTCTCGGTCACCGAGCGCACGAAGGAGATCGGCCTGCGCATGTCGGTCGGCGCGCGAGGCATCGACATCTCCATCCAGTTCCTCATCGAGTCGATTCTCATCAGTCTGACGGGCGGCCTGCTGGGCATCCTGTTGGGCATCGGGTTGTGTTCGATGGCTACGTCGCTCGCATCGCTGCCGACTTCAGTGCCGATGTGGTCGGTTGTCGTCTCGTTTGCCGTCTGCACCGTCATCGGTGTCCTGTTCGGCTACATTCCGGCCAAGAAGGCCGCCAACCTCGACCCGATTGAGGCCATCCGATACGAGTAGCCTTTTTTTAATGTAAAAAAATGGAAAGGTAGTGTAATCCAGACGATTACACTACCTTTTGGCTTGTTGATATGTCAAGAGCTCCGGCCTTACACGCCCCTCATCGACAGAGCCAGACGGCCGCGCTGCAAGTCAACCTCCTTGACACGCACCATGACGTGCTGGTGGAGCGTGACGACGGTGTTCGGGTCTTTCACGTAGCGGTCGGCCATCTCCGAGACGTGGACGAGGCCCTTCGTGTGGACACCGACATCGACAAATGCGCCGAAGTTGGTGATATTGGTCACGATGCCGGGCAGCACCATGCCGGCGACGACGTCCTCCAGCTCCTTCACATCGGCCGAGAAGGCAAATTCCTCCAACTGCTCGCGCGGGTCGCGTCCGGGCTTGGCAAGTTCGGCCAGAATGTCGTTCAAGGTGGCTTGGCCAATGGGGTTCGCGCCGTCGGAAGTCACGTAGCGGTTGGGGTCGATGCGCGCGCGGAGTTCTGCGCCACGGTCGCCGATGAGGTCGCTCACGTGGCAGCCGAGGTCGTCGGCCATGCGCTCGACCACCCAGTAGGATTCGGGATGCACCGCGCTGTTGTCCAATGGGTTATCGCCATCGGCCACACGCAGGAATCCTGCCGACTGCTGGAATGCCTTGGGTCCCATGCGCGACACTTTCTTCAGCTCCTCGCGCGAGTGGAATGCGCCATTGGCCGCACGGTAATCGACGATGTTCTGAGCCAGAAGCGGGCCGAGGCCGGAGATGTAGGTGAGCAGGTGGCGCGATGCGGTGTTGACATTGACGCCGACCTTGTTGACGCAGCTCTGCACGGTCTGGTCAAGGCTGCGTTTCAGCTCGGTCTGGTTCACGTCCTTCTGGTATTGGCCGACGCCTATCGAACTGGGGTCAATCTTGACGAGTTCGGCCAACGGATCCATCAGACGTCGGCCGATGGAGACTGCGCCGCGCACGGTGACATCCTCGTCGGGGAACTCGTCGCGTGCCACCTTCGAGGCGGAATAGATCGACGCGCCGTCTTCGCTCACGACGAAGACCTTGACCGAGCCATCGGCCACAAAACTGAGTCCGCGCACGAACTCTTCGGTCTCGCGCGAGGCTGTTCCGTTGCCGATGCTGATGGCCTCGATGCGGTATTTCTTGACCAATGCCTCCATCGTGTTCATGGCCTCGATGAACGAGCTTTTGGGCGGATGCGGATAGATGACGTCGTGGTGCAGCAGGTTGCCCTCGGCGTCGAGGCAGACCACCTTGCAGCCGGTGCGGAAACCCGGGTCGAGTGCAAGGACGCGCTTCTGGCCGAGCGGGGCCGACATGAGCAGCTGTTCGAGATTCTTGACGAAGATCCGGATGGCTTCGGCATCGGCCCGCTCCTTGCTCGACTGCGCGAATTCGGTCTCGATGCTGGGCTTCAGGAGTCGCTTGAACCCGTCGGCTACGGCATCGGCCACAAGCATTCCGGCCTGGCTGCCGTTGTGCACGAACTGGCGGTTGAGGCGCTCCATGCAGATGGCATCGTTGCCGCCGATGCTGACGCGCAGCACACCTTCGGCCTCGCCGCGGCGCATGGCCAGCAGTCGGTGCGACGGGCAGCGTGAGAGCTTCTCCTTCCAGTCAAAATAGTCGCGGAACTTCTGTCCGTCGGCCTCCTTGCCCTTCACTACGCGACTTTCGATGACGGCATCGTGCTCGAAATTGCGTCGCACAGAGCCGCGCGCACGTTCGTCCTCGGCCACAAGTTCGGCGATGATGTCCTGCGCGCCTGCGATAGCTTCATCGGCCGTCGAAACGCCCTTTTCCGGATTCACGTAGTTGGGCAATTGGGTGTTCAAAGGCACGTTGGAACGCGGCATCTGCGCCTGGTCGAGCAGGAACATGGCCAATGGTTCAAGCCCCTTCTCGCGGGCAATCATGGCGCGCGTGCGGCGTTTCGGCCGATAGGGCAGGTAGATGTCCTCGAGTTCGGTGGTGTTCCAGCTCTGTTCGATGCGTTGGCGCAGTTCGTCGGTCAGCTTGCCCTGTTCGTCGATGGTGTTGAGGATGGTTTCCTTGCGGTCGGCGAGTTCCTGCAGCTTGGCATGTTGGGCGTCGATGTCGGCAATCTGCACCTCGTCGAGGCCGCCGGTCGCCTCCTTGCGGTAGCGTGAGATGAAGGGTATGGTGCATCCGTCGTTCAGGAGGTTGAGTACGGCCTCGACCTGCCGCACGGGGATGTTGAGCGTTGTGCTGATAAGTTGTGCGAAGATGTTTTGCATTTTGTTTTTATGTTAGGTATAAAATTTGTCTGATTCCCAGCGCGCTACGTTGTTTTCAACGTATTCGGCAACGAGGTTCATTTCGTCATGATTGCGGATGATGCGGTCGTGAAACCGCGTCTGCCATGCAAATGGAATGTGGTTTTGCGTGGCGAAACGTGTGACGGATTGTTTGAATTGCCGAACGACAACCGATAACCATGATTGCATTTGTGTGGCATATTCAATTGGTGATTTTTGCGGCGTATGTTGTAGAGACGTTTCATGAAACGTCTCTACGGCGCGTTCAACATTACGTTTTTCGTATGGGGTTTTCCAACCATCAATCACTACAATCGCATGGACATGATTGGGCATCACGACCCACGATGGAATTTGGGCATACGCATAATGTTTGGCCACATTCTGTAATTGTTCCTCGGCAAATTGTCCCACCGCCGACAACTGCATCTTGCCGTCTGCGATTTCTCCGAAAAAATGTTTGCGGCCTTGTGTGCAGATGGTCACAAAATACACCCCGCCGTTATAATTGTGCCACACGGCACGTGCCGACGGGATGCGATAATGGTCATGGAACAGGTTGTCTGGCATTGGCAATCTAATGGTATGCGATTTATGGCGGTAAAATTAGCAAAAATCGGCGAATTGTCGGCCAACGTCTGGCAAGAAAATGATTTGTGTGTGAAAACTTGGTGATTCAAAAGTCATTTGAACAGGAAGATCCGCATTGACGGACGACAGAATAACCATGACACCCTGCGCGACAAGAAGAAATGAGTTTTTGGCGCATCGGACATAAAAAAAAGCCGCCCACCGTAAGAAAAAACTTGAACGATGGGCAGTTTTTATGTCGTTTTTTACGGATTTCAACCGCGATGTGCCTTGTGGAACCCTTCGATGCGCTCCTTGAAAATCGGCTCCTGCTCGGGCTTGAAGAACGAGGTGCAGATGCGGACGCCCTGCTGCGTGCTGCCCATCGTGTCGAGCGGATAGACCGCGATGCCGTAGTACATCAGCTGCTTGGTCAGCGCGAGGTCGCACATGCCGGGGTACTGCACGGTGAAGTAGAAGCCGTCGGCCAGAGCCTCGCCCATGTCGTTGTCATAGACCAGATAGAAGCCGTTGGCCAAGAGCACCTCCTTCAGGAACTTGGCGCGTCGGCCGTATTCCTTCACATCGTCGAGGAAGTTGTACGAACCGTTGCAGGCAGCCTCCATCAGGGCGGCCATGGCGTGCTGCACCGAGTGCGTCGTGCCGCTCGACAGCGTGTACATCAGGCGGTTGCAGAAGAAGTTGCCGAACTCGCCGACGCCGAAATTGTCGCGTAGCGGGGCGAACACGCGGTGGTACATCTTGTTGCCGATGCAGGTTACGCCGATGCGCTGTCCGGCATACGAGAATGCCTTCGAGCCAGACACCCAAAGCACGTAGTTGTCGGTGTAGTTGGCCACCGTGGCCTGGTAGGGCGCCTGATACGGGTGCGAGAGGTCGCGGCGGAAGTCCATGGCGAAGTAGGCCAGGTCTTCGAGCACGATGAAGTCGTATTTTGTGGCCAATGCGCCGATGCCGCGCAGTTCCTCGTCGGTGAAGCAGACCCACGACGGGTTGTTCGGATTCGAATAGACGATGGCGCAGATGTTGCCGCCGGCCACCATCTCTTCAAGTTTCTTGACCAATGCCTCGCCGCGATAGTTGTAGATGTCGAGGCCGATGTGCTTCAGGCCGATGACGTCGCACTGCGTGGTCTGCACCGGGAAGCCCGGCTGGATGAGCAGCACGGTGTCCTTACCCGAGCCACGGAAGGCGTGAAAGAGTGCCGTGAAAGTGGCGAATGTGCCCTGCATCGAACCTGTGGTCGGGATGCAGCCCAGCGGGTCGATGTCGATGCCGATAAACGCCTTGACGAACTCAGATGCGGCCTTCTTGATGCGTGGGATGCCGCCGTTGGGCGGATAAATTGTGGCGCAGCCATCGGCCAATGCCTTACGTTCGGCATCGAGCGCAATCTGTGATGGTTTCAGGCCTGGCACGCCCATTTCGAGGTGGATGATGGGTTGGCCGGTCTTCTCTTCCAGCGCCTTGCTCAGTGCCTGGATGTCGCGGATGGTTGCCGTTGAAAAGTCGCCGAGGTGCATTGCTTCAATCTCGGCTGTGACTATTTTTTCGTCTAACATTTTTTTAGGTTTTTAGGTTTTTAGGTTATAAGGTTGTAAGGTGGGTTACAGAGGCCGTCCGATGCCATTAGAAAGCGAGCGGGACGACCTTATAGCCTCATAACCTTACAACCTTATGGCCTGAATTTTACTTCCAGTCCTGCAGCAATGTTCGCTTGTCGAGCACGTGCTTAGCCTTGCCGATTGAGCGTTCGATGTTGCCCGGCTCCTTGATGTGGATGTTCGGCTTGATGCCGATCATGCTGACAATGCGGTCGTACAGCGGCTTGATGAACGGCATCTGGCTGGCCGGATTGGGCGAGAAGTATTCGGCACGCAGCTCGACATCGAGGTCGAAGGTATCTTCGTTGTTCTTGCGGTCGACGGTGATGAAATACTGCGGCGTGAAGACTGGGAACTCGGACAGGACGGTCTCGATCTGCGACGGGAAGA
>DFJU01000140.1:3984-8552 GCA_002373755.1 Bacteroidales bacterium UBA3663 | reverse complement strand
GGATGATGAGCATGTCGTCGCTTCGACCCAGAATCTTGCCGATGCGCACCGTGGTACGGCCACATTCGCATGGCTCGTAGATGAGGTGCGTCAGGTCGCGCGTGCGGTAGCGCAGAATCGGCATTGCCTCCTTGCAGAGCGAAGTGAAGACCAATTCGCCCTCTTCGCCCGGAGCGACCGGTTCGAGTGTCTCGGGGTTGATGATTTCGGGGTAGAACATATCTTCGGCCACGTGCGTACCGTTCTGGAACTGACATTCACCGCCCACGCCCGGTCCGCTCATCTCGGTCAGACCGTAGATGTCAATGGCCTTGATGTGCAGCTTTTTCTCCAATTCGCGGCGGATGCCCCACGTCCAAGGTTCGGCACCGAAGAAGCCCACGCGCAGTTTCAGGTCTTCGGGCTTGACATCCTTGCTGCGTTCGATGACTTCGGCCAAGTGCAGTGCGTACGATGGAGTGCAGCAAAGGCACGTCGTACCGAGGTCCTTCATCAGCATGATCTGCTTTTCGGAATTTCCAGCCGATGCTGGCAGCTGCACGGCACCACGCTTCAAAACGCCGTCGTGTACGCCCAAGCCGCCGGTGAAGAGGCCGTAGCCATAGGCCACCTGAACGACGTCGCCAGGACCGATGTCGCCCACAGCCAGCACGCGCGCCACGCACTCTGCCCAGTTGTCGAGGTCGGCCTGCGTGTAGGTGCCGACAACCGGCTTGCCCGTCGTGCCCGACGATGCATGGATGCGGCGTATCTCGCTCTGAGGCACAGCCTGAAGGCCGAACGGATATTCGTCGCGCAGGTCGTGCTTGGTGGTGAAAGGCAGCTTGTAGATGTCCTCCACGCCACGGATGTCTTCGGGCTTGATGCCCATACGGTCCATCTTGTTGCGGTAGAAAGGCACATTTTCGTAGCAGCGCTTCACTTGGTTGCGCAGCCTTTCGCTTTGGAGAGCCGTCATCTCGTCGCGGCTCATACATTCCATTTTGGGATTGTGAATCATATAAATAGAGTTTAATTATTCCCTGTTTTTTCTCGCAGAGTGTAAGTGAGTGTAAAAGAGTTTTTACCAATGAACTTCTCCTATCCCACTTTTCTGTCTCTGAGTTTATTTTTTTTGTTTCTCTCGCAGAGTGTAATGAAGTGTAAATGAGTTTTAGCCAATGTTAATCCTCCATTTCACTCCTTTACACTCTGCGAGCATTTTTATTTACACTCTTCACTGCAAGCTGTCGAACTCAAATTCGTTTTTTGTCCGATAGCCCAGTCCGGTCATTGTGGCCAACACATCGCCCGCCTCATTGCTCACCGTGATGTCGCAGCATGGCAGTTTGTGGTGGTTGACCCGTTCGCGACATTCGGCAACGATGTGCTCGCCCAGCATCGCCGAACGCACGTAGTTGATGTTGTTCGACACGCCGACGGTCAGGATGCCGTGACTGTTCATGACGGCGGCCAATGTCAAGTCGGCCAAAGTGAAGATTGCGCCACCCTGACAGACTCCGGCTCCGTTCAGATGCCTCTCTTCGACGGTCATTTCGGCGCGGGCATAACCATCGCCCACCTCAATCAGCCGTGCGCCGATGCTGGCTGCGAAGCGGTCGGTCAAGTTCAGTTTCTCCAGCAGGGTCATCGCTCGTCAGGCTTTAATCATGGCCGACAGCTCACTCTCGCTCACCGCCTGCAGCTTGTTGAGGATGATGACCTCTTTGGCGCGGTCGGTCTGGTCGGTGCGGATTACAAGGATGCCCTTGTTGGCCAACCGGAAACTGTACATATAGCGGATTGAGATGCCTGCATCGGACAAAATGCGGATGGCCGATGCTGCACTGCCAGGCTCGTCGGCCACGGCCAATGCCAGGACATCGGGCAGCAGCACGTTGAAGCCGGCCGCTTTGAGCGACTTGAATGCGCGTTCGGCGTCGGTGCAGAGCACGCGGTAGATGGCAAACTCTGGCGAATCGGCCAACGTAGAGGTCAGAATCTGGTGTCCGCCCTCCTTCAGCACATCGAGCACCTTGACCAGCGAACCGGCCTTGTCGTCGATGAAAACGGATATTTGTCGGATAGTCATAGTTTTAATCTTTTAAGGAGTTAATGGGAGTTAGTCGGAGTTAACAAGCCGCTGGCTTGTGGAGTTAGCGGACGTTTGTTGTACGCATTCTCGGTTTTGGCCAATGGAAGTATTGTCCGATAACTCCCATTAACTTCCTGTTAACTCCCGCTAACTCCTGTAAATCATTGATATACTTTTCGCTTATCGACCACGCGGACGGCCTTGCCATCGCTCACAGGCAGCGTTCCCTTAGGCACGAGCTTGACGATTGGCGTGAGCAGGATTTCGTCCTTCAGTTGGCGGGTGACCTCGCGCTTCAAGTCCTGCAGACGGGCATAATCGTCGGTGAAGAGCTCTTCGAGTTCGACCTCGACGGTCATGTTGTCGTTGTCCTCGTCGGTGGTGAGCGTGATGAGGTAGTTCGAGGCCAATTCCTTGAAGTTCATCAGAATCTTCTCAATTTGAATCGGGAAGATGTTCACGCCGCGCAGCACCATCATGTCGTCGCTGCGGCCCTTCATGCGGTCGATGCGCACGTGGTTGCGTCCACAAGGGCAGGTACGGCCGAGTACGCGGGTCAGGTCGCGGGTGCGGTAGCGCAGCAGAGGCATTGCTTCGCGCTTGATGCTGGTCAGGACGAGCTCGCCGATTTCGCCGTCTGGCACAGGCTCAAGCGTTTCGGGGTCAACGATTTCCACGATGTAGTAGTCCTCCCAGAAGTGTAGGCCGTTCTGCTCCTTGCACTCGAAGCCGACGCCCGGACCGCACATCTCGCTCATGCCGAACGAGTTGTATGCCTTGACGCCCAACATGTTCTGGATGCGCTGACGCTGCTCCTCGCTGTGAGGTTCGGCACCAATGGCCAACACCTTCAGCTTGGTGTCCTTGCGCGGATCGACGCCCTCCTGCTGCATCACTTCGTAGAGGCGGGTGACGTACGATGGAACGGCGTGCAATGCCGTCGTGTCGAAGTCCTTCATGAACTTGATCTGGCGCAAAGAGTTGCCGGCTGCGGCTGGTACGGTCAACATGCCGAGACGTTCTGCGCCATACTGGAAGCCCAGACCGCCGGTGAACATGCCGTAGCCCGATGAGTTCTGGAACACGTCGCTCGGACGCAGACCGACCATCCAGAGGTTACGTGCCACCTGATTGGCCCACTCGTCGAGGTCGTTCTGAGTGTGCAGGATGACGGTCGGGTTGCCCGTTGTTCCGCTCGACGAGTGCAGGCGCACGCAGTCGCGTAGCGGCACGCACGACAGTCCGAACGGATAGTTGTCGCGCAGGTCGGCCTTGGTCGTGAATGGAATGCGGCGGATGTCGGCCACGGAGTTGATGCTTTCGGGCGTGACGCCGGCATCGTCCAGTCGTTTCTTATAGATTGGGTTGCTCATGCAGCGTCGCACGGTGTCGCGCAGACGCTCGACCTGCAGGGCTTCAATCTGCTCGCGGGTCATCGTTTCGTGTTCTTTGTCGAAATATTCGCACGAATCGTCTGGTACTGGGAATTTAATCATTGTAAGGTTATGGGGTTTTAAGGTTATTAGGTTTTAAGGTTGTTCGGTTGTGAGGTTTTAAGGTTCTTGGGGTACTTACCTTACCAGCGCAAGCGACCTTACAACCTCAAAACCTTACAACCTCATCTTACTTTACCGCAGCCACACCTGCGTCGAATGCCTTTAGGTTGGCATTGACGATGTCCTCACCCTTGCGGGCAAAGACGGTTGCGATGGCGCTGCGGAGCTGTTCAACAGAGAGAATTTCGAGATATGGGGCAGCCATGCCGAGCAGCACCATGTTGGCACCACGCATGTTGCCGCAGTCCTTGGCCACAGTCTCGATGTCGAGTTTCTTGACCGATGGCAGCGCGTCGAGTTCGGCGTTGAGGGCAGCCTCGTCGGGATAGTTCGGGATGTTGACGAATGGCTTGCTGCTGGTCACAATCGTGCCCTTGGGCGACAGATATGCCAAGTAGCGCAGGCACTCCATCGGCTCCATCGAGATGATGACATCGGCGCCGGCCTGTGGAATCAGGTCGCTCCAGATGGTCTCGGTCGAAAGGCGCAGGTTCGACTGGACGTCGCCGCCGCGCTGGCTCATGCCGTGGACTTCGGCCTGCTTGAGGTTGATGCCGGCCTTGGTGGCGGCTTCTCCAATGATTGTTGCGATGCTGAGGATGCCTTGACCGCCCACACCGCACAGGATTATATCTTTTTTCATATAATAAACTAAGAATGACCCCCTCCCGTCCTCCCCGAGGGGAGGTGACTAATGCAAGAGGGCGTGTGAATTAATTAGTAATTAGCAATTAGTAATGAGTAATATTTTGTGCCCGAGTTACGTTCGTCGAATGAGTAACGACTCCCTCCCCTCGGGGAGGGTCGGGGTGGGNNCCCTCCCGTCCTCCCCGAGGGGAGGGGTCTGTCCCCACAGACAAGTTGGGAGAAGAATTCAGGAATATATTTAACTCAAGAATTTGAGAATAGAGGCGACAATCCCCTCCCCTCGGGGAGGT
>DFJU01000140.1:3659-3939 GCA_002373755.1 Bacteroidales bacterium UBA3663 | reverse complement strand
CGGGGAGGTTGGGAGGGGGTCGTTTTTTACTTTTGTTTTGCCTTCGCAGCCTCGCGTGCGTGGCGTGCAGCCGTCTGGATGCACTCGCGGCGTGGGATGATGACACTCACGCCCTCGTAGGCGATTTCGTCGCGCAGCAGTTGTGCGATTGCCGGAATGTTCTTCGGCAACGGAGTGACGACGTGCAGGTGAGCCGGATCCATGCCGAGGCCGAGGCAGATGGCCTCAAACTTGTTCGTGCCGGCCGAATCCTGACCGCCGGTCATGCCCGTTGTCAGGT
>DFJU01000140.1:0-3594 GCA_002373755.1 Bacteroidales bacterium UBA3663 | reverse complement strand
GTCAGGTTGTCGCTGATGATGACCGTGATAGGTGAGTTCTCGTTGATTGCGTCCAACAGACCGGTCATGCCCGAGTGGGTGAAGGTCGAGTCGCCGATGACGGCAATGGCTGGACGCAGACCTGCATCGGCCGCACCCTTGGCCATCGTGATCGAGGCACCCATATCGACCGTGCTGCTCAGTGCCTTGAATGGTGGCAGTGCGCCGAGGGTGTAGCAGCCGATGTCGCCGAACACGCGTGCGTCGGGCATCTCGTCGATGATTTCGCGTAGTGCGCCATAGACGTCGCGGTGGCCGCAGCCCTGGCAAAGCTGTGGCGGACGTGGAGCGAGATTCTTGGCCTGGTCGAAGGCCGGTCCGGCCGGTTTGCCGAGAGCCTTGGCGACGCTGTCGGGAGTGAGCTCGCCGGTGCGTGGCAGGTCGCCCGTCAGTCGGCCCTTGACGACGTAGCCCGTGCCCAGCAGAGCCTTGACATCCTGCTCAACAACTGGCTGTCCGTCCTCAACTACGAGGATTGCGTCGTTCTCGTCGGCCAAAGCCTTGATTTTTGCTTCGGGCAATGGGTATTGCGACACTTTCAGAATGTTGGCCGATTCGCCTGCGATGGCCTCCTTCACGTAGTTGTAGGCGATGCCGCACGCGATGATGACGAGTTTCTTGCCGCCCTTCTCGACGCGGTTGAACGTGGAATTTTCGGCAGCTTCGAGCATCTGTGCCTGCTTGCCCAACAGAGCTTCGTATTTCTTGCGGGCGATGCCTGGCAGCAGCACCCACTGGTCGGTCGATGGGTTCATCGGGTTGGTGTCGCGCACCTCGCCGATCTCGACGGCGGCGCGTGAGTGTGCCAGTCGGGTCACTACGCGGAGCAGCACCGGCTCTTTGATGGCCTCGCTGAGGTCAAATGCCTTGGCCATCACGTCGTAGCATTCCTGCTGGTTCGACGGCTCGAAAATCGGGATGAGCGCGAACTTGCCGTAGAAGCGTGAGTCCTGCTCGTTCTGGCTGGAGTGCATCGACGGGTCATCGGCCGCAAGCACGACCAGACCGCCGTGTACGCCCGTCACGGCCGAGTTGACAAAGGCATCGGCGCAGACGTTCATGCCGACGTGCTTCATGCACACGAGGGCGCGCTTGCCGGCATACGACATGCCCAGAGCGGCCTCCATCGCGGTTTTCTCGTTTGTACACCAGCGGCTGTGGATGCCGCGTTCCTTGGTCAGGGGATGGCCCTGTATAAACTCGGTGATTTCGGTCGATGGCGTTCCAGGGTAGGCATACACGCCGCTCAATCCGGCATGGATGGCGCCCAGCGCAATGGCCTCGTCGCCCAAAAGAAGTTTCTTCATAAATTTATAAATTTGAGATTAAAAACATTGTTTACTACGCGATTTTATGCTTTAGAACGCGATCTGCGTCTGTACCTGCACGCGGTGAATGGTCGCGCTGTTCCACGGGTCGCTGTAGGTGTATTGCATCTGCACGCGGCACTTGCGGAAGAACCAGTATTGCAGACCGGCCACGAGGTTCCAGCAGTCTTTGTTGCCCTCGCTGTTATACACGCCACCGCCGTCAACCTCCGGCACATCCTTGTTGTAGTTGAAGTAATCGACCGATGCAATCCAGTCCCATTGGCCGCACAACGGAGCCGAAGCGGTCACGTAGCCGCCGTATGAGACGTTTTCCTTGTCTTTGCCGGCCAGCCATTCGCCGCGCACGGTGAAGCAGCGGTCTTTCCAATAGTCGTTCTGTCCGCCGTTGCTCTTGTATTCGGCGCCGACGGTCCAGCGGTCGCGGCGGTAGGTCTCGCCCACGGCGATGGTTGTGTAGTAGGAGTCGGTCTTCCAGTCATATCTCTCGTCATAGATGCTCGTGGCCACTGCGGTCGCGTAGCCCTTCTGGGCCGATGTCACGAAGCGAAGGCCGTCCATCGGACGATAGTCGAGCTTGACGATGATGTCCTTCTTGTTGTCGAGGTCTTTCTTGTTGATGCCTCGGCCGTTCATCACTTCGAGGTTGTAGCGCAGCTTTCCGTCGGCCAACTCGCCGTAGAGGTCGATGCCGAGGTCACGGCCGTAGTTCACGCCGAAGAGGGGGTCGCTGCCGCAGCCCGACAGGTAGGTTGCGCCCTGGCTGAGCACATCGACCAGCTCGACAACGACGGGTGAGAGCGGGTTTTCGAGCGACAGCTGGTTCTTGAACTGGCCGAAGCGGATGGTCAGCCCTTTGCCCTCGGTGATGCGGTAGTCGGTGTAGAACTCCTGCACCTGGCTGTTGAAGTCGTGCATGAAGAGGAATGACCAGCGGTCGGTGATGCGTGCCTTGGCCCAAAGGAGCGTGCGCTTCACGTCGAAGGTGTTCTTGTTTTCTCCATCAACGTGCGTGTATGTGTAGCCCGCCTGAGCGTATCCGTTGACGGTGATGCGTTCCTTCAGCTCCTTGTTCCAGTCGATTGAGCCTTGGGCGTTGGCCGATGCACCTGCGCAGATCATGGCGGCAAGGCACATCGGACGTAAAATTTTATTTGTCATAGCACTTGAAGATTCGTTTCACAGCATTTTCTTTCATTTTCGGGGTGAAAAGGCTCACCAGCGGCACGACGACGAATCCGCCCACCATGGCCACGGCACCGCAGTCAATCGGGTTCAGCAGGGCGTTGCCCGTCATCATGTTGACCACCGTGAGGCCGACGCCCCACACGAAGCAGGCCCAGACAGAGGCTGTCGTCACGCCCTTCCAGTAGAGACCCAGCAGGAACGGGGCAAGGAAGGCTCCGGCCAATGCTCCCCACGAGATGCCCATCAGCTGGGCGATGAACTGCGGCGGGTTGAGTGCAATCAGGAGCGAGATGACGATGAAGAAGACAATCAGCACGCGCATGATGACCACCTTGCGGCGCTCCTTCTTCTCGGCCACGGTGTCGTCAATTTCACCCTCGGAAACTTCATCGGCCGATGCGCGCCTGTCGCGGTAAATCAGGTCGAGCGTCATGGTCGATGACGATGTCAGGACGAGCGATGCCAGCGTTGACATCGAGGCCGACAGAACGAGCAGCACGACAAGGGCGATGAGCGCGTCGGGCAGATGTTCGAGCATCGACGGCACAATCGAGTCGTAGGCATATTTCTTTCCGCCGATGATGGCCGGCTCGTCGAACAGACGGCCGAATCCGCCCAGGAAGTAGCAGCCGCCGGCCACAACCAGCGCGAAGATGGTCGAAATGACGGTGCCGCGTCGGATTGCGCCCTCGTCGGAGATGCTGTAGAACTTGCCGACCATCTGTGGCAGGCCCCATGTGCCGAGCGAGGTGAGCACGATGACGCCGATGAGGCTCATCACGTTCGGACCCCAGCACGAGGCGAAGTCGCCGGCCTCGAAGTTGGCGAAAAGTCCGGCCTTGTCCGATGCAAGGTCAAATTCTGTCGGCACTTTGCGGGCCATCTCGGCCACGGCTGCGCTGAGTCCGCCCTGTCCGTTGAGCACCACTGCAATCACGGTGGTGATGCCGAACAGCATAATGATGCCCTGGATGAAGTCGTTGATGGCCGTCGCCTTGTAGCCGCCCAGAATCACATAGACGGCGGTGAGCAGGGCCAT